>NZ_CAHJWD020000194.1 GCF_903642095.1 Bathymodiolus brooksi thiotrophic gill symbiont | reverse complement strand
TGATAACAGATAAAAAATCAATCATTCAGAAAATGTGTGAAAAAATGCAACGAATGCGTTATGCTTATAAAACTGAAAATGGTTGTTGCGATTGGGTAAAGCGTTTTATTAAATTTTCTAAAATGCAAGATAAGCAAGAGTTATTTGAAGATTCTGAAAATAAAGTTGAGGGTTTTTTAACGGATTTAGCAGTAAAACAAAATGTTGCTGTCGGCACTCAAAATCAAGCGTTTAATGCTTTGGTTAAAAAATACCTGAATATAGATAAAAAGTTTGGTTGGCAGTATGTGTTTGCTGGCAGGAATATGGCCATTGACCCACGCACGAATGTTGAACACCGCTATCGTGTTGACCAGTCAGCAGTGAATAAGGCGACTAAAGTGGCTGTTGAGAAGTGTAGAAACATCCATAAAAAAGTCTCGGCACATGCTTTTCGATATTCATTTGTCACGCATCTATTGCAAATGGGCAGATATTCGCACTATTCAGGGCTTGCTTGGGCATGGTGATTTGCAAACTACGATGATTTATACGCATGTTTTAAGGCAAGATAAGTAAAGTGTGGTTTCGCCATTGGATAAATTATGATAAGAAAAATACCAAAATTATTACTTAAACCAGTTGGCAGAGCGATTGCTGATTTTGGGATGATTAGGGCGGGAGATAAAGTTTTGTTGGCGGTGTCGGGGGGTAAGGATTCATTGAGTTTATTTCATATTTTGCGTCATTTTCAAGCGCATTCACCTGTGAAATTTGAGTTAGGAGTAGTAACGATTGATCCACAGGTTGAAGGGTTTGAGCCACAGGCGTTGGCAGGGTTTTTTGAGCGGTTTGAGGTGCCTTATTTTTTTGAAGAATTTCCTATTTTGGCACAGGCTAAAAAAAGTATGAAAGGGGATTCTTATTGTTCATTTTGTGCGCGCATTAAACGGGGTTTAATGTATCAAGCGGCTCGTAGGGAGGGTTACAATGTGCTGGCGTTGGGGCAGCATTTGGATGATTTATGTGAGAGTTTGATGATGTCAATGTGTCATAATGGCAAAATTCAGACGATGAAGGCGCATTATGTTATTGACAATAAAGATTTGCGTGTTATTCGTCCGCTGGCGTATGTGCGTGAGCGGCAGTTGGCGGATTTTGCTGAATTTGCTGATTTGCCAGTGATTGCGGATTCGTGTCCTGCGTGCTTTAGTATGCCGAGTGAGCGAGATCATTTTAAGCAGTGGCTGTTGAATGAAGAAAAGCGTTCACCTAATTTGTATAAAAATCTATTAAGTGCAATGAAACCGATGCTGGATGAGGTGAATGATTAAATTTGTTTTTAAGTTTTTTGCCTTGATGCCACTTAGGCTTAACCATTTTATCGGTAAGGGAATGGGTCGATTGTTGTATTTGACGAATAACCGCTCTAAGTCTGTGGTTAGTAAAAATATTGATATTTGTTTTCCAGATTTAGACGAAAGGCAACAACAAGATTTGATTAAAAAATCTTTAATTGAAACGGGTAAGAGCTTGAGTGAGTCTGGTTTTATTTGGTTTAACAGTTTTGAGCATAGCGCAAGACATGTGGTTAAAATAAAGGGTGAGCAGCATTTTAAAACTGAGCAAAGTATTATTTTATTAGCACCACATTTTGGCTGTTGGGAGGTTGTGTTGCGTGTGGCGTCACTTTATAGAACGACTACTTGTATGTATAAAGAATTGAGCAATAAAAAGCAAAATGCTCTGTTACTTTCTGTGCGTGAACAACAAAATTTGTTTATGGTAACAGCGAATAATAAAGGCGTTTTAAAATTGCAACGCGCTTTAAAGAATGACCAATTGGTTATTATTTTGCCTGACCAGTATCCGGGAGAAGAGAAGGGTGTTTTGGCACCTTTTTTTGGGCAGAATATTAGAACAATGACGCTGTTGGTTAAGTTGGCTAGAAAAAATAATGCTAAAGTGTTGTTGACTTGGGCGACACGATTAGACAAGGGCAGGGGGTATGAATTGAATATTGAGCCTGTAGATGTTTTGTCAAAATCGGGTGTATTGGCGGAAGATGTGGCAAAAATGAATCAGGTGATTGAAAACTTGGTAAAGACCAAACCTGAACAATATTTGTGGAATTATAAGCGCTTTAAGGGTGTTACGAAATATTAGACTGTTATTTCAGCATACTCAGCGTTATACTAAAATTTACCACCACATAGGTGGCTTAAAAGCAACTACTTTGGGTTGAATTGCCGTCAGAAATATTTACCACCACATAGGTGGCTTAGAAAGATTAAAATATGCGGATGAAATTTATTGAAGATATTCAGAGTGTATTTGAGCGTGACCCATCGGCAAGAAACACTTTTGAAATAATAACCACTTATTCTGGCGTTCAGGCCATGTTATTTTATCGCTTGTCGCATCGATTATGGGGGTGGAACCTTAAATGGTTGTCTAGGTTTGTTTCCATGTTGGCAAGGTGGCTAACAGGTGTTGAAATTCATCCTGCGGCGAAAATTGGTAGACGATTTTTTATTGACCATGGCATGGGTGTGGTGATTGGCGAGACGGCTGAAATTGGCGATGATTGCACGCTTTATCATGGGGTTACCTTGGGTGGCACAACTTTGGACAAAGGTAAGCGTCATCCTACCTTGAAAAACAATGTGGTGATTGGTGCGGGTGCAAAGATTTTGGGTCCGATTACACTTGAGGATGGTGTTAGAATTGGCTCAAATGCAGTGGTGACCAAGCCTGTTTTTGCGAATGAAACTGTGGTGGGTGTGCCGGGTAGGGTGTTGAGTGATAAATCAGAGCATTTAAGTTTTGATGCATACGGCGTGAGTAATGATAACGACCCGAATATTGAGGCAATAAAATCTATTCTTAAGCGATTAGATGAAATTGAAAATAAAACTTGACTAAAATACTTGGTTATATATAATATGAAGTTTTAAAGGAAATATTAAATTATGCAGTTAACCACCAAAGGTCGTTATGCAGTAACAGCAATGTTAGATTTGGCATCTAATAATGCGGGTAAGCCCATTACGCTAGATATTATTTCTCAAAGACAAAATATTTCTTTGTCTTATTTGGAGCAATTATTTGCCAAACTTAGAAAGGCGGCATTGGTAAAAAGTGTACGCGGCCCTGGGGGCGGTTACTTACTTGATGCCAAGGCAAAGGATATTAGCTTAACGCAAATCATTGAAGCGGTTGATGAAAACATAGACCTCCGTCGCTGCAAAGGAATGAGTGGATGCAATAACGGTCGTCAATGTATCTCTCATCAGTTATGGTGTGAGGTTAGCCAACAAATTAGAACATTTTTGAATGGCAAAACCCTGCAAATGGTAATTGACAATCACGATATCAATCTTAACAAAGGATTATAAATAATGACAACACCTACATATATGGATTATTCTGCAACCACGCCTGTTGATGAGCGTGTTGCTGCAATAATGATGAAATACTTAACTATGGATGGCGATTTTGGCAATCCTGCTTCTAATTCACATTATTACGGCTGGCAAGCGGATGAGGCGGTTAAAAAAGCCAGAAAGCAAGTGGCAGATTTAATTAGTGCCGACCCGAGGGAGATTGTGTTTACTTCGGGTGCAACTGAGTCAGATAATTTGGCAATTAAAGGGGTGGCACATTTTTATAAGAAAAAAGGCAATCACATTATTACGCTGAAAACAGAACATAAGGCCGTGCTAGATACTTGTCGTCAACTTGAAAGAGAAGGGTTTGAAATAACCTATTTAGACCCAATGCCAAACGGTCTGTTAGATTTACAAGTATTAAAAGATGCCATTCGTAAAGAGACAATATTGGTTTCTATTATGCATGTGAACAATGAAATTGGCGTGATTCAAGACATTGAGACAATTGGCAAATTGTGCCGTGAGCATAAAGTATTTTTCCATGTTGATGCTGCACAATCTGCTGGCAAGGTGGCTATTGATGTGAGTGAATTACCTGTAGATTTAATGAGTTTTTCAGCACACAAAATCTATGGCCCTAAAGGCATTGGCGCCCTGTTCGTGCGTCGTAAGCCACGCATTCGCTTAGAGGCGCAAATGCATGGTGGCGGTCATGAGCGTGGTATGCGTTCAGGCACACTGGCAACGCACCAAATCGCAGGTATGGGCGAGGCATTTGCCATTGCACAAGCTGAAATGGCTGAGGAAAATAAACGAATTACTGCGCTACGAGACCGCTTATTAGCAGGTTTTGTGGATATGGAAGAAGTGCAAGTTAATGGTGATTTGGTGCATCGTATTCCTGGTAATCTCAACATTAGTTTTAATTATGTAGAAGGTGAATCACTGATGATGGCAATTAACGAAATTGCCGTATCTTCAGGGTCAGCCTGCACCAGTGCCAGTCTTGAGCCGTCTTATGTGTTACGGGCATTAGGGCTAAATGATGAATTGGCACACAGTTCTATTCGTTTTAGCATTGGGCGATATACCACTGAGGCAGATATTGATAAAGCCATTATTTTGGTGCGTGAAAAAGTAGAAAAATTGCGTGATTTATCGCCATTGTGGGATATGTTTAAAGAAGGTATTGATTTAAGTAAGGTTGAGTGGGCTGCGCATTAAAATAAGTGTAATAGGTGCAAGGTTAATGGCTCAAACAAGGTTAAAATAACAGTAAGTATTTAATAAGGAGATAGGAAGATGGCATACGGTGAAAAGGTATTGGATCATTATGAAAATCCACGCAATGTGGGTGTTTTGGACAAGGATGCTAAAAATGTTGGCACAGGTATGGTGGGTGCTCCCGCTTGTGGCGATGTGATGCGTTTGCAAATTCAAGTGGATGATAATGGCGTGATTGAAGAGGCAAAATTTAAAACTTATGGTTGTGGTTCAGCAATTGCTTCAAGTTCATTATTAACAGAATGGGTTAAAGGCAAAACATTGGACGAAGCAGCGCAAATTAAAAATGTTGATATTGCCGAAGAGTTGGCATTGCCTCCTGTAAAAATACACTGTTCAGTGTTGGCTGAAGATGCAATTAAAGCAGCCATTGACGACATTAGAAGTAAAGCGTAAGTTTTAGTTATGGCAATCACTTTAACAGATACTGCCGCTAATCGTGTTGTTGGTTTTTTAGCCAATCGAGGCACTGGCATCGGTATTCGTTTATCTGTGCAAACTACAGGCTGTTCTGGCTTAGGTTATAACATGGAATTTGTTGACAGTGCAAATGATGACGACACTGTTTTTGAAGACAATGGCGTTAAAGTTATTATTGATGCCAAAAGTCTGGTTTATTTAGATGGCACTGAAGTAGATTTTGTCAAAGAAGGACTTAATGAAGGGTTTGAGTTTAACAATCCAAATGCCAAAGCTGAATGTGGTTGTGGTGAATCCTTCACTGTGTAAATTAAGTTTTCTTGACTATGAAAAATTATTTTGAATTATTCTCTTTAGAGGCTGATTTTTCAATAGATTTAGTTGCTTTAGAGCAAATTTATCAAACGCAAATTGCACGACATCATCCCGATAAATTTGCCACAGGTAGCGACAAAGAAAAAACGCTTGCTGTGCAAAATACCTCGTTGATTAACAGTGCTTTTGATACGCTAAAGTCGCCATTATTGCGCGCCACTTATTTATTAGAGTTACAAGGTATTGATGCCTTTGATGAGAAAGACACGCAAATGAATGTGAATTTTTTGATGAGTCAAATTGAGTTAAGAGAGTCGTTAGAGGCGATAAAAGCAGAAGAAAATGAAATGGCGTTGGATGATTTTATTGCAGATGTCGGTGGTAAAATTAAGATTAACATTGAACAAATACAAGTCTTTTTTAAGGAAAATAGCCTTGATAAAATTAAGAACTTGGTTAGAGAATTGAAGTTTTATATACAACTCAACACACAGGCAAATCAGTTAATGGATGAATTATTATGAAACAAAAATTTGATATAAAAGAAAAGTCAATGCTTGAGTTGGACAAGTTATTTAAAGATATTGGCACAAATGTGCAGTGCGAAAACAGTAACATAAGATGGTTTGACGATTCAAAACCTTCAAAAACATTAATTACAAAGTTAAAACAATTTGAACAAATCTTTTCATAACAAGAAAAAGATGAAAAAACCTGTTTTAATCATTGTTGCAGGGCCGAATGGGTCTGGAAAAACTACCATTACCCAACAATTGTTAACACACCCTTGGTTAAAAGACGCTGTCCATATCAATCCTGATAATATTGCACAAGAAAAGTTTGGCGGATGGAACGATAAAGAATCTTTTATTAAAGCTGCTAATTATGCAGAAAAAATGCGTAACGAGTGTATAAAGAATAAACAAAGTTTAGTTTTTGAAACGGTTTTTTCAACCCAAGGAAATGTTGAATTTGTTAAAAACGCAATAGAAAACGGTTTTTTTATTCGTCTATTCTTTATTGCAACCAAAGACCCTGCTATTAATGCCAGTAGAATTGCTTTTCGAGTGTCAAAAGGCGGACATCAAGTTCCTATAGAAAAAATTATTAGCAGGTATAAAAAATCAGTTGTGAACTGTCAGAAAATTATTAATTTGGTCGACAGAAGTTACATTTATGATAATTCTATTGATAACGCCAGTCCAAAACTTATCTTTAGAGTGGAAAATATAGGCAAAAAGCAAACATTAAAGCAATATACAGAACTTAATAATTGGACGCAGTTTGTTTATGACGGCTTGACAATTACATTGTTAATGGAGTAATTTACTAATGGCATTACTACAAATTTCAGAACCCGGTCAAATCACTGCACCGCACCAACATAAATTAGCGATTGGCATTGATTTGGGTACCACTAATTCTTTGGTGGCGACAGTGCAAAGTGGCGAGAGTAAGGTGCTGAAAGATGAAAACAACAAGGCGATTTTGCCCTCAGTTGTGCATTGTGGTAAAGACAATAAACTCACAGTGGGTTGCGACGCTTGCCCTTATGCAAAAACCGACCCAACTAACACAATTATATCGGTTAAACGCTTTATAGGATTGAGCTATCAAGAAGTTAAGGCTTTTAAAAATTGTCCATATCACTTGGTGGAAAATGGCAATAATGTGCAATTTCATACCGCTATGGGTGATTTGTCTGCGGTAGAGATTTCATCAACTATTTTAACCTCGCTCAAACAGCGTGCGGAAAAAGCCCTTGGTGGCGATTTAGTCGGTGCTGTGATTACTGTGCCTGCTTATTTTAACGATGCACAACGACAAGCCACCAAAGATGCGGCAACGCTGGCAGGATTAAATACCTTAAGATTATTAAATGAACCAACGGCGGCGGCAGTTGCTTATGGCTTAGAGTCAGGTGAAGAGGGTATTCATGCTGTGTATGATTTGGGGGGTGGCACTTTTGATGTTTCGATTTTGAGTTTTCAAAAAGGGGTGTTTAAAGTGTTGGCAACGGGTGGTGATTCTACTTTAGGTGGCGATGATTTTGACCAATTGATTATTGATGATTGTGTCGAAATGTTAAAACTGGGTGAATTAACCCCTGTGCAAATGCAGAAAATTAAGCAGTTTGCACGCACTGCAAAGGAAACTTTAACTGATCATGAGTTGGCTGAATTCAACTGCGTGGAAGCACCGTATCGCATTACCAGAGAAAAATTTGAATCTTTGTCTAAGGTGTTAATCAAGCACACATTGTTATTGACTAAACGAGCGGTAAGAGATGCTGAAATTGAAATGAGTGAAATTAAAGACATTGTCATGGTGGGTGGATCAACTCGAATGCCTTTGGTTAGAAGCATGGTTGGCGATTTATTTGGCAAGCCTGTTTTATGCACTATTAATCCCGATGAAGTGGTGGCAAAAGGGGCTGCCATTCAAGCCAATTCATTGGCAGGTAATAAATCACAAGAGGATGTGTTGCTGCTGGATGTGTTACCTTTGTCGCTCGGTTTGGAGACCATGGGTGGCTTGGTAGAGAAGGTGGTGCATCGAAATACTACTATTCCTATTACTAGAGCACAAGAATTTACCACTTTTAAAGATGGGCAAACAGCAATGAGCGTGCATGTGCTGCAAGGTGAGCGGGAATTGGTTAAAGATTGCCGTTCACTTGGAAAATTTGAACTCAGAGGTATTCCGCCCATGGTTGCAGGCAATGCACGCATTCGAGTGGAATTTCAAGTGGATGCTGATGGCTTGCTATCTGTTAGTGCCAACGAAGAAACTTCAGGTGTTAAAGCCGATGTGACAATCAAACCCTCTTACGGATTGAGTGATAGCGAGATGGAGCAAATGCTGAAAGACTCTATTTTATTTGCTAAAGATGATATAGAATCTAGGCAGTTGCACGAAACACAAGTGGAAGCAGACAGAACACTAGAAGCGATTGATTCAGCACTGGCTAAAGATGCAGAAATGCTAGATAAAGCGATGGTTGACGCAATTATGCAAGCTAGATTAGAGTTAGCTGGCGTTGCAAAAGACAACAACGAGAAAGCCATTCAAGATAAAATAGACAACCTTGAAGCGGTCAGTGCTAAGTTTGTAGAAATGCGTATGAACAGTAGTATTGCACAAGCCATGAAAGGTCATAATGTTAATGAATTTTCCAATTAAAAATTGGTTTTAATACAGGAGTAAGAAAATGCCACAAATAATTATATTGCCACACGAAGAACTTTGCCCAGAAGGTGCTGTTATTGAAACTGAGAAGGGTGTTAGTATTTGTAAAGCAATGCTTGCCAACGATATTGACATTGAACACGCCTGTGAAATGTCCAATGCCTGCACCACCTGCCACATTTATGTGCGTGAAGGTTTTGATGACATTGAAGAATCTGATGAAACAGAAGATGATTTACTTGATAAAGCGTGGGGATTAGACCCAGATTCTCGCCTATCCTGTCAAGCACTTGTTAACAATATTGATTTGGTAATTGAAATTCCAAAATACACCATTAACCAAGTGAGCGAAAATCATTAAAAATTTGTCAACCTATTTAATATTTAGAGACAACCCCTTTTAAACTTTATTTCAGGTAATAACTGAGACTCTAATGTGCTATTCTGAAATAGTGTAATTATATTGTCTCAAAATCCCTAACAACTTTTTAAAATTTCCTATGGACTAATTTTAAGTCTTTGCCTTATGATGGGTGGCACTGGGTTTGTAGTTATCAAGGGATATTAGAAAGAACGATTTCTGCTTTTGGATTTAGAAAGATAATCAACTTAATTTTATAATTTTAGAGTAGAATTGAGCATAAATTTTATCTAACTTCTGGAGGAGTAATGAAAACCACATTCAAAAGAGAGGCAATAATTGGAAATCAAGGCTTTGTGATTAACGGTGGAAAGACTGGTGGTGGTAGTGGTTATTCAGTCTCCTCAGCAGGCGATGTGAATGGCGATGGTTTGGATGATTTGATTATTGGTTCTTCTTTAAAATCTGTTAACTCAGGACATACAAGTAAATCTTTCGTGGTGTTTGGTAAGACGAATGGCGTTACTATTGATTTATCAAATATTGCACTTTCATCTAATAAAGGAGGTTTTGCCATTAGTGGCAATAAGGCTGGCGATTCCAGCAGTTATTCAGCCTCCTCAGCAGGCGATGTTAATGGTGATGGCTTAGATGATTTGATTGTTGGTGTTTTTAATGGAAGCCCTGCTGGAAAACATGTTGCGGGCAAAACTTTTGTGGTGTTTGGTAAAGCAGATGGCGTTGCTGTTAATTTATCGAATATTGATTCAGTATCTGGTGTTGGCGTGGGTGGTTTTGTTATTAACGGTGCAAAAGCTGAAGACCTTAGCGGTCGGTCAGTCTCTTCAGCAGGCGATGTCAATGGCGATGGTTTGGATGATTTAATTATTGGTGCCATATGGGCTGGAAAGGAAAAAGCAGGTAAATCTTATGTGGTGTTTGGCAAAAAAAGTGGTGCTGCCATTGATTTATCAGCCATTGATCCGGTATCTGGTGTTGGCGTGGGTGGCTTTGTTATAAACGGTGAAAATGCTAACGATTTTAGTGGTTGGTCAGTTTCTTCAGCAGGCGATGTTAATGGTGATGGTTTAGATGATTTGATTGTTGGTAGTCAGTATGTGTCTGTTGCTGGAAAAATTAATGCTGGTAAATCTTATGTGGTGTTTGGTAAAGCAAATAGTGCTGTTATTAATTTATCAGACATTGCTTCTACATCTGGCATAGGTATAGGTGGCTTTGTTATTAACGGCGATAAACAGGGTGATTATAGTGGTTATTCAGTTTCCTCAGCAGGCGATGTTAATGGTGACGGCTTAGATGATTTGATTGTTGGTGCTCTTTATGCGGATTCTACTGGAGGATCTAATGCGGGAAAATCTTATGTAGTATTTGGTAAAACGAATACCACAGCCATTAATTTATCAGACATTGGCTCAATATCCAACACGGGTGGCTTTGTCATCAATGGTGCGAAAGTTATGGATCTTAGTGGTCAGTCGGTCTCCTCAGCAGGCGATGTCAACGGTGACGGCTTAGATGATTTGATTATTGGTGCATATGGAGCAGATCCTTTTGCGAGAGCATGGGCAGGCAAATCTTATGTAGTATTTGGCAAAAAAAGTAGCACTGCTATTAATTTATCAGATGTTGATTCGGCGTCTGGCGTGGGCAAGGGTGGCTTTGTTATTAACGGCGAGAAGTCTAGTGATTATAGTGGTTATTCAGTCTCTTCGGCAGGCGATGTCAACGGTGACGGCTTAGATGATGTGATTGTTGGTGCAAATAGAGCAGACCCTATCGGAAGGAAAGATGCGGGTAAATCTTATGTAGTATTTGGCAAAACCAATACAGTGGTCGTTAACTTGACGGATGTTAATAATAGCGTTGGTGGCATTGCCCATGCAATTGATTTTAAGGGCGATGATAGCAATGAAACATTCACGGGTAGCACAAAGGATGAATTGTTTGTTGCGGGTAGAGGTAATGATATTCTAGTGGGCAATGGTGGTGCCGATGTCTTTAATGCAGGTGCAGGTGATGACATAATTATCATTAATGCTGATAACCTTGCTAAATTTAGTCGCAATACTCTTAGTAGTCATTTACTGGCTAGTGTTAATGGTGGTAGCGGGAGCGATACTTTAGTGTTGACTGGTAATAATCTAACTTTAGATCTCTCCACAATAGGCAATGGCCGTATTCAAGGTATTGAAACTATTGATTTGTCTGGGCTGAACAGATTAGATGCAGATAGTTTGTATAATATGCTATCACTTGATTTGTATAGTTTTTTGAACCTCTCTAATGAAACTAATATTATTAAAGTTAAAGGGCAGAGTGATAGCATCGTTGGTGCTGTCGGGTTTCACGCTTTAAGCATAATAAAATCTGTTGATAATGTCACATATAATGTTTATTCTCATAAGGATGCTCCAACAGCAAAATTATGGGTAGAACAAGGTTTGTCTTTTCTTACAACTTTAAACATGTCAGCCACTGTCTTCGTCAAGGATGGTAACACCATTATTCTTAAGATTACTTTTAGTGACAAGGTTCATGGCTTAACAACAGGTTTTGAGGATCGTCAAACTTTTAAAATAGATGGTGTAGCAGTAAAAGCTGCTTGGTCAGGTACAGACGACACAAATATAAGAATGCTAAGTTATACAATGAAATCAGGTGAAGATGGAGAATTTAGTATTGACAAGGTGGCTTTAAAAGATATATTAGCCATAAGAATTCACGAAAACGAATCAGAGTTCCTCCATACAGCTATTGCTGATATTACTATTCCTGTAGCAAAAGGTTTTGTTATTAACGGCGTAAAGGTTGATGATAAGAGTGGCATCTCAGTCTCCTCAGCAGGCGATGTGAATGGTGATGGCTTGGATGATTTGATTATTGGCGCTCCTTCTGATATGTCCAAATCTTTAAAAGGCAAGTCTTATGTGGTGTTTGGTAGGACGAATGGCACTCCTATTGATTTATCAAATATTGATACAGCATCTGGTCGGGGTAGGGGTGGTTTTGTAATCAATGGCGAAAATAAGGGCGATGGGAGCGGTCACTCAGTTTCCTCAGCAGGCGATGTGAATGGTGACGGTTTGGATGATTTGATTATTGGCTCTTGGCTTGCAAAGTCTGCTAGAAAAGAATATTCAGGTAAATCTTATGTGGTGTTTGGAAAGGAAGACAGTGCTGCTGTTAATTTATCAAATATTGCCTCATCATCTATTGGAGGTGGCTTTGTCATTAATGGCGAACAGTCTAATGATTTCAGTGGGCATTCGGTTTCTTCAGCGGGTGATGTCAATGGCGACGGTTTTGCTGATTTGATTGTTAGTTCTCATGGGTCAACAATGGTTGCTGGTAAATCTTTCGTGGTATTTGGTAAAGAAACTATTGCCGCTGTTAATTTATCAACTATTAGCAACGAAACCAGTGCAGATGGTTTTGTCATTGGTGGCGGTAAAGATATCACTGGACGAATGCACTTGAGTCAAACTATATTAGCCGCCTCTTCAGCAGGTGATGTTAATTGGCGTGGTGGTAACCTACCTAGTAACTTGACTATATTAGCCGTCTCTTCAGCAGGTGATGTTAATGGCGATGGATTGAGTGATTTGATTGTTGGTGCGCCTACTGCAGACACCATTAAAGGAAAACATGTGGGAAAATCTTATGTGGTGTTTGGCAAAACGAGCAATACTGCTGTTAATTTATTAGATATTGCCTTAACATCGAATAATGGTGGTTTTGTTATTAATGGTGAGGCGAGTAATGATTTTAGTGGTAGTTCGGTATCTTCGGCAGGCGATGTCAATGGCGATGGCTTAGATGATTTGATTATTGGTGCTCCCAATGTGGAACGCAATGGTGCGGCAGGTAGGGCTTATGTGGTATTTGGTAAAAAAAGTGGTGCCGTTATCAATTTATCAGATATCAGTGCAGCATCTAACACGAGTGTGGCAGCTGGTTTTGTCATTAACGGCATAAATCACAATGATCAGAGTGGTATTTCAGTCTCCTCAGCAGGTGATGTTAATGGCGATGGCTTGGATGATTTAATTATTGGTGCTAATAAGGCAGATCCTGACGGAAAAGTTAATGCAGGTAAATCTTTCGTAGTGTTTGGCAAAACGAGTGGTGTTGCTGTTAATTTATCAGATATTTCCTCAGTATCTGGCATTGGCACAGGTGGTTTTGTTATTAACGGTGAGAATACTGGTGATAACAGCGGTCTTTCAGTCTCCTCAGCAGGTGATGTCAACGGTGATGGTTTAGACGACTTGATTGTTGGTGCTAATAAGGCAGATACAACCGTGGGAAAAGATGTAGGAAAATCCTATGTAATATTTGGTAAAAAAGATACCACAGCTGTTGATTTGACGGATGTTGCTCAATATGGAATCAGTGCCCATGTAATTGATTTTCAAGATAATGGAACTGGCAATACATTTAGAGGTAGTGCAAATGATGAATTATTTGTTACTGGCGTGAATGATAATACCTTAATAGGCAATGGTGGAACTGATGTTTTTTACGCAGGTAAAGGCGATGATAAGATTATCATTAATGCAGATAATCTTAACAAACTTGGTAGTAATGCTCTTAGTAGCCATTTACTCGCCAGAATCGATGGCGGTGGCGGTTTTGATACTTTGTATTTGACTGGCAAAGGTTTGAGTTTAGATTTGACGGCAATAAACAATAGTCGTATCCAAGGCATTGAGGTTATTAACCTTACAGATTCAGCAGATAATGATTTAAAAAGTAATCAATATCATTCTTTTTCTGATGCCTCCTCCTCTTTGGGCAACAGATTAACACTCGATCTGTATGATTTGTTAAGCATTTCCAGTGAAACTAATATCCTTATGGTTCAAGGTGGTCAAACGAATAGTATTCATGCTATTGGATTTAATAATTCAGGTAAAGCCTCAACCATCATGAATGATTTAACTTATAGTATTTATCATCATAGCGATACTGCAGGAATGTCAACTTCATCTAATGTTGAGCTTTGGATTCAAGAAGGCGTTCAAATACTTTAGTTTTTTAGAGGCTTTTAAAAATCATTCTATCTGATTGCTTAGCATGCCCTTTAAGCGAGTGCTAGACATGAGAAGTGGGCGAGGTTTGCTTAAAATATGTCCAAGTAAATTAGACTACTACATGTCAACATAAATGCCTTTACAATTCCAGTATACCCATAAATTTTGATTTCCCATAATTTTAATGTCCTAATATTTTCTTGAACTTTATTTTTTGCAGTTAATTTCCAAATGATTTTAAAAGGTTTATCTAAGGGTGTAAAACCACCAAAATGCTAATTTTTTACAATGAAAACACTCATTGAATACTTCAAGTTTTTCACAGTTTAAAATATTTAGAAATAAACCCTTTCTTTTCAGATGGAAGATCAAATCTTTTTATTATATCAATTGGTTTTATTTTAGATAATAACCATTGTGGTATTGGTGGATTTTCACTGCTGCCACAAGATTTTCCTAGATTGTTTGGGTGAAATATTTTCACAAAATCAGGGTTGTTTAAGTCGTTAGTATAAACAATACCACAATACCTTTCTTGGTGCTCACTTTTAATAACCTTTTTAATATTATTGATGGCATTAAGAAAATCATTAGCATTAACCACTGTTTTTGGCACAACTTTTGAGGTATTGTATAGATACCAATCGTTTGGATTGTTGCTAAGTTTTTCAAACAATGCGTGGCAATCCTCCCATTGCATGATACCAATAAAGCGATCTTGAAACTGTGCTAAATAGTCCATGTTAAACGAATTTACTCAATAGTAATACTTGGAAATGCACTCAGTGCTTTGTCTTGTTGAGTGAGTTTGGCAGATACTTTTTTGGCAATTTCTTTATAGATTTGTGCCACTTTTCCATCTGGTTTTTTGACAACTGTTGGTGTGCCTTCATCAACATCTGTTCTAATGTCTATTTCTAATGGCAAAGCCCCTAAGAAATTCACATCAGCATCTTTTGCCATTGACTCACCACCACCAACGCCGAAGATTGCCTCTTCGTGACCACATTTAGAGCAAATATGTAATGACATATTTTCAACAATACCTAGAATTGGAATATTGACTTTTTCAAACATTTTTAAACCCTTTTTAGCGTCTAGTAAGGCAATATCTTGTGGTGTGGTTACAATTACTGAGCCACTAACTGGGATTTTTTGTGACAAGGTTAGTTGTGTATCACCTGTGCCGGGTGGCAAGTCAATAATCATATAGTCTATGCCACGCCATAAAGTATCGCGTAGCATTTGCTCTAAAGCTTGTGTTACCATAGGGCCACGCCAAATCATTGGGTTTTCTTCGTCAACCAAATAGCCGATTGACATAGATTGCATGCCATGACCTAAAATAGGAAGTAATTTTCCTTCACCAGTGGTTTCAGGTTTGAGCTTGGAAACGCCTAACATTCTTGGCTGAGAAGGGCCGTAAATATCAGCATCTAAAATAGCCACTTTAGCGCCCTCTGCTTGCAGTGCAAGTGCTAGATTAACGGCTGTTGTTGATTTTCCAACCCCACCTTTGCCTGAGGCAATGGCAATAATATTTTTAACTTCTGGCAACACATCTACCCCTTTTTGCGTGGCATATTTGGCAATTTTTGTCTCAATGTTGACTGTTACTTCTTTGGCACCAGCGTTTGACAATGTATTTACAATTGCTTCTGTTAATGTTTGGTGGTAACTTTGTGCTGGGTAGTTGAGGACAATATTAATAATGATTTTATCGCCGTTGATTTCAGTGCTATCTAGTGCGTTTGAAGAAACAATATCTTGCTCGGTGTAAATATCCACAACAGTGCTAAGAATTTTTTCAATCTGGTCTTGAGTTAAATCTGCCATTAGTGTGTCCAATTAAGTAAAATGAATTATTTTATCGTATAACTGCATCGGTTAACCCTAATATTAATAATGACACCAAGAAAAATCCTTGTTACCTCGGCACTGCCCTATGCTAATGGTGAAATCCATTTAGGGCATTTATTAGAATACATTCAAACTGATATTTGGGTGCGTTTTCAAAAGATGATGGGCAATGAATGCCATTTTGTTTGTGCGGACGACGCACACGGCACGCCAATTATGCTGAAAGCCAACGAACTTGGCATTACTCCAGAAGAATTAATTAAGGGTGTGAGCGAACGCCATCAAGCAGATTTTAAAGCATTTTTGATTGGGTTTAGTCAATATCATTCAACGCATTCAGATGAGAATAAGGCAATATCAGCAGATATTTACAACAAACTAAATAAGAGTGGCTTTATCAAAACTCGCACCATCTCTCAAGCATTTGACCCTGAAAAGAAAATGTTTTTACCTGACCGTTTTATCAAAGGTGATTGCCCTAAATGTGGTGCCAGCGATCAATATGGTGATAATTGTGAAGCTTGTGGTGCGACTTATTTACCAACAGAATTAAAAAATGCAAAGTCGGCTGTATCAGGTGCAACACCAATTACCAAAGATTCTGAGCATTATTTCTTTGATTTACCACAATTCGAAGCACAACTAAAGGCGTGGACTAAAGCAGGGCATTTACAAGGCGAGATTAGTAACAAATTGGCAGAATGGTTTGAGCAAGGTTTACAGCAATGGGATATTTCTCGTGATGCACCGTATTTTGGTTTTCAAATCCCTGGGGTGGAAGGCAAATATTTTTATGTTTGGCTAGATGCACCAATTGGTTATATGGCGAGTTTTAAGAAGTTGTGTAATGAGCAAAATATTGATTTTGACGAATATTTTAATCAGGATTCTGAAACTGAGTTGTATCATTTTATCGGCAAGGACATTGTTTATTTTCATGCGCTATTTTGGCCAGCCATGTTGATGGGGGCGAATTATCGCACACCAAGTGCGATTTTTGCACATGGGTTTTTAACCGTCAATGGGCAAAAAATGAGTAAGTCTCGTGGCACCTTTATTCAAGCAAAAACCTACTTAGAGAGTTTAAATCCTGAATATTTACGCTATTATTATGCGTATAAACTTTCTGCTAAGATTGACGATATTGATCTTAATTTGGAAGATTTTAAACAGAGAGTTAATTCAGATTTGGTTGGCAAGGTGGTTAATATTGCCTCACGAAGTGCGGGTTTTATCGTGAAAAAGTTTGATAAAACCTTGTCGGCGTATGCAGTTGAATCGCAGTTGTATCAAGAATTTGTTGATCAAGGTGAGCAGATTGCTAAATTGTATGAAGCACGCAATTACAGTCAAGCCATGCGTGAGATTATGAAACTTGCTGACAAAGCCAATCAATATATTGATGAACACAAGCCTTGGCAACTCGTTAAAGAAGAAGGTAAGGAAGCACAAGTGCATGATGTTGCCTCTTTAGCAATTAATTTATTTAGAGTGTTAATGACTTATTTAAAGCCAGTGTTGCCCGTGATGGCAGAACAAGTTGAAGTTTTTTTAAACATTGATTCATTAAATTGGCAAGACATTAAGCACCCACTCACCAAGCATAAAATTAATAAATTTAAGCCACTAATGTCGCGCATTGAAGACGAACAAATCAATCAAGTGATTGAAAAATCCAAACAAAGCACGCAAATTACCAAGAAAAAAACACAAGAAGAGGGCGGTAATATGATTCAAATTGATGATTTTGCTAAAATTGACTTACGCATTGCTAAAATTGTCAAAGCACAAGCAGTTAAAGGTGCAGATAAATTATTGCAACTCACATTAGACATTGGCGAAGACAATACCCGCAATGTCTTTGCTGGCATCAAAGCACACTACAAACCAGAAGAACTAGAAGGAAAACTCACTGTTATGGTCGCCAATCTAGCACCCAGAAAAATGAAATTTGGCATCTCAGAAGGCATGGTATTAGCCGCCAGTGATGGAAAATCTTTACATATTTTATTACCCGATTCTGGCGCACAAATAGGGATGAAAATCAGTTAAAATACCCCCTTTATACGGAGAGATGTCAGAGCGGTTTAATTTGCTCGCTTGGAAAGCGGGTGTACCTCACGGTACCGAGGGTTCGAATCCCTCTCTCTCCACCAAATTATTGCATACAAAAACCCTATAAAGTTTTTATAAAGCTTAGTGCTAGTTATGGGGTTCAGGCTATTGACTCAAACTTGATATTTTCCATTAATAAAGAGCAAGTATCTTTATTGCTTAATTTTTTTTAAACTATCGTGAAATCTTTACATAAATATGAAAAATATACTTAATCAACCTAATTTCTACCCAAAAGATATTGTTATAACTGTTCAAGCCTTAATCAAAGAAGGATTAAAGGTGGTGAATGTAGCTGCCAAAGGTAAAACTTGGGCTGAGGTGGTTGAACCTTTGGACAGGTTTGAATTTAAATTTGAACAGCATATTAGTGTAAATTCTCACCTTAATGCAGTTATGTTTAGTGAGGTGTTTAACGCCGAATATGAAAAAACTTTACCGCTAGTTACTAATTTTTACACGGAAATGAGTAGCAATAAGAAGTTGTATCAAGCTTATAAAAATCTTTTGGAGACAGACTTGGATGAGCAGAAACAGCATATCATTAAAGAAAGTATTAAAGCGTTTGAACTTTCTGGCGTGGGATTGAAAGGCGAAAAATCTACTCGGTTTAAGGCAATTAAAGAGCGTTTAAGTATTTTGAGTAATCAATTTTCTAAAAACAGTTTAATGGCAACTAACGCATGGAAAAAAACAGTTTCCAAAGTGGACTTAAAAGGTTATGACGAAGACAAGCTTGCCAAAGTTAAGTCGGATAACGGTTATGAAATTAGCTTACAAGCACCGATTTATATGGATGTTATGGTGTATGCGGATAAGCGTGATTTGCGAGAAGAAGTTTATAAGGCGTATGTTTCCCGTGCATCTGAGGTCGGCATTACTGATAAAAAGTTTGACAATAAAGCCATTATGGATGAGATTTTGATATTGCGTTTAGAGATGGCAAAAATATTGGGTTTTGAGCATTATGCACAATGCTCTATTGCCGCTAAAATGGTGGATTCTACAGAGCAAGTGTTAGATTTTTTGCAAGATTTAGTGCAACGATCAAAGCCACAGGCAGAGCAGGAATTGGCAGAACTTAAAGCATTTTCGGGTATAGATTTAATGCCTTGGGATTTGGCGTATTATTCAGAAAAATTGAAACAGAAAAAATTTGGTTTTAAGCAATCAGATTTGGCACCATATTTCCCTGAAAAACAAGTA
The DNA here is from genome assembly GCF_903642095.1 of Bathymodiolus brooksi thiotrophic gill symbiont. Lineage (GTDB taxonomy): Bacteria > Pseudomonadota > Gammaproteobacteria > PS1 > Pseudothioglobaceae > Thiodubiliella. The sequence goes on along the minus strand of NZ_CAHJWD020000194.1, from coordinate 50,776 downwards.
TTGAGTGGGTTGTTTGCCACCATCGAAAATCTATATCAAGTCCACATTACGGTGGTAGATGAGCAATGCTATCATGCGGATGTTCAGGTGTTGGATATTGTCAATAAAGCAGGTTTGGTTGGGCGTATTTATTTGGACATATATGCTAGGGAGAACAAACGAGGTGGGGCATGGATGGCGGATTATCAGCCATTAATGGGCAATAACAAGCCAGTTGCTTTTGTAGTTTGCAACCTAAATTCTCCTTCTGAGGGCAAGCCTGCTTTATTTGAGTTTGATGAAATTGTTACCTTGTTTCATGAGTTTGGCCATGCGTTACACCATTTGTTAACTACAGTTAAGTATCCATCAGTGGCAGGTATTGCGGGTGTGCCTTGGGACGGGGTGGAGTTGCCGAGCCAATATATGGAATTTTTCTGCTATGAGCAAGTTGTGGTTAAATTACTTTCCAAGCACTGGCAAACGGGTGAATCGTTGTCAGATGATTTATACGATAAATTCATTGCCTCTAAGAATTTTCAATCGGCACTCGGTATGTTGCGTCAATGTGAATTTTCCCTGTGGGACATTAAAACGCATTCAGAAGACAAAGATACTTATGTAATTTTAGATGAAATTAGGAAGGAAACTGCCTTGATACCTAGTGTGAATGAAGGTCGCTTTTTAAACACTTTTGGACATATTTTTAGTGGTGGATATGCAGCGGGCTATTTTAGTTATAAATGGGCTGAAGTGCTGGCAGCAGATGCGTATTATTATGTCCAATCCCAAGGTGGTATCGGCTCAAATGCAGCAAGTTCCTTTTTAAAGGAAATATTACAAGTTGGCGGTAGTCTAGATTTTATGGCACAATATATTAAATTTAGAGGAGAGAATCCTAGCATCAAGGCATTACTTAAATCAAATGGTATTTATATTGAGAGTGAAAACAGGTAAAATAATTTTATTATTATTATGGAATAGAAGGTATGTCAATAATTAAGATTTTAGTGGGTAGCATTGTGATTTTAGCGCTTGCTGGCGGTGCGGTTCAATTTAAATCAACAAATGAATACTGGTCCTTAACAATGAATAAAGAAATGGCGAAAAATAGTGTGCAAAATGGCGTGCTTAGAATCTATGATTTTGCTAAATCATTGTTTGACGATGGCGTTAAACAACTTTAATTTTCTTAATCTAAAAATAGAAATTAAAAAAAGTAGAGAGCCAGTTGAATTTACATCATTAAAAGATAACCTTATCTTTAGTTTTAAATCTTAGACAATAAAATCGTCCCATTAGTGCCACCAAAGCCAAATGAATTACTGAGCGCATGGTTAATTTTCATCTCTCTGGCTTCATTAGCACAATAATCTAAATCACAATTAGAATCTTGATTAATAATATTGATAGTTGGTGGCGACACTTGATCTCTGATTGATAAGGCAGTAAAAATTGCCTCAATGCCCCCAGCGGCTCCTAGTAAATGACCTGTCATTGATTTTGTAGAGCTCATTACAATTTGGTGAGCATGATTGCCAAATGCTAATTTAGTGGCATCGGTTTCCGCTTGGTCTCCAGCAGGCGTAGAGGTGCCATGTGCATTGATGTAATCAATTTGTTCTGCATTAACACCTGCATTTCGAAGTGCATTTTTTACGCATATAGCTGCACCTTCACCCCCTTTAGAGGGTAAAGTCATATGGTAAGCGTCGCCACTCATGCCATAGCCTGAGACTTCGGCGTATATTTTTGCCCCACGAGCTTTAGCATGTTCATATTCTTCTAATACTATTACGCCAGCACCATCACTAAGCACAAAGCCATCACGGTCTTGATCCCAAGGTCGAGATGCAGTTGCTGGGTCGTCATTACGAGTAGAAAGGGCGCGTAATGCGGCAAATCCACCTAAGCCACAATTGGTGGTTGACATTTCAGCACCACCCGCTATCATTACATCAGCATCACCATATTCAATTAGACGCGATGCGTTGCCAATATTGTGTGTGCCAGTTGTGCATGCTGTTACAATAGCAAAATTTGGACCCTTAAGTCCGTATTTAATGGACAGATTGCCAGAAATCATATTGATAATAGAGGAGGGGACGAAGAAAGGTGAAATTCGCCTTGCACCTTTCTTTCTAAAAAGGTCAGCCGTTTTTTCAATTGAATTTAAGCCACCAATTCCTGAGCCAATTGCAACGCCAATGCGTTCGGCATTTTCCTCAGTAATCTCAAGTCCACTGTCTTCAATCGCCTGGATACCTGCTGCCATGCCATAATGAATAAAAGTATCCATTTTTTTGGCATCTTTGGGTTTTAAATAATCAGCAATATCAAAATTTTTAACTGAACCGCCAATGGTAACTGATTGCCCTTCAGTCTCAAGGTTGCTCAAGGTGTTAATACCTGATTGCCCTTTAAGGATGTTGTCCCATGCACTAGATACGCTTGAACCAACGGGAGAAACAATGCCCATACCTGTAATTACAACTCTTCTTTTATTCATGTTTGCACAAAAGCCTCTTTCTGTATAAAAAAAGCGCTAAATAAAGCGCTTTTAAATTTAAGTCAATAAATGGAAATTACAAATTATTGTTAACATAATCAATTGCTTGTTGAACTGTAGTAATATTTTCTGCCTCATCATCAGGAATTTCACAGTCAAATTCTTCTTCAAGCGACATAACTAATTCAACAGTGTCTAGAGAGTCTGCACCTAAATCATCAATAAAAGAAGCGTTGTTATCAATATCGCCACTTGCGTCTAATTGCTCAGCTACCACTGCCTTTACTCTTTGCTCAATACTCATTTGTTATTCCCGTGTTATTATTATAAAAGTTGTATTTTATCGTAAAAATAGTTTTATGCAATAGTGTTTTTACAACTATTTTTGATAATGGGTGGGGTCTATTATGCCTGCCGCTTTAAAGCCGAGTTTTCTATATTCACAAGCATCACAAAATCCACAAGCATCGCCATTTTCATCCGCTTGATAACAAGTAGTAGTCATTGCATAATCTACCCCTAATGCCAAACCTTTTTGAATAATTTGCGCCTTATGTAAATCTATTAATGGCGTGTGAATAGTGAGTTTTTGACCTTCAACACCTTGTTTGGTAGCAAGATTTGCCATGGTTTCAAAGGCACTAATATATTCTGCACGGCAATCTGGGTAGCCTGAATAATCTAGCGCATTAACACCGATAAAGACATCTTGGCATTCTAGCACTTCTGCCCATGCCATTGCATAAGATAGAAAGATGGTGTTGCGTGCAGGCACATAAGTAATAGGGATGCCGTTACTCTTTTTAAATTTTGGCACATCAATTGCACTGTCGGTAAGTGCAGATCCACCAATATCGTTTAAAGAGATGGTCATAATTCGGTGCTCAATAGTAGAAAACAATTCAGAAATCTGTTTAGCAGAATTCAGTTCTGATTTTTGCTTTTGCCCATAATCAAAACTCAATGCGTAGCAATCAAATCCTTGGGATTTGGCAATAGCAAGCGTGGTGGTAGAATCTAAGCCACCTGATAAAAGAATGACTGCTTTAGACATTGGCAAGATTGCCTTTTTCTTCCAGCCATTTCTTTCGGTCTGGTGCGCGTTTTTTACTCAGTAACATATCCATCATCTGATCGACTTGCAGTGGGTTGTCAAGTGTTAGTTGAATCAGTCGGCGGGTGTCAGGTAACATCGTGGTTTCTCGCAGTTGCGAAGGGTTCATTTCACCTAAGCCTTTGAAGCGTTGAACTTGAATTTTAACGCGTTTGTTTTCTTTTTCTATTTTCTTAATCATGGCATCGCGTTCAGCATTATCTAATGCGTAATGCACTTGTTTGCCAGCATCAATACGATATAGTGGTGGCATTGCTACATAAATATGCCCTTCTTTGACCAGTTTTGGAAAGTGTTTGACAAATAGCGTGCAAATCAGAGTGGCAATATGTGCACCATCTGAGTCTGCATCTGCCAAAATACAAATTTTTCCATATCTTAGTCCTGATAGGTCTTTGCAATTTGGCTCTAAGCCAATGGCAACGCTAATATCGTGTATTTCGTTACTTGCCAGCACTTGGTCTGAATCCACCTCCCAAGTGTTTAAAATCTTGCCTCGTAGTGGCAAGATAGCTTGGTATTCTTTATCTCGTGCTTGTTTAGCAGAGCCACCTGCAGAATCTCCTTCAACCAAAAACACTTCGGTTTGATCAAGGTCATTACTAGTGCAATCTGATAATTTTCCTGGTAGAGCGGGACCACTTACTATTTTTTTGCGTATTATTTTTTTGCCTGTTTTCATCCGTGATTGTGCATTCATAATTGCCAATTCAGCAATTTTTTCAGCAATTGCGGTATGTTGGTTTAGCCAAAGACTGAATATATCTTTAACCACATTAGCGACAAAACTGGCACATTCTCTAGAGGATAATCGCTCTTTAGTTTGCCCTGAAAATTGTGGGTCTAAAATTTTAATAGACAATACATAGGCGATTTTTTGCCAAACATCGTCAGGTGTAAGTTTGAGATTTTTCGGTAATAGGTTTCTAAATTCACAGAATTCTTTTAAAGCATCGGTCAATCCAGAGCGTAACCCATTGACATGCGTGCCACCCTGAGAGGTGGGAATAAGGTTAACATAACTTTCACTGATAACATTGGTGTTGTATTCTGTCCACGCTAACGAACAATGCATTTGTTGCTCGTTAGACTCGTAAGTTACAACAAATGGCACTTCTGGTAAACAATCTAAGCCATCAAGTGAAACTGATAAATAATCTTTTAAGCCGTCTTTGTAGTTCCAATGGTCTTCAGTGCCATCAATTTCATTGTGGAAAGTAACATCTAAACCTGGGCATAGCACTGCTTTTGAGCGTAGATTGTGCCTTAACTTGGTAATAGAAAATTTCACTGTGTCAAAAAATTGTGCATCTGGAGTGAATTTAACTTTGGTGCCTGTGTTGCGTTTTCCAACAGCACCAATGACCTCAAGTTCAGATTTTTTAAGGCCATTGGAAAATGAAATATAATGTGTTTTAGAATCGCGTTTAATCCACACTTCTACTAGCGTTGACAGGGCGTTTACCACTGAAATTCCAACCCCGTGCAGCCCCCCAGAAAACTGATAAGAATCATTTGAAAATTTACCACCTGCATGAAGTTTGGTGAGAATTACCTCAACACCTGATACGCCTTCTTTAGGGTGAATGTCAACAGGCATACCGCGACCGTTATCCTCAACTGAGATAGAATTATCTTTGCAAAGCACCACATTGATTTTTGTCGCATATCCAGCCACTGCTTCATCGACACTGTTGTCAATTACTTCTTGTGCTAAATGATTAGGACGCTCAGTCTCTGTATACATTCCTGGGCGTTTGCGTACGGGGTCTAAGCCAGATAATACCTCAATGGAGGATGAGTCATAGTTACTCATAAATAAACCCAATTTAACTTAGAAAGGCACGAAAATGGTGAAATTTCCATCCAAATATGAGAAAGATGGCTGGTTATTTGATGAATTTTAAAGTGAAAAAAGTGTTGTTTTGTTTGTTTCATAAGTTGTAAAAAGTTAAGGCAATATTTTATAATTATTTTAAACTATTTTGTAAAGTATCATGCCAAAAAAAGCCCCGTAAAAACGAGGCTTTTTTATAACCAAAAGTCAGGTGATTTACATCATCCCACCCATTCCACCCATATCTGGTGCTGCAGGTGCAGATTCTTGTGGCACATCTGTAATCATTGCTTCAGTGGTAATCATTAAACCAGAGATACTTGCTGCATGTTGTAAAGCGGCACGAGTTACTTTGGTTGGGTCAAGAATACCCATTTTCAGCATATCGCCATATTCATCTGTGCTCGCATTATAACCATGGTTACCTGTGTTCTTAGTTACTTCGTTAAGAACAACAGAAGGCTCTCCGCCACCATTTGAAATAATTTGTCTTAAAGGTGCTTCCATAGCGCGTTTGGTTATCTCAATACCGATATCTTGGTCGTGATTGTCGCCTTTTAATTTATTTAAGGCTTTAATCGCCCGAACCAAAGCAACACCGCCACCTGGCACTACACCTTCTTGCACAGCAGCACGCGTGGCATGAAGTGCATCGTCAACACGGTCTTTCTTTTCTTTCATTTCAACTTCAGTGGCAGCACCCACTTTAATAACGGCAACACCGCCAGATAATTTAGCCAAACGCTCTTGTAGCTTCTCCATATCATACTCAGAAGTGGTTTGCTCTAATTGCGCTTTAATTTGTTTGACGCGACCGCCGATATCTTCTTTTGAACCTGCACCATCAACAACCACTGTTTCATCTTTGCCAACTTCGATGCGTTTAGCAGAACCTAACTGGTCTTCGGTAATGGATTCAAGTGACAAGCCAACTTCTTCTGAAATCACCACGGCACCTGTTAACACAGCAAGGTCTTGCAAGATTGCCTTACGACGATCGCCAAAACCTGGAGATTTAACTGCAACTACTTTAACAATACCACGCATATTATTAACAACTAAAGTTGCCAAGGCCTCACCTTCGATATCTTCAGCGATAATCAAAAGAGGGCGACCAGATTTTTGCACGATTTCTAAAGTAGGGAGTAAATCACGAATGTTTGATATTTTTGATTCATTTAATAAAATTAAAGGGGATTCTAAATCAGCACTCATATTGTCTTGATTGTTGACAAAATAAGGTGATAAGTAACCGCGTTCAAACTGCATACCTTCAACCACATCTAATTCATTGTTAAGACCTGAGCCTTCTTCAACAGTAATCACACCTTCTTTACCAACTTTTTCCATAGCTTCGGCAATGATGTTGCCAACGCTGGTATCGGAGTTGGCAGAAATTGTGCCTACTTGAGCGATTGATTTAGTGTCATCACAAGGTTGAGAAAGTTTGTGTAGTGCATTAACGGCTACTTCGGTAGCCTTATCAATGCCACGCTTAAGATCCATAGGGTTCATGCCCGCAGAAACTGCTTTAACACCTTCGGTAATCAAAGCTTGTGCAAGTACGGTTGCTGTTGTTGTGCCATCGCCAGCGATATCGTTGGTTTTGGAAGCAACTTCTTTTACCATTTGTGCACCCATATTTTCAAACTTATTTTCCAGTTCAATTTCTTGCGCTACTGAAACACCATCTTTGGTAATAGTTGGCGCACCGAATGAACGGTCTAAAACTACATTACGACCCTTAGGGCCTAAGGTTACTTTTACTGCATCAGCCAATGTGTTGACGCCGTTTAGCATTAAATTTCTAGCATTTATGCCAAATTCTATATCTTTTACACTCATTTTAATCTCCTTTATTCAATGATGGCAACGATGTCGCTTTCGCTCATTACCAATAGAGTTTCGCCTTTCACTTTAATTTCTGTGCCAGCAAATTGACCAAACAAAACTTTATCCTCAATTTTAACATCCAAAGTGATAACATCACCATTGTCATTTTTTCTACCATTACCTACAGCAATAATAACACCTTCTGAAGGCTTTTCACTTGCTGAACCGGGGATAATTAAGCCACTTTCTGTGGTTTTTTCTTCTTCTGATCTGCGAACGACAACACGGTCGTGAAGGGGGCGAATATTCATTTTTTCTCCTATTTAAATTTAAATTTTTTTGAGCTTTTAAACTTGTTCTTTTAAAAAACTCTTAAGCTTTTGCATGGCTTTATTTTCAAGCTGACGAATCCTTTCAGCGGAAACTTCATACTTATCTGCTAAGGTATGTAGGGTCGTTTTTTCTTCTTTCAAGTATCTAGATTGTAAAATATCTAAACTTCTTTCATCTAGCGCAGAAAGTGCTTTATAAAGTTGTTGTTGCTGGTTTTTCCGAGTGTCATCACTGAGCAATAGTTGCTCAGGTGTTTGTGCATTAGCGTCAGTTAAATAACGCTCTGGGGCAAAGGTGTTTTCTTCGTCTGAATCTGTAGCCTCAAAGGCAACATCATTGAATTGTAATCGAGATTCCATTTCTAGAACATCTTTAGGACGCACACCTAGTTCATTGGCTATTTCTTCTGCTTGCGCTACACTGAGCGAGGTGTAGATATGTGATTTTGCTTTTTTAAGTTTGAAAAATAACTTGCGTTGTGATTTCGTGGTTGCAACTTTGACAATCTTCCAGTTTTTAAAGATAAATTCGTGAATTTCAGCACGAATCCAATAGACTGCATAAGAAGCAAGGCGCACATTTTTATTAGGATTAAAGCGTTTAACCGCCTTCATTAGTCCAATCGTGCCTTCTTGAATTAAATCTGCTTGCTCAAGACCATAACCTTTGTAACCGTGTGCAATAAAGGCAACAAAACGCATGTGTGATAACACCAATTTTCTTGCTGCACTCAAATCGTGGTTTTCATACAATTCAACAGCTAAGGCATATTCTTCTTCTGCCGATAGAATTGGCGGATATTTTTGAACACCAATACCGGTATTGGCTTGAACGCTAGGTAAGGTAAATTTTTGATTCATTGTCTTATTTTTAAAGATAAAAAACACGATAACATCATACCTTAATTTAAAGTTTTTTTTATAAGGCTTTCACCCCTAATTCAAAAAATAGAAAACCAAAAACCAATATTAATCTTTATTATTACAGGAGAGGCATAATGTTTAACAATCAGATTGATAAGTTTTGTAATAGCAAGAGCTAATACTATTTTTGGATTAGAGTTTCAAGTAGGACTTGATGTTTAGAAAATTGTTGTTCAGTATCTAATCTCTGCGAATGGATAATATTGGACAAATCATTAAGTGCTGTTTCAAAATCATCATTAATAACCAAATAGTCAAATTCATTATAATGTTGCATTTCACTTACAGCGTCTTGCATTCTACGCTCAATAATTGATGTATCATCTTGCCCTCTACCAGTTAAACGCGCTCTAAGTGATTCAATGGAAGGGGGGATAATAAAGATGCTGGTAATGTTTGGAAAACTTTTTTCAACTTGTCTGGCACCTTGCCAATCAATTTCTAAAATCACATCTTGACCTGCTGCCAATAAATCTTTAACCGTTTGTTTAGCGCTACCATAGTAATTATCAAACACACAAGCTGACTCAATAAAACCATCGCTATCGTTAATTTCATCAAATGCATCTTTGCTAACAAAGAAGTAGTTTTTTCCGTGTGTCTCATCTGAACGGGCTGTGCGCGTGGTGTGTGAGACTGAAACACAAAGATTTTGCGTTTTTTCAATCAGTGCTTTAACTAAAGAGGTTTTGCCACAACCAGAGGGGGCGGCGATAATAAATAGATTGGCCATTATTCTTTTGTATAGCCTGCAATATCATCAGCTCCATCTGCAGAAAAGAAGAATTTTTCCATTTGCTCTTTTAAGTAACTTTGTGCTTTTTCGTCTAACATATTAAGATTGTTTTCGTTAATTAACATAGTTTGATGATCTAGCCATGCTTGCCAGCCCTGTTTGGACACATTGTCTAAGATGCGTTTGCCTAGTTCCCCCGGATAGGGTGCCCGTTCTAAAGCTTCAAGTTCTTTGTTTAAGTGGATACAATTTACAGTGTTCATAATTTCCTCATTTTTACGCCTAACAGCCTTAAACTTATAAAATAAATAAGCACTGAAAGACCAATAACATAACTTATTTCTAACACTCTGTTCCAAGCGTTGGCATACAAGTAGTCATTGATTGTTTGATTAAAGTTTAATATAAAGATGGTTATTATAATAGTTGCCAGTAAAACTTTAAGAAATAGTTTGAAAAAATTCTTGGAAAGTGTAAAAATAGTGCGTTGGTTTAAGTAGTAATACAATAAAGAAGCGTTGATAACCGCCGATATTGAGGTGGCAATTGCCAAACCTGTGTGTGCATAGTAATAAGCCAATATAACATTTAAAAATACATTGGACCCCATTGCTATTATGCCTACTTTAACAGGTGTTTTGGTATCGCCTCTGGCAAGAAACACAGGGGCTAAAATTTTGATTGCAATAAACGCCATTAATCCAGTGCCATAAGCCATCAGGCTAAGTGCAGATTGATGAGCAGCAAAGGCATTAAAATTATCATATTGAAACAAAGTAATCATCAAAGGTTCTGCTAATAAGATAAGCCCTATGCAAGCAGGTGCACCAAGTATTAAGCCAATTTTGAGAGCATAATCTACTGTGCGGGTAAATTTTTGCTCATCTTTGTTGGCAAAATGACGACTGAGTTTGGCTAAGGCTACTGTTGCTAAGGCAATGCCAATCAGTGCTAAAGGCAACTCTAGTAATCGATCTGAATAATATAACCAAGAAACACTGCCACTGGTTAATACGGTGGCAATCATGGTGTCTATTAGTAAATTGATTTGTGATACTGAAACGCCGAATAGGGCAGGTATTAGTCGCTTTTTAAGAGTTTTTACGGCTTGGTGGTTGCCTTTTACCAAGTGAGGCATTTTTTTGATTTTGATTAAAAATGGGATTTGAAATAGCAATTGCACAACGCCACCAATCAACACTCCCCAAGCCAGTGCCATAATGGGTGTGGCTAAATTTTCTGACAAATAAACCGCACACAAAATCATCGAAATATTTAACAACACTGGCGTAAAGGCAGGTACAGCAAATTTATCATAAGTATTGAGGATACTACCTGCAAATGCGGTTAATGAAATCAGCAATAGGTAGGGAAAAGTAATACGCAACATATCTGTTGCTAAGTTAAACTTGGTCGGGTCGGCATCAAAATAAAAACCCCAAGCAAACATAAAGATAATAGCGGGGGCAATGACCACAGCAATTAGAGTGAGAATAATTAAAATGGTTAAAAATTTGGTGCCAATGTGGTTAATTATATTTTGCACCTCCGCCTCACTATGATTAGCTTTAGCATCAGCCAAAATAGGCACAAACGCCTGAGAAAAAGCACCTTCACCAAACAAACGCCTGAGAAAATTAGGAATTTTAAAGGCAACTAAGAAGGCATCTGTTAAGCCATTCGCACCAAAATATCGTGCCACAATATAATCACGAATTAAGCCCAAAATGCGTGATATAAAAGTCATTATAGTAACAACACTACTGGACTTTAGAAAAGACTTATCCACCTAAATATTATTCTTCGTTAGGGCCACGCATAATGCCTGTTTTTGAACTACGAATACAGGCTACGAATTGTAGGACTTCCAAATGGTCGGATTCAGTTTCTTCCAATTTTTTCAAAGATTGGTCAAGTAACCCAGAACCACGATAGACTATTTTAAAGGCACGCTTGATGGCAGCAATCGCATTCGTTGAAAAGCCTCGACGACGCATACCTTCGGCGTTAATGCTTCGAACACGGGTCTGCACACCTGATGCCAGCATATAAGACGGAATGTCTTTATTGATTTGGCAACCCATGCCAATATAAGTATGCATACCAATCATGCAAAATTGTTTAACCAAGGTAAATCCGCCAAGAATTGCCCAGTTTTGTATACGCACATGTCCTGCCAATGAAGCGTTGTTTGACATAATAATGTGGTCGCCAATATAGCAATCATGGGCAATATGCACATACGCCATAAACAGATTGTTGGAGCCAACACGAGTAACAGATTCCTCTTTTTCTGTGCCACGATTGATGGTGCAAAATTCACGAATTTGATTGTCATTGCCAATAATTAAATTAGATTCTTGTCCAACTTCGTAAGTAATGTCTTGCGGGTCGCCACCAATTGAGGTAAATGAGTAGATATGGTTGTTTTTACCAATTTTGGTTGGCCCTTGTATGACGGCGTGGGATTCTACAATGGTGCCTGAGTCAATTTCAACATTTGCACCAATGATAGTGTATGCACATATTTCAGCATTTTCATGAATTTTTGCACTAGGGTCAATGACTGCACTAGGGTGTATTGCCACAATAAACCTCTTTTAGTTTGCTGCCTTTTGGGTGCACATCAACTCAGCAGTGGTAACTACTTTTCCCTCAACTATAGCAACACATTTAAATTTCCAAATCCCACGCTTAACTGCCAAAACTTCCACTTCAAGGCGCAATTGGTCACCCGGCTCAACCATGCGTTTAAAGCGCACTTTGTCTATGCCAACCAGCATATAAATTTGTCCGTCAATCGGTTTGCCTACTTCAGATTTAAATGCTAGGATGCCTGTGGCTTGTGCCAACGCCTCAACAATCAAAACACCTGGCATAATTGGTTGCTCAGGAAAGTGTCCAGTGAATTGTGGCTCATTAAAAGAAACATTTTTAAGCGCAACGATAGATTTGCCAACTTCTAATTCTAATACTCGGTCAATCAATAAGAAAGGGTAGCGGTGCGGTAAGTAATTTTTAACATCTTGAATGTTCATTTCCATATTTATTGTCCTTTTAAAGATTTTAATTTAATGTTTAAATATTGCGTGATTTTATCAAGTTTTGACAGCCACATTTGTATTCTTTTCCAATCTGAATGCAAGGAGATAGAGGTAAAGCCTGTGTAATGCCCTTTATTCAGGTGCTTATCCACCGTGCTAGCACCAGTAACAATCACATCATCTGCTAAGCACATATGGCTGGCAATCACCGCACCACCACCAACTTGACATCGTTTACCTAATGTGACACTGCCACCAATAGTTACACCTGCGGCGATTGCTGTATTTGCACCCAAACTGACATTGTGGGCAATATGCACCAAATTATCAAGACGCACGCCACTGTGTATTTGCGTGTCTTCTAATGTGCCTCTGTCAATAACAGTATTTGCACCAATGGCTACATCATCGCCAATGATCACATTGCCCAGATGTGCGATAGTGTGCCAGTGTCCTTGATTGTCTAAAGCATTGCCAAAACCTTCTGAGCCGATAACCACACCCACTGAAAGAAAGACATTGTTGCCAATGGTGCAGTTTTGTAAAATAGTCACATTGGGCTGAATAATGACATTATTCCCTATTATTACACCTTGTTCAATTATTGTATTAGTGCCAATGGTGCAGTTTTTACCAATCACAACATGCGCTCCAATAGTGCAACTCTTGGCAATGTTTTTGCTGTTAATTTGAGCACTAGTGTGAATACCATCAAGATAGGTCGGCTGTTGTTTAAAATAGTGCGTAATTTGAGCAAAAGCTAAATAAACATTATCAACCACAAGGGCATTAGTGGGGCAATCTTCCAATAAATCCTTGGTTATGATAACTGCACCCGCTTTTAAGTCCAGTAAATCTGCTTTGTATTTATTTGATGCAATATAAGTGAGCTGATCTTTTTGTGCATTAAAACTAGTGGCAAGACTGTTGATTTTTATTGACGCATCACCTATTAACTCGGCATCAATAAAAGTAGCAATGTCTTTTAATCTATACACTATTAGAAACTTGTGCCAATAGTAAACTCAAAAGACTTGGTTTTATCCCCTGTTTTCTTTAAAAAAGGTTTGGCAAAATAAACACCTAACGGGCCAATAGGGGTTAGCCAAGTAAATGCTACACCAGTAGATGCACGCAAATTAGAGGCTTTAAAACTAGATACCTCTTCACTAATGCCACCTATATCAATAAAGGCACTTATGCGCATATTGCTGCTGTCTTTTATAAAGGTAAGCGGTGAAATTATAGAAACCCCTGATAGTATAGATAATTTACCGCCTTTGGCCTTTCCATTTGCGTATTTTTCACCCAAAGAGTTAAAGTCAAAACCACGCACAGAAGAAGACCCACCTCCATAAAATCGCTCAAAGAATGGCAATTCTTTCTTGTCATAACCCTGTGCTATACCTATTTTAGAATTTGTTTTTAAGGTTATATTTTTAAAGATGGGACGGTATCTTTTTTTCGAAGCGTTTATTTTGTAATATCTAAAATCAGCAACTGGCAATGCGACACTCAAGTTAAGATTTTTTCTGTCCCCTGTTGTTGGAAAGTTGTAATTATCTAAGGTATTGCTACTCCAATTTATACTAAGTTTGGCCTCGGTTCTGTCATTACTAGCACACTGCTTTACTTCGTAGTCCTTTGCAAAAGTGGCTCCACAAGTAACATCCCTGCTGGAAAGTTTTAAATTTGTAGTAATGCGTGTATTTTTTGTAACTGGGATTCCATAGCCGATACTTCCCCCACTTTGATTGATTTTATAAGAGGCAACATCTAATTCTGCACCATCAGTTTTTTTATTGAAAATACCATAATTAATGTTATGCCCATCTTGAGTAAAATAAGGATTAGAAAAATATAATGATAATTCCTCTACCGCTTCAGAGTGTGACGCCGATGCATTTAATACATTACCCGTACCAAGAAAGTTCTTTTCTTTTATGCCTAGATTAAAAGCAGCACCAGAATTGTTGGAGTGAGATATACCAATAGAAAAGGTGCCAGTTTTAGTCTCTTCCACTACAAAGTTTAAATCAATTTTATCGCTAAAGTTTTTAACTTTGGAAACATTCATTGTTACATTGGAGAAGAACCCCAGTCGTTTAATCTTGGTTATTGAATTTTCCAATGCTTTGTCTGAATACAGTCCACCTTCATAAACATCGATTTCCCTACGCACAACTTCATCCTGTGTTCTAGTATTGCCAGTAATAGTAATGCGATTAATATAAACTTTTTTCTTCGGTGTAATTTTAAAATTTAAGTCAATAACAGGATCTACTTTGCCTTCAGCAGTTGCCACATCTACTTTAACGAAAGCATAACCCTGATCGGTATAAGCTTCTGTTATGGCTTTAATGTCATTGATGATTTTTTTGCGCATAAAAACTTTACCAGGCTTAATTGTTAGTAATTTTGTTAGATTTCTATCAGACTTATTTAATGTATTTCCTGAAAAAATAATGTTACCAATTGTGTATTTGTCGCCTTCTTTTATCTGAATAGTGATATCAATATTTTTTTTATCTTCAGATAATTCACTTTTAACATCGGTTACTTTAAAACTAAGATAACCTGAGTTAATATACTGCGATTTCAATGCCTCAATGCCTGCATCTAATGCAATTTTTGAGTAATGATCTTTTTCGGTGAAATAGTTTAAAACAAACCAATTGGGTTCGCCAATTTCAAACAAACCAAGTAACTCCCTCTCTGTCTTTACCTTATTGCCTAAAATGCGCATTGTCTTGATACGGGCAATTTCACCTTCGGCAATGTCAAGCTCAATTCCTACTCTGTTTTGACTGTCAATTTCAATATTTTTGGTGATTTTGATATTGTGGTAACCTTGGCTAATGTAAGTTGATTTTACTTGCTCAATCAATTCATCCAATTGCTTTTTATTGAAAATCTTGCCCTGAGTTAGGTTCATACTGCTTAAAACTTTTTTAACGGTATCTTTGTCAAGTACTTTCTCTGAATTATTGAGAAAATCTACATATTTAATATGTGGGTTTTCCGTTACTTTAATTTTTAAGATTTGCTCCTCTTCCGTTACTTCAATGTCCTTAAAAAATTGTGTTTTGTAAAGAACACGAATAATTTTCGATGAGGTTTGTGCATCATAGTCATCGCCAACTTCAACGGGTAAATAACTTAGCACTGTGCCTCTAGAAATAACATTAAGACCTAGAATTTCAATATTCTTAATGGAGGCTGAAAAAGCCAGTGAAGTACTTAATAAGCTTGCCATTAAAACAAGTTTAACGATTATTTTTTTCATGGCAACTAGGCAAGTTAAAGAATAAAAAAATATGCAATTATACAGCGTTTAGTGTTGCTTATGAGAATGCCCCGCATCCTTGAGTCTTTTTAGGTAGTTAGACCAACGCACATCATACTCTGTCGCAAGATTATACAAATGTTCCCAAGAATAAATACCACTATCGTGACCATCGCTAAAAAACAAAACAATAGCGTAATTACCTGTAGGTTCAATGCGTGTGATAGCAACATTTTCTTTACCTATTTGCAAAGTTTCTTGTCCCGGTCCATGTCCCACCACTTCAGCAGAAGGTGAATGAACTCTTAAATATTCGGAAGTTAACGGATATTTGATATTGTCAAAAGTAAGTGTTAAAAGATTTTTTGCTTTATTAAGGGTAATATTACTGGGTGTTTGCATTAGATTTATTTACTCGAAAGAATTAGATTAAACACGATTTTACCCGAAGTTTATTTACTTACAGCCTCTCAATCTAAAAATAGAAGTTATGGGTTTATTGTTCTAGCCCAAATACAGAGTAAATATAAATTACAGTGCTAACCATTTGTTATTAGGGTATTTATAAAAAACTTTAGCGTTACTTGATAAGCACTATGGCGGGTGAGATTTAGAATGGAGAGGGCGGTTTTTTTGTTGATTCTATTTTTTAAAATAGAACTGTTAAGAATGGAGAGAGGTTAAATGTATAATTTTTCAAATAATTTTCAGAAATAAAATATGCGTATGTTGATTAATTTTACAAAAATGCAAGGGCTTGGTAATGACTTTATGGTGATTGATGCAATCAATCAATCAATATTATTATCTGTAGTGCAAATTCAAAAACTTGCAAATAGGCATTTTGGCGTGGGGTTTGATCAATTGCTGTTAGTTGAAAAGCCAGATGACCGCAAATATGATTTTAAATATCGAATTTTTAACGCCGATGGTTCTGAGGTAGGGCAATGTGGGAATGGGGCGCGTTGTTTTGCGCGTTTTGTAATTGAAAAAAAATTAACCAATAAAGGGTTTGGTGAAGATATTGTGGTAGAAACTAAAGAGAGTGTGATGAAATTGCTTGTTCACAATAACAATGAGGCTGCTGTTATTATGGGGAAGCCAATATGGCATTCAAAAGACATTCCTTTTGAGCAATTAGACAATGTTGACGCAACTTATACCGTTGAAGGTGAGACACTTGGTGTGGTGTCAATGGGCAATCCGCATGCAGTATTAATTGTGGATGATATTCGTCAGGAAATTGAAACAATTGCTAAAAAAATACAAAGTTCTGCTGATTTTCCAGTAGGGGTAAATGTAAATTTTGTAAACATTGTTGATAGGCATAATATCACGCTTAGGGTTTATGAGCGAGGTGTGGGCGAAACCTTGGCTTGTGGTAGTGGCGCATGTGCAACTGCGGCATATTTACATAAAATAAATAAAATTGATGCCAGTGAAATCACCGTTAAATTGAAAGGAGGAGACCTGTTTATTGATATTGATAATTATGGCGTGTGTATGCGAGGATCTGCTGAGTTTGTATTTGAAGGGCAAATAGAAATTTAACGCACCAAACCCAGTGCCTCAGTTTAACAATTGACAGAAAATATTTGTTTGTCCTCAAAGCGAATCATATTTAATGCACCACCCCAAGCACAGCCTTTGTCCATTGGGTAGATATGTGGTTGAGCGATGTTTGACAAAGTAGACCAATGACCAAAGAAAATATCGGTATTTTCCAATTTTCTGTTGTTTTGTAAAAACCATGCCTTGAAGCCCTTAGGAGCAGTATCGTGATTCATTTTCCCTTTAAATTCTAATGTGCTATCTGCCTTGCAAAAACGCATACGCATACAGGCGTTAATGGTATATCGACATTTATCCATTGCATTTAAATCTTCTGCCCAAGTGTATGGATGGTCGCCATACATAATATTGATAAAATCGCCTGCCTGATGACTTTGTAAGTGTTTTTCAACTGTGGCAGTTTGTGTTAACAGGGTGGTTTTGTCCCAAATTGGCGGAATGCCTGCGTGCACCAATAGTGCGTCTTGGTGCTCAATTACCAAGGGTTGTTTTTGTAAAAATCCAATTAAATATTGTGCATCTTTGGCGTTTAAAATATCATTAAAAGTGTCTTTATTACTCGGCGTTTTGTCGCCAAGTGCACATGCCAATAGATGAAAATCATGGTTACCCAATAGCATTTTTGCATTGTCGCCTAAGTTTCTAATGAAGCGTAAAGTTTCAAGTGATTTATTGCCACGATTGACTACATCGCCAAGGAAAAACAGCCGGTCTTTATCAAGGGAAAAACGACTTTTTTTGAGTAGTATTTGGAGTGCATCATAACACCCTTGAACATCACCAATTAAATAATCACTCATTGTAGCGTGTATGGCTCACTTAGAACAAATTCTGGAATATCAACATCAAAGTGTTCGCCATCATCATTAATCATACTATAGTTACCCTTCATAGTGCCAGTCTGAGTTTTAATAACTGAACCAGAAGTGTATTCAAATGACTCGCCAGGCAATAAGTGAGGCTGTTCACCAACCACGCCTTTGCCAGTTACTTCTTCTATGTATCCCATTTCATCTTGGATAATCCAATGTCTATTGAGTAATTGCATGCCGATTTCACCATTGTTGACAATGGTAATCGTGTAAGAAAATACATATTTACTCTCAAAAGGATTGGTAAACTGAGGCAATGGCGAAACTTGAATGGTAATTTTAATGTTGTTTTTCATAATCATTGGATAGGGTGATAAAATCTTGCACCGCAAGCATTTCAGCGCGTTGCGATAAATCAATAGCGGTTTGTTCTTGTGAAAGATGTAATTTTAAACAATTTCTTAAGGTTTTTCTGCGTTGTGCAAAAGAAGCCTTAACAATTTTTTCAAAAATTGCCATATTTTTTACTTCTGTTTTGGGTAGTGGCTTGAGATAAATAATAGCAGAATCCACTTTTGGTGCTGGATTAAAAGACTCAGGGGGAACGATAAAGATTAATTCAGCCTCAAAAAATGCTTGTATCATAACACTCAAACGCCCATAGATTTTTGAACCTTTGTCTGCCACTATTCTTTCCACCACTTCTTTTTGTAACATAAAAGTCATATCTGTTATCTTTTCTCGATTTTCAAGCAAGTGAAAAAGAATGGGGGATGAGATGTTATAAGGCAGATTGCCAACTACTCGAATCGGGTTCGGCAAGGTGCTAAGGTCAAATTTGAGTGCATCACCTTCATGAATAACCAGATTGTCTTTGTCAAAACCAATTAACAAGGCAATCAAATCTCTGTCAATCTCAATCACATTTAATTTTTTAACCTGTTCCAATAAAGGCAATGTCATCGCCCCTTGCCCAGGGCCAATTTCAAGTAAATTGTCATTAAATTTTGGTGCAATCACCGCAACAATGCGTTCAATTACCCGATTATCGGTTAAAAAGTTTTGCCCAAAGCGTTTGCGAGCCTTATGCATAATTAAGTAAGTTTTTGGCATAATCAATCGCCGTGTGTAAACTGCCTAAACTGATGTTGCCTGTGCCTGCTAAATTAAGTGCAGTGCCATGATCTACCGAAGTGCGAATAAAGGGTAAACCTAGTGTTACATTCACTGCTTTTTTAAAACCCAAGGTTTTGAGCACTGGTAACCCTTGATCGTGATACATTGCTAGCACGCAATCCACGCCTTGTAGTGCATCAGGTGTAAAGGCGGTATCTGCTGGTATGCTACCGATAAGATTAAAACCTTGTGCATTTAGTTTGTTAATCAAAGGGTTAATGATTTCAATTTCTTCAGAACCAAGATATCCACCTTCACCAGCATGTGGATTAAGCCCACAAACCACAATCTTTGGATTTTGAATGCCATAACTTTGTAAAGCGTTGTGAATAATACGCAAAGTTTCCTCTAAAGAATTGGCATGTATATGTTGTGGCACTTGAGATAAGGGTATATGTGTTGTTGCTAGTGCAACACGCAATCCTTTGGTAGCCAGCATCATCACCGTTTTATCAACACCAGAGATTTCAGCCAAATATTCGGTATGTCCGCTAAAACCTTTGCCATTTTTATCCTGATAAATACCTGCTTGATTAATAACACCCTTATGCAAAGGGCCAGTAATCAATGCTTGAGTTTTACTATCAAGGCAATATTGTGTTGCTAAATCCAGTGTATTTAATACATATTCAGCATTATTCTTATTCAGCACACCAGCAACAACTTTATCGGCAGTTTTTACAGGGTAAACACAGAGAGTATTGGACTCGTAACTGCCTTCTGTTTCGCTAATTTTAAGAGTTAAGTTAAGGGTTTTTGCCCTTGATATTAATACATCAGGGTCAGCAAAAAGCAATAAATCTTGCGCTGTTTTCTCTTGGGCGATAATCACTGCCAAATCAGGGCCAATTCCAGCAGGTTCACCGAGGGTAAATGCAAGCATTATTTTATGTGTTAAAAAATTACGGTTATTATAAAGCCTAATGTCTCAACTCAAAGATAGAAAATGTAAATATAGCGTCAACGCTTGTTATTTCAATATTTGAAAAAACTTCAAGTAACTTTACGATGATTTTTTTTGCAAATGCTACCTTTATATCAGCTTAACAAAGTCTGAGATTGCTACCAAGGTTTGCAAAGTGTTGGCTGACAACTCTAATGTCTTAAGCATCAAGTTTGTAGTTTGAAATACCCATAATGCAATAAGGCTTGGTTGCGTAAAAGGAATATGGTTATCTTTGTGCATTCATCTGCTGGCAAAGTGTGTTTTTTGGTTGCAGCTATTATGCCAGAGGTTTTTTGTGTTTTTAATTCCTATATTTGGATTGAAGCAGTAATACTTTATTAAAAAGATAAGATTAGTGTTAAAATGGCGGTTTTGGTGTTATTTTCGTATTTTTATATAAGGCAATTATGAGCTTATTGGCAACAGTTTTAACAACATTGATTTTACTGCCGTTATCACTTCCCAGTGTGGCACAATTTAAACAAGATTCGAAAAGTTTTAGCTCTACCTACGGTATTCAAATAGTAAAGGGTATGTCGCTTAACAAAAGGGCACTTCTTGGTGGCAAGGTAATTTCATCTGCACAAGTAAGTTTGTCAGCACAGGTTTCAGGCGATGTTTTAAGTATCAAAGGACAAGAAGGTGATGTATTTCGAAAAGGTGCTATTTTAATAATCCTTGAGCAGGAATCTATTCAAGCGCAAAGAGATGCCGTTTATGCAGAGATAGAATCTGCTAATGAATCCCTTAAAAATGCAGGTGTGCAATATTCACAATCAATTGTTTCGCCAAACTCAAGCAGTATGTTTGGTGGCATTCCAAGTATGTTTTCGGCGTTTACCGATCCAATGGTAAGGATGAGCGGACAAGGCAATCCTGATTTTGATAAGTTTGCTAGACGCACTTCACGCTATACCAGTTATCAACAAGCAAAACATAAATTAACACAAGCAAAACTTAAACTTAAACAAGTAGAGGCACGCCTTAAAGATGCAAACATTGTTGCACCTTTTGATGGTGCTATCGTGGTTAAGAATGTTGATCAAGGTGATATTGTGCAGCCTGGTCAGGAGTTGATAAAGTTTGCCAATATTAAAAAACTACAAGTTGAACTTAATGTGCCTTCACGCTTAGTAACCAGTTTAAGGCTTAATAAAAAATACCGCATTAAATTGGATATGGCAAATATTGTGGTTAATGCAAAACTGTCACAAATTTACCCAATTGCTGATAATAACAAACACAGTGTTAAAGTAAAATTTGATTTACCTGAAAATTCGCCAGTCTTAGCGGGGGCTTATGCAGAGGTGGAAATTTTTGAAACAAATTCAGGTTCGCTAATGCCAATCATTCCAGAAACAGCGATTATATGGCGTTCTAGCTTACCAAGTGTGTTTGTTGTTAATTCACAAACCAATAAAACCGAGTTAAGATTCGTGCGTCTTGGCGAGCAAGTTAATGACTATCAAAAAAGTGTTTTATCTGGTCTAAAGATTGGTGAAAAAATTGTTACCAATCCCAACATTATGATGATTTCAGGAATGGATACTTAGTAAGTCTCCTGCATAAACCATGAATAATAATCAAAACACCATCTTTTACACAGAGGTTTTATGAAAAAACACGAACAGGCTGATTCCTCTAAAGAAGAGAATATTGATAAAGATATCATCCAAGACGACTTAAAGAATTATGAGTTGGGCGTTGCGGGTAAGTTGACAAAAGCCTTTATCACTTCGCCACTCTCTATCATTCTTTTCTTTGCTATGCTTGGTGCAGGTATTATGGGGCTTATTTCCACGCCACGCCAAGAAGACCCACAGATTTCTGTCCCGATGATTGATGTTTTTGTTGAATATCCGGGCGCCTCTTCGGAAGAAGTGTCTAATATTGTTATCAAACCTTTAGAGCGTTTAATGTCTGATATTTTAGGGGTTAAACATGTGTATTCAGTGAGCGATAAGGGTCGTGGCATTATTACTATTGAGTTTGATGTGGGTCAAAAAATGACCGATTCTGTTACCAAAGTGCGTGACAAAATACTCTCCAATTCTGAATTTATGCCGCCAAGCGTTCGACAACCCTTGATAAAGCCAAAAGAAATTGACGATGTATCAATTATTAATCTAACATTATGGTCGAAATCCTTAGATGATGGACAACTTCGTGCGCTTGGCTTGGAATTGCTACAGCAACTCAAAAAAGTGCCAAACACCAATCACGGTTTTGTGGTGGGCGGACGCAAAGAAATTTTTCATATTGATGTTTTCCCTGGTCGTCTAGCGGGTTACGGCATCTCCATTCAGCAAATCTCACGTACTATTAGTGGTGCAAATGTTAGTTCACATACGGGTGATATTGAGTTAAACGGCTACAAAATGGAGGTTTATTCAGGCGACTTCTTTAAGAAAGTAGAGGATATTGAGAATTTAGTGGTTGCAGTCAAAGAGGGGAAACCTGTATATGTTCGTGATGTGGCAGATGTATATTATGCACCAGAAGAAGCAAATCATATGGTTAATCATTACACAGGTGTTGCGAGTAAGAATAAGGTGAGGGCAACTGGTGAGCAAGCAGTAACTGTTGCTATTGCGAAAAAATTTGGCACCAATGGTGTTAAAGTTGCCGATGATATTTTGGCTAAAGTTAAAGAACTTAAAGGGCGCCTCATTCCAGATAATGTTGAGGTAAGTGTTAGTAGAAACTATGGAAAATCTGCTAAAGATAAAGTTAATTCACTGATTAAAAAACTCTTTATTGCTACAGGTGCAGTTACCTTGTTGGTTTGGTTTGCGCTCGGTATTCGTCCTGCAATTGTCGTAACGCTGGTTATCCCAGTCGTTTTATTAATGACTATTTTCTCAGCATGGATGTTGGGTATGACGATTGATAGAGTGAGTCTTTTTGCACTGATTTTCTCTATTGGTATTTTGGTGGATGATGCTATTGTGGTTACCGAAAATATTTATCGACGCTGGTTAATTGACAACAAAATTACCATTGGCACTGCGATTGATGCAGTTCGCGAAGTAGGCAATCCAACTATTTTGGCGACTTTCACTGTGGTTGCTGCTTTGGTGCCAATGGCGGCGGTAAGTGGTATGATGGGGCCATATATGGCACCTATTCCAGTGTTAGGTTCAGTGGCAATGATGTTCTCATTATTTGCGGCGTTTGCATTTACACCTTATTTTGTGATGAAGTTTGTGCCACCAATTGATGTCTTGCATAAAATGCACAAAAAAGAAGAAAAAGAAGGCAGGATGTTGCAAACTTTTTTCCGATTAGTCATTTCTAAATTATTCAGTATCAAATTTTATGGCATGAGTTTTTTAATTGGCTTGGTAGCAGCATTTTTCTTATCAATGTCAATGTTTTATTCCACGGCAGTGCCAGTGAAAATGTTGCCATTGGACAACAAATCAGAATTTGGTGTTTCTCTTGATATGCCTGATGGCACGGCACTTCCAAAGACGGCTTCTACTTTACATAAAATGGCACAAATATTACGCAAGATGCCAGAAGTGGTTTCCATTCAAACTTATTCTGGTACCGCTAAGCCGTTTGACTTTAATGGTCTAGTAAGGCACTCTTATTTAAGGCAAAACGCTTCAGAAGGTGAGTTACAAATTCAATTATCTGAAAAAGGCGAACGCCACCGATCCAGTCATGAAATTGCCCTTGAGGCACGACAACTTATTGCACAAGTGGCCTTAGATGCAGGTGCCAATTATGCTGTGGTTGAAATGCCACCTGGGCCGCCAGTGTTACGCCC
Organism: Bathymodiolus brooksi thiotrophic gill symbiont; assembly: GCF_903642095.1. Lineage (GTDB taxonomy): Bacteria > Pseudomonadota > Gammaproteobacteria > PS1 > Pseudothioglobaceae > Thiodubiliella. The sequence goes on along the minus strand of NZ_CAHJWD020000194.1, from coordinate 26,901 downwards.
AGTGGTTGCAGAGGTTTATGGACCTGACAAGGCAACGCGTCGTAAGTTAGCAAGTGATTTAACTGAGATGTTTAAAAAATCAGGCACAATGACCGATATTGATAATTTAATGCGTGATGAATATCCTGTGATTAATTTTCAAGTAGACACCATTAAAGCATCTCGTTTTGGTGTTAGCGTGCAAATCATTAAAGAAACGCTCGCAATGGCAATAAGTAGTTTTAATGTAACCACTATTCGCCTTAAAAATGCACTTGAGCCTTCGTATGTTTATTTAAAAGTGCCATTATCTAGACGCTCGCAACTCTCTTATTTGACACAACTACCTGTGCCTTCACAACATGGCGGTATGATTCCAATTTCTGAATTGGGTTCTTTTGTGTATAAAAAGCAAGATGATTTAATTTTTCATAAAGACCTTGTAGATGTTGAGTATGTTTTAGGGGAGCCAATTGGTCGCTTAAGTGCACCAATCTACGCAATGTTTGGTGTTGATGATTTATTGTTAGATTACCAAACTGTGAATGGCAAGCAACTACAAGGTGAGTATTTAGGCCCGCCAGAAGATCAAACCGTGCCAGGTTTTGAGTGGAGCGGGGAGTGGACAGTAACTTATGAAACTTTCCGTGATATGGGCACTGCATTTGCAGTGGCATTAGTGGTTATTTATATGTTGGTTGTTTGGCAGTTTGGTAACTTTATTATTCCAGCTGTAATTATGGCACCTATTCCATTAACGCTATTGGGTATTGTGCCAGGGCATTGGTTATTGAATGCAGAATTTACTGCTACTTCGATGATTGGTTGGATTGCTTTGGCGGGTATTATTGTGCGAAACTCGATTTTACTGGTTGATTTTACTGTGCAAGAATACGCCAAAGGTGTGCCATTTTTTGATGCGGTTATTAACTCTTGTGCCTCTAGAACACGCCCAATTATGATTACTGCTTTTGCATTGGTTGGTGGATCTAGTGTTATTTTGTCTGATCCAATCTTCCAAGGTATGGCAATTTCATTGTTGTTTGGTGTATTGGTTTCAACAATATTAACTTTAATCGTTATTCCGTTGGGCACTTTGTCTGCAGGTGAAGCATCTTGTCGCAATATTGCTGTTAATATGGGCTTATTACCAGGCGAAGAGGATGCTGATGCCAAATACAATATTGTTAAGAATAAGAAAAAACCTACAACGAAAGTTAAAACTGGTTATGTAAAAAAATGGGTTAAAGGTCTATTAAATAAAAAGGTTAAGCCCAAAGAGCAAGAAGTTACACGAGAGGCTGTTACTCAAGAAACTGAGCAAAAAGAGACCAATCAGGAAACTGAGAAAAAGGTAAAGCAAGAAGTTGTTATTCAAGAAACCGAACAAGATGGTATTATTATTGCAGAGGAAATTCTTCAAAATGATTCTAAGGAAATGGACTCCAAACCTAAGAAAATTGACACCAATAGTTTGCTTAAAAAAGAAGATAAAAGTGATATTTAAAGTTGGCTCTTAAAGTAAATAATTATTAGTAACACCATTTTTTAAAAAAACTGTAAAAATTGAAATTAGGACGGGAAATTATGTTTTATACAAAGGTCTTAACATATTAAAAACACCCAAAAAAAGTCATTTTTTAACCAATAGACTCACCAGCCGCTTGTAAATCTGCATGATACGATGAACGCACCATTGGACCGCTAGCAACCTGAGAAAAGCCCATTTCTGTGGCAATGTTTTTGTAGCGTTTGAATTGCTCAGGGGTGACATATTCCTCAACGGCTAAGTGATATTTACTGGGTTGCAAATATTGCCCAAGCGTAAGCATATTTACACCGTGCAATCGCAAATCAGATAATACATTTAACACCTGTTGTTCGTTTTCACCCACACCCAGCATTAAGCCTGATTTAGTGATAACATCAGGATGTTGTTGCTTAAAAGATTGTAATAACTTTAGTGAATATGCATAATCAGCCCCTGGACGCACTTTAGGGTAAAGACTTGGCACAGTTTCTAAGTTGTGATTAAATACATCGGGCGGACAAGTGTTAAAGACTTCAAGTGCTTTGTCAATTCTGCCTCTAAAATCTGGCGTGAGTATCTCAATTTTAACTTGTGGCGTGGTTTGTCTAATTTCATCAATACATTGCTTAAAATGACCCGCACCACCATCACGCAAATCGTCTCTATCAACCGAAGTGATAACCACATATTTAAGGTTCATTTTTTCAATCGTTTGTGCCAAATGCTTTGGCTCATCTACATCTAGTGGCTTAGGTTTACCGTGTGCCACATCACAAAATGGACAACGGCGGGTGCAAATTTGCCCCATAATCATAAAGGTTGCTGTGCCATGGTTAAAGCATTCGCCGAGATTAGGACATTGTGCCTCTTCGCAGACAGTAAATAGTTTTTGCGAGCGCAATGTCTTTTTTAGTTTGTCAACTTTTGAGCCAGTAGGGTGCTTAATGCGAATCCAACTTGGTTTTCTCAGTGGTGTGCGTGTAACATCAGGCTTGATTTTTAGGCGTGCTGTTTTTGATTCGCCTTTTAAGGCTTTAATTTCAATTTCTTGTAACATATTTTTTTAAAGTTTGAGTGAGTTCACTGGCAATGGTTTCAATCTTGATATTATCCGTTAAATCTGCTAATTGTGTAACCGCTAAATCCTGATATCCGCAAGGGTTAATATGAGAAAAGGGGGATAAGTCCATATCTACATTTAAACTTAATCCATGGTAAGTTCTGCCATTTTTTACTTTAAGTCCTAACGCAGCAATTTTAGCATCCGCGACATACACACCCGGTGCACCATTTTTTGTTTGAGAGTGGATATTGTAATGGCTTAACACATCTATAATGGCCATTTCCATTAACGAGACCATTTTTTTTACCCCAATTCCCAAGCGTTTTAAATCAATTAGGCAATATACAATTAATTGACCAGGACCATGATAAGTAATTTGCCCGCCACGGTCGCTTTGCACCACAGGAATATCACTATTTTGTAATAAGTGTTCTACTTTGCCAGAAATGCCTTGAGTAAAAACTGGCGGATGCTCAACTATCCATAACTCATCTTCAGTATCAACTTGGCGATTAGCACTAAATACTTGCATTAATTCCCAAGTTTGTGTGTAGTTTTGTAACCCCAGTTTGGTAATTTTCAAAGTATATAGGCAATCAATGGATGACCTTGAAGCTCTTTATTGATTGAATTTAGCTGCGATACGCTGGTCGCTACAATTCTAACAGTGTAGGAGATATAATTGCCCTTTGTGCTTTTTCTACTGCTAATTTGACTTGAATGAATTTCGCCAGCATAACGCTCAATAATGGCACACATTTCAGTGTGCAACTCGTGGCAATCTTTACCCATTACTTTTACGGGGTAATCGCAAGGGAAGTTAAAAATCTCTTCCGGAGTAGGTTTTGAATTAGGTTTAATCATATTAAGTAATTTTAGTGTCTATTGCTATAAAATGGTGTCAATTTTAATATTTTCAAGTTAATTATGCGTCCAGAGCAAGTTAGTGTTATTTTAAATCAAGAGTTTAAGTCTGTTCTTTGTGGTCATCACACACCCGTTATGTTATGGGGTGCACCTGGAATTGGTAAATCTCAAATCATCTCCCAAATTGCCAGTGAACATAATGTAAATATGATTGATATTCGCTTATCACAAATGGAGCCGAGTGATTTGCGTGGGATTCCCTTTAAAAATGGTGAGCAAGTTGATTGGGCGATTCCATCACTATTGCCTGATGAAAAACGCCATGGAAAGCAAGGTATTTTATTTTTAGATGAAATCACTTCGGCACCCCCCAGTGTTTCCGCTGCTGCTTATCAATTGATTTTAGACAGGCGTTTGGGTGATTATGTGGTGCCTGATGGCTGGGTAATTTTTGCCGCAGGTAATCGTCAAGGCGACCGTGGCGTAACTTATTCCATGCCTGCCCCTTTGTCCAACCGTTTTTCTCATTATGAATTGGAAGTGAATTTAGACGATTGGGTTGCTTGGGCGTATAAAAATGATATTGACGAGCGTATTATTGGCTTTTTGCGTTATCGCCCCGAACACTTGTTTGAATTTGACCCTGCACATAATCCCGTGGCTTTTCCCTCTCCTAGAACTTGGGCGTTCACCCATCGTGCTTTACAAAAATTTGAAAATAATTTGAATTTGTTTAGAGCTGCCGCCAGTGCCTGTGTTGGCGAAGTGGCGGGTGTTGAAGTGGCAACTTTTATTGAACATTTAGAAGATTTGCCAGATTTGGATGCTATTGTAAATGGAGAATCTGTGTCAATTCCTGATGCTATTGATTTGCAATACGCTATTTGTTCCGCCTTAGTTGGTAGGGCAATTAGCGTTAAAGGTAAGGACAATGCCGAAAAGATTTGGGGTAATATTCTTAACTTTGCCCGTAATTTTCCACAAAAAGAACTCGGTGTAATGCTGGTATCCGATATGCAGCGCGCCATCGGTGAAGAAATTTTTACTATTCCAGAATTTGCTAACTGGGCTGGTGCAATCGCTGATACTTTGTTTGATTAGCCTGAAGTCGGTTTGTGCTATTTTTTAAAAATAGCGCAAACAAATACTCAGAGACTTTTACATAAATGTGAAAAATCTATTTTTCACCTACTTAAAAAGCAGGCTATTTATTACTCGCTTATTTTGCGGGTTAAGGTTGTAGCTATCTTGGTAACTACCTCGCCCCAATCGCCATTAGTGGTTTGCCTAAACAATTTCATTATCTCAGGATACCAGGCACTGCTTTCTTTGTTAACCATCCAACGCCAATCGGAATTGCAATCAGAAAGCAATACCCAGCAAGGAATGTTAAGTGAGCCAGCAAGATGGGCAATGGCAGTATCAACACAAATAACCAAATCCAGTTGAGAGACGATAGCAGCGGTGTCGGCGAAGTCTTGAATTTCATCACCTAGGTGGGTTAAAGGTTGGTCTGCTGGTGGGTTTTGCACCTCTTCGTCTGCCCCTTTTTGTAAACTGATGAAGTTAATATTTTCTGCAACTTGCCAGAGTGGCTTTAGGGTTTTGATTGAAGGCAAGGAACGACTAACATCGTCTCTATATCTGGATTCGCCTTTCCAAACTAAACCAATATTAAAGCCTTGAGGGAGTTTATCCTTCCATTTGTCTTGTTCTATTTTTGGAGAGGATAAATAGGGCAGTTGGTTAGGAATAGTTTGTATTCTAGTATTAAAATGCAAGGGCAAACTCATGATAAATACCCAATAGTTTAGTTTTTGAATGCTTATTTTGTTAATTTCATCTTTATCAAATATATAGTCGATGCAACTCATACTTGAGAAGAGTTTTTTAAGTGGAGGTTTGCATACCAAGATAATGCCCCTAACGCCTTTTTGGGTTTTGAGTAAAGGTAAATAACGGATAAATTGAATTTCATCACCTAAACCTTGTTCAAAATAGACGAGAATATTTTTGCCTTTTAAGTCTTCACCTTGATATTGAGGTGAAGAAATATCAGGCATCGTTACAACTTTGTTTTTTTTGTCTTTGTGGTATCGATATTCATAATTTTCCCAACCTTGCTTAAAATCACCAGTTATTAATTGCAATAAAGATATACTCCATTTTGCGCCAGCATTATTTGGATCAAGTTTTAAGATTATTTTATAATGTGCATGTGCCGCAGAAAATTGCTTTTTAGTTTTCAATAAATTAGCCAATTCATTGTGAGCATTAATATGGCTAGGGTCAATCTTTAAAGCTTTTTCATAACATTGTTGTGCCTTGTCAAACTGCTGCTGTTCTTGAAATAATAAACCCATATTGTTGTGCACTTCACTATGATTTGGATCAAGTAATAACGCTTTCTCAAGGTATTGTTGCGCCTTATCAAAGCGTTTTTGTATCTTATATAATAGCCCCAGATTGTTATGAGTATTTGCGTTATTTGGGTTAATTTCCAAACTTTTTAAAGCATATTTTTTTGCCAATGTGGTCTCATTTAGCATACCCGCAAACCCACTTGCATTTTCTAGCAAGTTTGCATTTTTTGGAAACAACTTTAAGGCTTGTTTACTAAGTTGTAGCGCCGCTTTAATATCACCTTGGTTGTAAAGTTGAAGAATATCGGTGTTAAATTCATCTGCCGTTGTTGTTTTTTCTATATGTTTAATTGTTTGAGAGGCTGTTATCGGGTTGTTAATTAACGCAGTTAAAGCTTCACTTACTTTGGTAATGATTTCATCCCAATTGCCACTAGCAGTTTGCCTGAATAATCTCATCACCTTGGGATACCAAACACTGTCTTCCCTGTCAATCATCCAACGCCAATCAGCATTGTAATCGGGAATTAAAACCCAGCAAGGAATGTTAAGTGCACCAGTAAGATGGGCGATGGCAGTATCAACGCAAATAACCAAATCCAGTTGAGAAACAATGGCAGCGGTGTCAGAAAAGTCTTGAATTTCATTGCCTAGGTGAATCAAAGGTTGATCTGCTGGTGGATTTTGAGCCTCCTTTTCCCCTGCACCTTTTTGTAAACTAATAAAACTAATGTTTTCTGAAATCTTCCACAATGGTTTTAATAATTTAATTGAAGCAAGTGAACGCTGTTTATCGGAGACATGGATAGTGCTACCTTTCCAAACCAAACCCACCTTAAAACCTTGAGGGAGTTTGTCCTTCCATTTGTTTTTAGCTGCTTGGGAAGTGGATAAATAAGGCAATTTTTGAGGCAGCGTTTCTAGCGTAACATTAAAGCACAAGGGTAGGCTCATGATAAACATCCAATGATCAATGCCATGAATTTCAGCTTTTTTAAACTCATTCTCATCAAGCAGATGGTCAATACAAGTTATGCTTGAAAAGAGTTTTTTAAGTGGTGCTTGGCAGACCAAAATAATATCTTTAACGCCTTTTTGGGTTTTTAACAAAGGTAAAAACCGAATACATTGAATTGAATCGCCGAAGCCTTGTTCAAAACAAATAAGTAGATTTTTACCCCTAACACCTTCTCCTTGATAATGAGGAATGCTAATGTTAAGTGGGGTAACTTTCCAGTTTTGTTTATTCTTATGGTAGCGAGCTTCGTAGTTTTCCCAACCTTGGCTAAAATTACCTAGAGTCAATTGCATCAAGGACAAATTCCACCTCGCATTCGCTTGTTCTGGATCAAGTGACAAAGCTTTCTCAAAGTGTTGTTGCGCTTCTTTAAAACACTTTTTTTCTTGAAATAATTGACCTATATTGCTATGTACATATGTATGATTTGGATCAAGTAACAGAGCTTTTTCAAAACATTGTTGAGCCTTGTCATAACGCTTTTTATTGATAAAATACACGCCTTTATTATTGTAATATTCAGCATTTTTTATATGTTGTTGTTCACCTAAAGGGCCAGCCTTCCTCTTTTTTTTCTTGTTGTTTTTTTCCATTTGAAGTATTTTAGCGTTTTATGTTTGAAACTTTTACATAAATTGAGGTATTTTTTTTAAATCCAGTAACAAGGGGTAGAAATGCATCAAGTTGACAAAAATTGAATCCCACCAAAGACTTTAAAAATCAGCCACAAAAACATACGGGGTCATCCGTATTTTTTTAACGGCATTTTGTTTTTAGGGTAGAATGACCTTTTTTTATGCAAAAAAATAAATAACTATGTTAGAAAAATTTAGCGTTACCAACTTTAAAAATTTTAACAAAAAACTAACATTTGATTTTACTGCTAGCGACTATCAGTTTAACCCTCAATCTGTCAAAGAAGGCGTTGTTAAAACTGCGATTGTCTACGGTGCTAACGCTTCTGGAAAATCTAATTTAGGCTTTGCGATATTTGATATTGTCCAGCATTTAACTGACAATGAGAGCAAAGGGAGTTTTTATCAGAATTATTTAACCAAGCCAATTAGCATTCCTTATGCAGAATTTGAATATTGTTTTAAATTTGAACAAAACGAAGTGGTTTATCGTTATTCAAAAACCAATCACGAAATTCTATTAGATGAGTTTTTATCTATCAATAAGAAAGAAGTTTTATCGGTAAAACGCACTGGCAAAAAAAAGAATGCAAATTTTTCTCTACAAGGTGCAGAAAGTCTAAATCAAGAGATTGCCAATGTTAATTTATCGATTGTTAAGTATGTTAAAGAAAATACTATATTAGAAAACAATGGTAACAACGCTGTATTTAATCAATTTTTTGATTTTATTAATAAAATGCTGTTTTTCCGCTCACTAGAGCATAGTGCTTATTTAGGGCTGGAAAATGGCTCAAAAGCAATAGATAAAGATATTATTGATCAAGGGCATGTTGTTGATTTTGAAAAATTCCTTAATGAGGCAGGTATTAAGTGTAAGTTAGGGATTGCTAAAGATATAAACAATGAAGAAAAAATAGTTTTTGACTTCGGAGGCGATGACTCTATTAGTTTTTTTGATATCGCTTCACAAGGGACAAGGGCTATGGCTTTGTTTTATTACTGGTATCAACGCATTCAATCTAATAAAACCTCTTTTGTATTTATCGATGAGTTTGATGCGTTCTACCATCATAATTTATCTAAATTTATCATTAAAAAATTACAGAAAATTGATGTTCAGGTTGTTTTTACCACGCATAATACCGATATTATGACTAACGATTTATCTCGTCCTGATTGTTATTTTATTTTGAATGACAATAAAATTACTTCTGTTAATAAATTAACCGACCAAGAGTTACGCAAAGCACATAATTTGCAAAAACTTTATAAAGCCCACGCATTTGAATAATGACAGACAATTCGATTACTTTATTTGTATTTGAAGGAAAAAAACAAGAGCGTCAATATCTGCATGTTTTTCTTAAACTCTTGCCTGTCAACATAAAAAGAATAGAAATTGCATGGTGTACTCACATATATGATTTACACAATAAATTGACAGGTGATCCAGACTTAGACACTTTTGAATTGCTAAAGGAAGGGTGTAGTGATTTAAGTTCAGAAGATTATGATAGAGATGATATTGCCAGAATATATCTATTTTTTGACTACGATGGACATGTGCCAGAGGCAAACAATGAAATAATGAAAAAAATGTTGAAAATATTTGACAATGAAACAGACAAAGGGAAACTTTTTCTGAGTTATCCGATGTTAGAAGCCTTGACTGATAACAACTCTGACTCTAATTTTAAAGACATTACTACAAAAATTAAGTTAGGCAGTCATTATAAAAACTTATCCCTTTTAAGCCTTAAAGAATTAACAGAATTACCTTTGAATGACTTTATGAATTTAATTAGCAAGCACCTTAAAAAAGCCAATTTTTTAGTGAATGGACAGTGTCAAAATCCTAATAGTGTGATTGAACAACACGATATTTTTAATGCTCAATTAAAAAAACACATTGACCCAAATAAAGAGGTAGCCGTATTAAGTGCCTTACCTTTGTTCTATTTAGATTATAAGGGTGTGTCTGCCCTAACAGAGTTTAGCTAATGGACACATATCCAACATGGCAAGATAAATCACTTACACCCGAAGAAAAGGTTAGGGTAGTTGGTGAAGATATTGTGCAATCAACGCAAGAAAACCTATTGAGCGACAGTGATTTAGAGGGCATTAAAAACAAATTGACTAAGGCACGCACGCAGTTGATTTTGGATAGACCTTTTTTGGGTAATTTAGTGTTGCGTTTGCCGTTAGTGGCAGCAGATTCGTGGTGCAAAACCAGTGCTACAGATGCCAAAAGTTTTTATTACAATCCTGAGTTTATCGATTCACTTAACAAACACCAAATTAAGTTTGTTTTAATTCACGAGGCTTTGCATTGTGCGTTAACTCATTTTGCCCGCCGAGGTAATCGCACCAAGCATAAGTGGGATTTGGCTTGTGATTTTGCTATCAATCCGTTGCTGGTTAAAGAGGGCTTTCATCCGCCGATTGATGTGCCGATTTTTCAACAATATGCAGGTATGATTGCTGAAGAAATTTACCCAATGATTGATGACAACCTTAATCAGGAGCCGATGGATCAGCATTTATACGATGACCAAGCGAATGACGATTCTAAGCAATCAGATGGGGGTATGCGTGAAGATCAATTACAACAAGAGCCCAAACCCCAAAGTAAGGCAAACGAAGGTGAGCAGGGCGGTGCCTCTTCCTTGGCGCAACAACCTGCTATTTTGCGTCCTGATGAGATTGAAAAACTGGCCACTCAATGGCAAAAAAATCTTGCTTCAAGTGCACAAATCGCTCAACAAGCGGGCAAATTAGAGGGCGAATTTGCCAAATTGGTTGATTTCTTTTTACAGCCTCAAGTCTCATGGCAATCGTTGTTAGCACAATATATGTCAGCACTTGCACGAGATGATTTCAGCTATTCTCGCCCATCACGCAGGAGCGGGGAGGCAATTTTGCCTGCACTTAAATCCCATCAAATCGACATCACTGTCGCAATTGACACTTCTGGATCCATTTCACAAGAAGAAGTGGATGAGTTTGTCTCGGAAGTGAATGCCATTAAAGCCAATTTGCGTGCCAGCATTACTCTAATTGCCTGTGATGATAAACTTTCTGAGCATTCGCCTTGGCGTTTTGAGGCTTGGGATGCATTGCAGTTTCCTGCCTCTTTAGGCGGGGGCAAGGGCACTAATTTTAACCCTGTGTTTGATTATATTAATGCACAAGATAAGGTTTGCGATGTGTTAATTTACTTTACTGATGCCAAGGGTAAATTCCCTGAAATTGAGCCTAATTACCCTGTTATGTGGCTGGTAAAAGGCAAAGAAGTCATTCCATGGGGTGCTAGGATACAACTACAATGAAAGATTTGTCTGCTACCGAACTCAATGATTATTTAAAAAACAATCAACCTTTACTTCTGGATGTGCGTGAACAATGGGAGTGGGATAAATGCCATTTTAAAAACTCAACACTGTTACCAATGGGGCAAATTATGAGCAATATTGAGCAATTAGACAAAACGCAAGAAACTGTTGTTATTTGCCATCACGGTATTCGCTCTATGCAAGTTGCTCGCTATTTTGATTCTATCGGCTTTGAGCGTATTATCAATTTACAAGGGGGCATTGATGCTTGGGCAAAAAAAATTGACAATTCAATGATTGTTTATTGATTATAATAACTCACCCAATTTATTTTAGACGAAAATTTTTATGAACCAAATCAAGCAAATGTTTGAGCTTCAACAGAAACTTAACGACGCTACTAATGGACTTATTTGGACTGAAGGCGCTACCAAAGAAGGGCGACAAATTTCATGGTTGCGGTGTATTTATATGGAAGCCGCTGAGGCGATTGACTCGTTTAATTGGAAGCACTGGAAAAATATTGAAGGCGATCCAGATTTAGATAATGCCAAAGTTGAACTGGTGGATATTTGGCATTTTATTATGTCCGAGGCAATTCACTTTGGCGATACTAAATTTGCTGAGGCTTACGCTGATATGCAGCCTGAAAGAGAGATTAATCCAGAACTCACTGTGGAAATTTTAGAAAGAATGCTCGCCATTGCCGCCAGTGCTAATGTTGATAAATCACAAAATGCTTTATACGAAATTACAGGGCTTTTTTTCAAGGCACTGGCGACAATGAACATGGATGTAGCAGAACTTTATAAGCGTTATTTGGTTAAAAATCAGCTTAACACTTTTAGACAAGAACACGGTTATAAAGAGGGTACTTATATCAAATTATGGGGTGGCGTTGAAGACAATGTGGTAGCTTTTAGAATTATGGAAGATTACCCCGACCTAACTCCTGAACAATTTTATGAAAAATTAGAAAAGGCATACACATTATGATAAAAACACTTAAAACAGAAATACAAAAAGTAATTATTGGACAGGAAGACCTGGTTGACCATTTATTAATTGGACTCATTGCTGGCGGACATATCTTGGTTGAAAGCGTGCCAGGGTTGGCAAAAACCACGGCAATCAATACTTTATCCAAAGCTTTGGGAATTCAATTTAAACGCATTCAGTTTACGCCAGATTTGTTACCCAGTGATTTAACAGGGGCGCAAATTTATAATCCAAAAACAGGTGAATTTAGCGTTAAAAAGGGACCGATTTTTACCAATTTATTACTGGCTGATGAAATCAATCGCGCACCTGCTAAAGTGCAAGCAGCATTACTTGAGGTAATGGCAGAAAGACAGGTAACCATTGCTGATGAAAGTTTTAAACTTGAGCAGCCTTTTTTGGTTATGGCAACCCAAAACCCAGTAGAACAAGAGGGGACTTATCAGTTACCAGAGGCACAACTTGACCGCTTTATGCTAAAAACAGTGCTTGATTACAATACACTAGATGAAGAGTTAGAAGTGGTTAGACGGGTTGCTATTAATGGCTTTGAGCAGGTTGAGCAAGTGGCAGATATGGCGGATATTGTTAAAATTCGACAACAGTTTGAGAAGATTCATGTGGATGATGCAGTGCAAAATTATATGTTAAAAATCATTTTTGCAACACGCTACCCGCAAGATTATGGCTTGGATTCAATCAAACATTATATTGAGTTTGGTGCCAGTCCAAGGGCGAGTATCGATTTATACAAAGCCAGTTGTGCCAAGGCGTTAATACGGGGCAATGATTTTGTTACACCGCTTGACATTGCCAGCGTGGTAACAGAAGTGTTGCAACATAGAATTGTTTTAAGTTATCAAGCACAGGCTGAAAATATGAGTGTCAAAGCAATTATTAAGCAAATACTTGAGGCGATTCAGGTGCCATAAATTACCAAGCACAAAATAAGATGACAAAGAAGAAGTGAACAATTATTTAAATATGCTTAAAGACACTAGAATACAGTATTTATGATTTATAGAAAAATGATGACTATTTTGCGACAAATCAATGGCAGTTCTGCTCGTTTTTGGATGAATGAAATGCTAATTTTTGCATCTCTCAAATTGCGTGGTGATAATACGGTGGTTCTCTTATGATGTCAGCACAAGAAATATTGTTGCGTGTTAAAAAGAATGTTTTCACTCAAAAATCAGCCGAGCATTTGTCAAAAATGCGAGGCGATGGTTTGGATTTTTGTGAAATTCGCCCCTATCAAGCAGGCGATGACATTCGCAAAATAAATTTTTCTGCCAGTGGCAAAACTGGTGAATTGCAAACCAATGTTTTTAACGAGGACAGGCAAATTAATGTGGTAATTTGCGTAATGCTTTCCAGCAGTCTACATTTTGGTTCTGTGCGACTGAAAAACGAGTTGATTGCTGAGATTGTTGCACATTTGGCCTATTCCTCTATACAGCAAAAAAATCAGACAAAATTGGTGTTTTTCTTTAACAATGAACAGCAAGTTTTTCAACTTGATAATATGGGCAGTTTGCTGGTAGCAACTGAAGCATTGCTAAATTTTGACTTGTTAAAAATACAGATAAATCCTGAGGCATTGAGTACCTACTTAGTTCAACAAGCAAAATCATTGGTTTTTGTGATTGGTGATTTTTACCAGTCCATCGACTACAGTATGATTGCCCATAAAAACCAAATAAATGCAATACTGGTGCGTGACCCATTAGAAGAGTTACCGCTTTTCGGCACAGAATTAAGTTTAAAAAACGCACAAAATAACAGTAATATTGAAGTGAATTTTGATAAAAAATTAGCAAAAAAATACCAATCTCAATTAAAAATTGAGGACGACAAGCGTTATTTGCATTTTGCTCAACATAAAATCAATGTTGGTAAAATTTACACCAATGACGATGTTTTTGTTAAACTTTCACAGATTTTAAAGTGAGGAAAAGGCACTCAAAACAATAATTATGGATACTTTAAAAGACATTAAACCGCTTGTTACTATTGCAGATAATTCCTTTATTTATCTGCTTATTGTGCTTTTTGTTGTCTTGTTAATGGTGCTAGTTGCAGGTTATTTTGGCTGGAAAAAAATTCAATTAAAGCGTCGCAATGACAAAAAAAGAAAGGCACTCAAAATACTTAAGAACCTTGATTTTAACGACAGCAAAGCCACGGCCTATACATTCAGTCGTTATGCTAGTGCATTGGTGAATGATAGTAATATGACAGATTTTGAACAAATTAATACGGCATTATTAGCTTATAAATACAAAGAAAAAGTTGAGCAATTAGAACAAAATTTAATTGAACAAATCAAGGGGTTTCTTTGTGTTTAGTTTTGAATATCCCTATGTGCTAGCCTCCATTATTGTTGCATTTATTTGTTTGTTTTTCTGTCAAGAGAAAAAACTCTCTATTTATTTTCCACACAGTGAAGGTTTAAAAACTGTCGTAAAATCCAAACAATTGTTAAGCAATGCACTCAAATTTTTAACCCTCAGTTTGGTTATTGTTGCCCTTGCTAGCCCAGTTACAACTAAGGATATAATACTGGACAACAGCGAAGGTTACGAAATCTCATTAATTTTAGATGCCTCTGGATCAATGCAACAAAACAACAAGTTTTCTATTGTAAAAGAGATTGTTGTGGAATTCATTAAACAGCGTAAAACCGATAAATTAGCACTGAGTATTTTTGCAGATTTTGCTTATACTGCCATTCCATTGACTTATGACAAAAAAAGCATTATCAAAATACTCAGTCATATTGAGGTAGGCGTTGCTGGAAAGCAAAAAACAGCACTTTATGAGGCCCTATTTTTGAGTTCAAAACTTTTTAAAGACTCTCAATCTAAAGAAAAAATTGCCATTTTACTTACGGATGGTAAAAATAACACAGACAGTGTGCCACTTGAAGTGGCAATTAAGCGTGCAAAAAGCAACAAAATAAAGGTTTATACAATTGCCATTGGTAATGCAAGAGATTTTAATGCTGAAGTTTTGAGAGAAATTGCACAAGAGACGGGTGCTGAATTCTTTTCAGCCAATAGTGCTCAAGGCATAAAAGACATTTATGCACAAATCAATCAATTAGAAAAAAGCAAAATAAATATCAATAAATATGAAAAGAAAACCTATTATTTTCACTACCCCCTAAGTTTGGCGTTAATACTTTTATTCCTTTATTTTTGGCAGAGAAACACATGGATTTTGAACAAATAGAATTACTTTACGCTCTCATTCCAGTGGCTATGTTGTGGTTTTTTATTCACCACAAGAAGAATAACCTTGAGGCTTTGTTTGCACCTGAAGTGCTGGAAAAAATCAGTTTAGACAAACATGGAATGCGTCTAAAAACACGCCTTAAATTACTGTTATTATCCATTATCTTGATTTTATTGGCGTTGAGTCAACCGACCCTTGACAAGGGCGAAGTTAAGATAAAAAAACACTTGAGTAATTTGGTGGTAGCGATTGATATGTCACACTCTATGTTGGCAAATGATATTTATCCAAGTCGCTTTGAATTTGCAAAAAACAAACTACTGCACAATTTGAATAAAATCAATGGCTGGCGTGTTGCGATTTTAGGGTTCACCAGTCAAACTTTTTTAGTTTCTCCTTTAACAGACGATTTTTCCAGTCTTGAGTTCTTAATTAAAAATTTACATACAGGTAGTATCAACCTAAAAGGCACCAATATACTCAATTTATTGCAAGCCACCAATGATTTGATAGATAAGACAGAAAATAAGCAAATATTACTGCTGACCGATGGCGGTGATGACAGTAGCTTTGAAGAGGAGATTGCGTATGCAATAGAGCAAAATCTACAAATTTTTATTTTTGATATTGCCAGCAAGAGTGGGGGCAGTATTCGCACTGAAAATGGGCTTTTGAAAGACCAAAACAAAAATATTGTTCATGTTAGGGAGAATCCAAATATTAGAACATTAGCGACCCAAACGCACGGGAAATATTTAAAATATTCCTTAAATAATAATGACCTATCAAATTTTATCAATACTTTTAATCGGCATAACAACAGCAAGGATATGAAAATTAATCAAAAGCGTCAATTGTTTTATTACCCCTTGTTACTTGCTTTGGCATTGTTATTTTTTGCATTTTTTTCCTTACCTAAAAAACCATGAAATTTATTTTTTTTGTATTATTGTCAATGAATGTAGAGGCAGGATTGCTGGATTTTTTGCACATTGAGCAAGCCAATAACGCTTATCAAAAGCAAGACTATAAAGCGGCTACGGAAAAGTTTGCTGATATTAACAATGACGCTGCACAGCTAAACCAAGCAAATAGCCTTTACAAACAAGGTTTATACGAGAAAGCACTGGAAAAATATCAAAGCGTTAAACAAAAAGATTTGGATTTTAATCGTTTGTATAATACTGGCAATACTTACGCTAAATTAAAAAAGATTGATGAGGCTATTGACAGTTACACAGAGGCGTTAAAATTAAAACAAGATAAAGATGCCTTGTTTAATTTAAAAATGTTAAAACAACAAAAGGCCAAACAAAAAAAGAACGAACAAGCCAAGAATAGCAAAGATAATAAAAAACAGAAAAAAGGCAAAGAGCAAGAAAAGCAACAACAGAACAGTAAGAAAAATAGCAAGAAACGCAAAGGTAAAGACAAAAAAGACAGTAAAAAAGACAATAAAAAAGACAGTAAAAAAGAACAGCGGCAACAAGAGAAAAAATTGGATGCCATTAAACAGCAGCGATGGGAAAAGTCTCTTAATAAAGACCTTAGAACCTTGCTTATTCCACTCAATAAACAGAATAATAACGATGATGATAAAAAAAATCTTTGGTAGTTTATTTTTACTACTTAGCACCCCAATTTTTGCACTCAGTTCAGCCAATGTTAATCAGACATGGTTTTATCCGGGAGAAGTCATTGTTTTAACTTTGAATGCTGATAGTAGCAAGGTTATGTTTCCTGAGATTAGCAATATTGCAGGATATCCTGTTTTAAACACAAACAATTCTCAAAGCATTAGTATTGCCAACAATAGACGCACTATAAAAAATAGTAAATCCTATACTTTTAAACCTTTAAAAAGCTTACAAATTCCAGCTTATACACTAACAGTAGATGGTGTCAAGCAAACCACTCAACCCATAAAAATAACCTTTAAAAAGCCAAGCAAAGCTAAGGCAGGGGATGATTATATTTTGCAAATTAAGGTGGACAGAACAACATTTTTTTTAGGTGATACTATTAATTTAAACATTACTTTTAAAGCAAAAAAATCCTTACCACTTACCAATCAAATCGTTCTTTCCGCACCCGATTCAAAAGATTTGTTGTTTATCAAAAATAACGAAGTAATACGCACTCCTGATGAAAACTATAATATTCAAACATTGAGTTACAAAGTTAGTGCAAATAATTTTGGCACCATTCATATCCCAAGTTTGGTTGCCACTATTGGCAATCAAAATAACGGTATTTTTGGTAATTTTTTTGACACAAGGCAAAGGCAAAATCAGAAAAAAGTATTTTCAAACGCCTTAACATTAACCGTAAAACCCCTGCCAGATGCACTCAGAATTTTTGGTGATTTTAACTTCAAGGCTATTGTTGACAAAACTCAAGTTAAGCAAGGGGAAGCCGTTAATTTAACGGTAAGTATCGTTGGCAAAGGTAATTTTGAAGATATTGAAGCCTTTAAAATTGAGATTGATAACGCCACCATTTACAGTGATGATGCGATTACCAGTTACAAAGATTGGCAACAAAAATTTGCTATTGTTAGTGGGCAAAGTTTCGTCATACCCAGCCTAAAACTTAATTATTTTGACAAAGCAACCCAAACCAAAAAAACCATTAGCTCCCAACCTATTAACATTCAAGTCGATAAAGCCAGTCCTGTCATAGCAGCAACAACCGAAACCCTTGTAAAACCTGACAATAAAACACCAGTCAATAATAAATTAAAATATTATTACCTCTTACTGGGGCTTATCATTGGTGCACTTATCAGTTTTTTAAGTATAAAACTTAACAACAGACAAAAGCCAGAAAAAAATCAAGATTTAATCAGACAAATTAAATCTAGCAAAGGTGATAAAGCCTTGTTTGACTTGTTGCTACCCCTTGATTTAAGCGAACTCGATTCCATACTGCAACAATTAGAGGCCAATCTTTACAAAGGCGAAACGCACAAAATTAACAAAAAAGCCATAATTACACTTATTCAATCAGGCGACTTCTGAATAAGTCTTGCTTGATTTTCTGAGCAAGAAAATTTTAAATTTACTATTAGAAACCTTTGCATAAATATGAATAATCATCAAAAATCCACTTTTTATCAAATTGAATTCTGCCAATCATCCATATTTATGCAAAGGTCTCTATTATAATATTACTATGATTAAACTTACCGAATATAGTCACGGACAAGGATGTGGCTGCAAAATATCACCCAAAATTTTGGACAAGATTTTAGTTTCATCTATTGATGAAATTATTGACCCTAATTTGCTAGTGGGCAACCATTCCCGTGATGATGCCGCCGTGTATGATCTGGGTAATGGCGAAGCGGTTATTAGCACTACCGACTTTTTTATGCCGATTGTTGACGACCCATTTACTTTTGGGCGAATTGCTGCGACTAATGCGATTAGTGATGTGTATGCGATGGGTGGTGTGCCATTGATGGCAATTGCTATTTTTGGCTGGCCGTTGGATAAATTGCCTGCCGAAGTAGGGCAACGGGTTATTGAAGGTGGTCGTAGCGTGTGCCAAGCGGCAGGGATGATGCTTGCAGGTGGACATAGTATTGACTCGCCTGAGCCAATTTTTGGTTTGGCAGTAACGGGTAAAGTAGCGATTGAACATCTAAAAAGAAATTCAACTGCCAAAGTAGGGGACAAGATATACCTTACCAAGCCCTTAGGCGTTGGCATTTTAACTACTGCACAAAAACAAAAGAAAATCACGCCCGAAGATGAAAAACGCGTCATGGATATTATGTGTCAACTTAACGATATTGGTGCCAAGTTAGCCAGCATCAAGGGTATTAACGCTATGACCGATGTTACTGGCTTTGGATTAGGTGGGCATTTATCAGAAGTTTGCTTGGGATCCCAAGTATCGGCAACGATTCAATATAACAAAGTGCCAATACTGCCAAATATTAAAAATTATCTAGCCAATGGTTGCTCACCCGGTGGTGCACAACGCAATTTTGAAAGTTACGGACAGAATCTTAGTCAGATGAGCAATGAAATGCAATCTATTATTTGCGACCCACAAACCAGTGGTGGATTGTTGATTATGGTATCTGATAGTGCCGAATCTGAATTTCACCAAGTCATGCAAAAATCAGGTTTTGATTTGGAAGCCATTGGCGAGATTGTTGAAAACAATAATCAACCCATTGTGCAAATCAATGCCTGAATTAACACAAATTACCGATTTTACCCATCTATTTTCCACCGACACTCCTCTGATAGATAGCAGGGCACCAGTTGAATTTAAACAAGGTGCTTTTCCGTATGCACAAAATCTTATATTGATGAGCAATGATGAGCGTGAGCAGATAGGTACTTGCTACAAAAATAAAGGTCAAGCAAAAGCCATTGAACTTGGGCATCAATTGGTGCAAGGCAAAGCAAAAGACAAGCGTATAGAAGCATGGCTTAAATTCATTAAAAATAACCCAAATGGTGCTTTGTATTGCTTTCGTGGTGGATTACGCAGTCAAATCGCCCAGCAATGGATTTATGAGGCTACTGGTATTGATTATCCGCGTATTGCAGGTGGTTACAAGGCGTTGCGTCGGTTTCTTATTGAGGAAACAGAGAGAATTATGCAAAAAATCACACCTGTTGTTATTGGTGGGCAAACCGGTTGCGGTAAAACTTTGTTACTTGACAAGCTTAACAATACAATTGATTTAGAAGGTCTGGCAAATCACCGTGGCTCTGCCTTTGGTAATACCACCACGCCACAGCCCACACAGATTAATTTTGAAAACACCTTGGCGATTGAACTCATTAAACAACAACATTGTGCCCATCTAATTTTTGAAGATGAAGGTGCAAACATCGGTGCCAATCACATTCCTGATTGCTTACAGGTCAGAACCAAACAAGCCGACTTGGTTTTACTTGAGGTCAGCACTGAACAGCGACTTCAGGTCAGTATGGATGCGTATGTAATTGATATGTGTCAAAGTTTCATGGAACTTGATAGTCAACATGGGTTTGCTAACTTTGCCAATTATTGGCTAACCAGCCTAGAAAAAATCCAAAAACGCCTAGGTTTAGAGCGTTATCAAGCATTGTTGAAAAAAGTAAACACAGCACTCTCAATGTATCAAGAACAGGGTGAAATTAAAGGTTTTTATTCAGTAATCGAGGCGTTGTTAGTAGATTATTACGACCCAATGTATAATTATCAAATTCAGAAAAAGATGAATAGAGTAGTGTTTAAGGGTAACGCTGAAGAAGTATTGTCTTATCTGAGTGAAAAATCAATTAACTAAAATCACGCAACCCTATTTTAATGTCTGTGATTGGTTTAGCTTGACAAGCAAGAATTTCCCCCGGAGAAAGTGGCACCAAACAATCTTCATGCATTACATCACCCGATAAAAGTTGCAGTATGCAAGAGCCACAATGCCCTTGTCGGCAAGAGTGATCAATTAATACATTATGTGCCTCTAATTCACTCAGAATTGAATAATCGCCATATACATATAGTGATTCGGTTTTGCCATTGATGTTGCTAACTTCTATTTTTAACACGAGTTACAATTTAAAGTTACCAAAATCAGTGTCTTTCTCATCTAAAGTGTTGTCAATTGCACTAACCAAATATGAGGTAATTTCAGTTTCTTGTGGAGCAACTTGGACATTATCAGAGTCCAGCCAATGGTTAATCCACGGCAGGGGATTGGTGCGTTCATCAAAGAAAGGGGGTAGATTAAGGGCTTTCATACGCACATTGGTAATATATTCTAAGTATTGCTTAAGGATTTCAGCGTTAAGTCCAATCATTGAGCCATCACGGAATAAATATTCTGCCCAGTCTTTTTCTTGTTCGCAAGCTTCTTTGAACATAGTAATAACCTCACTTTCACATTCTTTGGCAATTTTTTGCATTTCTAAATCATCCTTACCCTCACGCATTAAATTAAGTATATGTTGAGTGCCCGAAAGGTGTAACGCCTCATCACGGGCAATCATTTTGATAATCTTAGCATTACCTTCCATTACCTTACGCTCAGCAAAAGCAAATGAGCAAGCAAAACTCACATAAAAACGCACTGCCTCAAGAATATTAACAGACACAATAGTGAGATACAGTTGCTTTTTTAAACAATACAGGTCTATTGATACTTCATGCCCTTGGATTGTTGCTTTACCTGTGCCGTGTAATAAATACGCCTGAGTGCATTTAATCAACTCATCGTAGTGCTTAGAGACGCTCTCAGCACGCTTAATAATTTCATCAGTTTTCATAATATCATCAAACACCACACCCGGCTCATTCACAATAGCACGAATAATATGCGTATAAGAGCGAGAATGAATTGTCTCAGAAAACGACCAAGTTTCAATCCAGTTTTCTAATTCTGGCAAGGAAACAATCGGCAAAAAAGCAATACTAGGGCTTCTACCTTGCACAGAATCAAGCAAAATTTGGTATTGTAAATTGGAAATAAAAATGTGTTTTTCATTAGGCAATAATTTAGAAAAATCTATTTTATCCTTAGAAACATCAATCTCTTCAGGTCGCCAAAAAAACGACAGTTGTTTTTCTGTCAATTTTTCGAACATTTCAAACTTTTGCTTATCAAAACGCGCCACATTTACGCTATGACCAAAAAACATTGGCTCGGTTAATGTATCACTCACTTCCTTGCTAAAAATACTATATGACATAAATGCCCTCCAATTCCTGTTTAAATTCGTTTTCGTTTTCGTTGTCGTGGTTATAAAATTTAAGCCCAATAATTTTGTATTCTTTATTGGAATAACTTGTTGTATGGCAAACACCAGACATTGCTTTGTGATTATTTTCAATCTTTGATAAAAAATCTTCTTTCCATTTGTCTCGCAGTTGTAAATGTGCCCCCTTAGGTTCGATAAAAAACTGATAACTGCACCCATCTTTCTTACTTAATAACACAAAATCGGGTTCAAATCTTCTACCTTCCTTGAAGTCATATAAGGCGAAATGCCGCTCATTTCTGATTAAATAGACTTCATTGTGATTATTTTGTGTGTCGTTAATAACCCTTTCAATTAGTGCCACTAATTTTTCCTCTTCACTTGTGCCACTAAACTTTTTAAAAATAAACCAATCGTGTGTTATTTCTTTAATTATCACATCTTTGGATACTAATAGCGTTTTTTCCTTAAAAATATCGTGAGCTGAATATGGGTAAAATGCTTTAGTGCCTTCATATTGGGCAGTATTACCTTTTATTTCCACCTCTAAGGCACTGAGAAATGAGAGGGCTATTGTTAGTTTTTGCTTGCTTGATAAGTCGTTAATATCTCCTGAAATGTCTATTTTAAATTTACCTAAATAGTCATTGTTGAAAAAATCATTTATTGAGTTAATATTCTCAAAAGGTATTTTTAAGTTTGAAAAAGAAAAACTATCAAACATCAGCATTGCATTTTTTAAGATATTTTTACTAAGTAAATTAACCAAATTATAAGACCTAATTTTTTTGTTGATCGCGACTTCTTTTGCGTCATTAAAAATCTCTAGCAAGCTACCTTTTCCATTTTCCATCTCATAGCAAAAGTTTGATTTTTGAATGCCAAAATCGCTAATGCTTTTAATATGATTGTATTTTTTAACCACTCTTTTGTTTTTAAAAATTAGTTTATTTTTGAAATTATCACTGTGTTTAATTTTGTCCTTTAATTCTAGTTTAAACACAATCGGCTCTTCACCTAATTTTTCTAACAAACCTTGTTCTATCAATGCTTTTTGTATTTCGCTGATATATTGACTGTCGTTACTGCTATGAAAATATAACTCTTCTAAAATTCTTAATTCATTTTCAATGTCGTTATCAAACTTGCGAATATAGGGGTCGTCATCGTCATTAATTTTAAAGGCACAATACCGAGCACCGCGTCCAATTAATTGAGCCTCACTCACTGTTTTTTTACCTATTTTTCCTTTATTGCTACCTCCAGTGCTTTGCCCTTCATACAGGCGAACAATATCAAAAAGATTTAACACATCCCAGCCCTCGTTTAACTTATCAACGGTAAATATTGCCCGAATACTGTTATCCCCATCCTCTAAATTATTCAATCTTTTTTGGTTAACTTCTAATTCTTTATCATTATTAGTGCAGAGGCATTTTTTATCATCAAAGGCATTTTTTATTCTTTCAATTAAACGATTGGTGCCAATCTTTTGCGTCTCAAAGAAAGCAAAGGCGTTTTGCAATATCTTAATATTACTTTGATTTTTAATCAATTCAATATCACTAACACTTAAGGCATCAATCAACTGATGAAATAACGCCTGATTGCCCTTACTTTCAGAAATTTTTGAAGATTTAAACAACACAATGGGCTTGATATTTAACTTATTTTTAATTGCTATTTGTTCACGATAAATTGAGATAAGTAATGCTTGTAAGATTCTTGTTTTTTTATCAGTATCACTTTTAAATAAACTAATTTTTTTACTAAAGCCATCTTTAACAAAACTTTTTAAATCGTATTGATAGATAACTTTATCCAAATATTTTTCTTTAACCGCTTGATTATCCAGTTCAATCGTGGCACTAAATTCTAATAAAATATTGTCTTTGTGTGCTTTAAAGATTTCTTCGACAGTGTTTTCCCAACTGGGTTTAGCATATAACTCTTGTTGCTTTTTAGTGCTGGCATTTATGTGGTGTGCCTCATCGGCAATGAGGCATATTTTATTTTCTTTAAAATCCTCAATTGTTAGAGCATTCTCTTTTTCGTTATGAAAGTTACTAAATAAGCCTTGAATAGTGGTAAAGCAAATATTTATATTGTCGTTTTGAGAATGGGAAAAATTATCCACTGCATTAATATTCACTTGCTTATTATTAATGATGATTTTGTCGTTAAAAAGATACTTGCTAGAAAACTGATTGATAAAATTATCTTTGGTTTTTTCAACAATCTGCCCACGATTAACAAAGAATAAAAAATTACGATAGCCCTTTTCATAAAGATACAAAATTACCCCTGCCATCATTACAGTTTTACCGCTACCTGTTGCCATATGAAAGGCTAGATGGATATTGTTATCAGGTTTAATGTAGGCTTCTGTGTCGCTATTTTCATAATATTTGTAAAATCGTGTAAAAGCTTGTTTTTGATATTTTCTTAATTCAAGTTTTGGGTTTAGATTGTTATTAACAAATGGATAATTAGCATCAGTCCGCAACTCTCTGCCAAACTCCTCTTTTATGCTGTCAAATAAAAATTTATCACTCATTTGCATCACCTTTAAAGCCATCATTACCCTTTAAGGTTATATTTTTGTCTTTAGTTAGTTGACGCTCAACTTTTTTAACATCTTCTTCAGGTGGCAAATTTTCAGGGGTAATACCTCGTGAAATAAGTGTGTTTCTAACTGTTTTGTTGTTGGCAATATGCTCATTTGAAATAGCTTCTTCCATATCCATATTTTTATTTTTAGCGTTAAAAATAGTAATCTCAGTTGCAAAATCTTTCGCTTTTAAAAGAATAGTTGGCATAAAATCTGCCAAAGGCTTATTTTTATTAACCCCCCATTTGCCCTTCATCATTTGAGTGTTGTTATTAAACAAAGCTTTATCACCCTTACTTCTAATTAAACCAAAATTTTTATCACCTGTTTGCTCGAAAATAATACTGGACAACTCTTTTTCTGTTTGGGTTAATTTATGCCTTGCATTTACCCTTTCACTCTCTAAAATTTTTTGTTCAATGAGTTCAGCCTTTCTTGTTTGCATTGCAAAATAAGTCTGTGCAAAAGCAATGATTTCTTTTTTACTATCACCATTTTGAGCAATTAAATAACAAGCGTATCTAGTTAGCATTAAATCATCAATTTCTTTTTTTGCTCCAGAGCCAATATCAACCATTTTCCCGACATCGGGAAAATGGTTAAAAATCTTATGCCCACTCACCTCACAAGCTGTTTTTGCTTTTAAAATAACATTTTTAAAATTATCCCATTTACTATAATCAAGTAAATGCTGCAAATCTCTTGCTAACCAAAACTCTATACCTTCATCCGTTTTATAAGATGAGTTTTCAAAATCAGTCGTTAAAGTTTTTATAATTTCAGTTTTCATTTGTATTCTTTATTAATAGTGTAAAAAAATCTTGCTCTTGGCTAAGGTTGACTCTTATTCTTATCTTTTATTTTTTTAATCATCTTGTCAAAATCAGAATTTATTTTTTGAGTTTTATTAAATTCATCATATATCAAATCCACTTTTTCTTGTGCTTGTTGTTTGGTTTTAATGCCCAAATCTTTGAGTATTTTGTATTCATTAAAATTCAAAAATTTATCAACGGAATCCGCTAAATCCTGCATAGTCATTGTAGTTCGATTATCAATAATTATCTCAATATAATCAAAATATGAGCTAATTGCCTTTTCTAAACCCTTAATTTCATTGACAGTTAAATAATTTTTAGCAATCCCCACATCAGATTTTAAAATTCTGCCTTTTGGTGCATTTTTCCAAGTTTTAAGCCCCATATGAGGCAAGGACTTATCAGCGTGCGTGTAAATAATTTCAGCAGCTGTTTGTCCTGTAATGGCATAATGAAATTTATTTTGCACATTGGCAAAAAAGCGTTTAGTAATTGGTGCATTTTTACTATAGTCAATACTACATTCCGCAAAAATATCAGTAATTTGTTGATAGATTCGTCTCTCGCTAGAGCGGATTGAACGAACTTTTTCCAATAATTCTTTAAAATAATCTTGACCAAAATGCTTGCCATTTTTAAGACGATCATCGTCCATCGCAAAGCCTTTAATAATAAATTCTTTTAAAATAGTAGTTGCCCATATTCTAAACTGGGTGGCTTTATTAGAATTAACCCGATAGCCCACGGATAAAATAGCATCCAAATTATAATACTTAACACTTGTATTCTGAGTTTTTCCAATGATAGCACCGTGTTGAGTGGGTAGTTCCAAAATGGAACATACCACTTTTTCATTCAACTCGCCACTTTCAAAAATATTCTTCAAATGCTTACCTATTGCTGGTCGTTGCACGCCAAATAGTGAGGCTATTTGTGCTTGCGATAACCACAGCGTTTCATTGTGTAAATAAGTTTCCACCTTAACATCGCCATCGCTACCCGTGTATAGCAAAAACTCGGTTAATTCATTCATTATAAAAACCTTTGTTTAATGCTTTTACATTCTCATCTACTTGTAAATCTTTATCGTCAATTTCACTTAAATTTTTATACAGTTGATTTTTATTAAGAATTGAGAATAAAAATTCTTTTTTATCGCTAAGGTTTAACGCTTTAAAGTCTTGTTTCTTGTCTTTGAGTTTTTCACTTTCTACATCGTAATTTAAAAAGGCTTTTTCGATAATATCATCATAAAGTTTTAAAATATTTTTTTCGTTGACTTTGGCTATTTTTTCAATAAAGGCTTGATTGTATTTATCCAATTCAAAATAAATAAATTCACCACCACCTTGCCAATCAACACTTTTAGAGATGCCGCCATTATCGAAATCCACACGCTCCAATAATTCACCGTCTTTTTTGGTTTTTTTACCAATGACTTTTTGCATTCTCTTAACAGCAATATCCTCAATATAATCCATCTGCTCAATGCCGATATATTGCCGTCCCATTTTGTGGGCTACGGCACAAGTTGTGCCACTGCCTAGGTGATAGTCCAGGACTAAATCGCCTTTTTTAGTGGATAATTCTATTATTCGTTGTAAAAGTTCTTCTGGCTTGGGGTGGCTAAAATTTTTTTCCCCAAATATTTTAATAATTTCTAATGATGCATGAGTGTTTAAAACCCCTTGAATTAAATTTTTATGTGGTGCAGACCTTGATATTGGATTGT
>NZ_CAHJWD020000193.1 GCF_903642095.1 Bathymodiolus brooksi thiotrophic gill symbiont | reverse complement strand
TATTCGTAGTGTTGACATACAACATACTTACATCTATCATTAGATTTTGATATTCGTACAGTGTCACCATTTGAAGCTACATAATTATAATTAGTGTTAGCCAGTCTCTCTAACTCTTATCTTTTTATGGAACAAAAGTCTTTTAAACAACTGAAAAAAAATTATATATACATGTGATTAAGGCATCACTCTTTGACAGGGGTCTGAGTGGTCATTAATTTCTAACCACAAGACGACAGATTAACACAATGGGTGTCACTAGTGGAGCAGGAACTGCTTACCCTTCTGGAGCACCTGAGTTCACCCCTCGCTTTTAGAGGGGTTCGTTTTACTCGATCTTTAGTTTTATATGTATGCTTTGTAGATCATTGTTTGTCCTTTTGTACTTTTTCTTTTGGCCATTGTGTTGTCTGTTCTCCTTCGATATACGATTTCTGTTTACCCCTTTGGTATCTTCAAACTTGGCCAAATGGTTGTAGAGAAGTTGTTTTTTGGCCAATCACAAACAAGAACTACCTATGACGGCCATATTAGTTGTATGATCAGCACGAATTATGGAAATTTTGTATTGGATCTCTCATACATCATTTCTACAAAGTAACAATTAATTGTGACTCCTAGTTTCAGAGAACATTTTAAAAATATTAGCCAATGGAGATGAAATGAGGAAGTCTTATAGTGGACCTTCCATAGATGCTTCCTGTAAAATGTTGCTTTATTTGGTCAAATAGTTTCAGAGGAGAAGATTTTTTTAAATTGATAAATCAGAAACAAGAATTGCATATGGTGGCCATGTTTGTTATCAGATCGGGACAAAATGAGCAATCTTAATAAAGGACCTTCCATAGATGGTTCATACCAAGTTTCGGTTCATTTAGACTACCGGTTTCAGAGGAGAAGATATTTAGAAATCGACCAAAAAGAAACAAGAATTGCCCTTGGCGGTCATGTTTGCTAACGGATTG
>NZ_CAHJWD020000192.1 GCF_903642095.1 Bathymodiolus brooksi thiotrophic gill symbiont | reverse complement strand
TACAATACAAAAACTGGCCTGTTAGGTAAGGACCATTGTACAGCTACAATACAAAAACTGGCCTGTTAGGTAAGGACCATTGTACAGCTACAATACAAAAACTGGCCTGTTAGGTAAGGACCATTGTACAGCTACAATACAAAAACTGGCCTGTTAGGTAAGGACCATTGTACAGCTACAATACAAAAACTGGCCTGTTAGGTAAGGACCATTGTACAGCTACAATACAAAAACTGGCCTGTTAGGTAAGGACCATTGTACAGCTACAATACAAAAACTGGCCTGTTACGTAAGTACAAAATAAAATCTGGACCATTAGTTGATAACCATTATTAAGATTGATCTCTTAGGTAAGTTACATTGTACTAGAATCAGAAGTCGTCAATCGAAAAAGGACAGACAATACAATGGCCAAAAGAAAAAGGTCAACCAACTGTACTACTTTAAAGATTAGTCCTTTTAACGTGGAATTTTTCAGCCATATAATGGCTAGAACAAGTTACATTAGATGAAATCATCATGATGTCTGCTTTGTTCTAAACCAACACTCATAGTTGAATGTTTATAGTGCTAGCTCATTGAAACAACAGTTGGCAGGTAGACATGTTGATCCACCCAGACACATTATTCTGATTCTAACTCAAACAGTCTTTGCTCTTACTCATATCCAGAAATTGAGGGTACTTTTCTCATAAATATTCATCATATTTAAATTAGATTTTGATCACGTGACTGCAGTTTCAAGCTTGATGGATCGTTTATTAGATTTGTCAAAAAATAGCTTACAGTACGGAAATTCAATGTGTCCGTCAATGATTCGAAAATTAAAAGTTGTTGTTTATTTCCGCAAAGTTTTTCTTCTGTCAAAATTCAAATATTTTTGTTTTGTAACGATTTTAGACATGTCTTTGATATCGCGATCATGCAAAAATGATCATATTATATTTAATGTGGGAACCCCGAGTTTAGAAGCTAGAAATATAAGGTTAGTTAATATAATTACATATATTATTGAGGAATCTAAATTAATTTCAGAAAATATGTCGCCAAATGTCATTCATTGTTAAATTTTGTGTCACACGCCACCAGTTTCATGTATTTCAGACATTTTTACATAGACTCTTAAGGCCAAAAAAGGGTTCGTCGCCTCGGATTTTCATTTAGTCCAGGAACCTCGAATATTTAATTGTTTTCATTAATTTTTATTTCATTTAATTCAGCTTGATTCAATGTATCATTTTCAAGTTCAGAAAATGACACACATGCAATTATGAATGATATCGTCTATATAGATCATATGAAAATTGCAGACGTCCCGGCGTCGCCATCTTAGATATGCAAATGAGCAAAGTACCCATCATTTCTGGCTATGACTCATTTACAAAGCAAAACCTTCTATATACTGAATATTTTATCCCTGTCTGTTATAAAAATAACAAAAAGAAACAAATTTAGGCGTTACCTTACAAGTTATTAACTTTTTAGAACACCATGCTAGATCATTCCCTTTTTACCTCTCCTTATTTGGAAAGTTGGCACCATGCCAACTTGTATGCTTTAATGATTAAATTGACTTTAAAAGGTTGTTAAGATGTCACAGTTGCCTCTAAAACATAAAAACTACATTATTTGTCTCTTCAATCTAGAATACGGTGGTATTCAAAATGGGCAATTTTACACTTGAATATACTTACTCTGGTATTTGAATTTGTTCTAAAAATAGAAATGGCTATTTCTAAAAATAGAACGACCCATTTGCACTTTTGATGGTATTTATGGAGTCACTACATGTTACCCTTCAGGACACATATGATATAAATCTGATTTTCCAACCTTGCTTCTGGACGAAATCTTAAATTTTGCATGGTTTTCTCATAGACAAGCTCTTAAGTACATCACATTTTTAGCTCACCTGGCCATAGGCCATGTGAGCTTTTGTCATGGGTAAGCGTCCGTCGTCCGTCCGTTAGCTTTTCACATTTAAATCTTCTTCTCTGAA
>NZ_CAHJWD020000191.1 GCF_903642095.1 Bathymodiolus brooksi thiotrophic gill symbiont | reverse complement strand
TTATACCATGATTACTTCTAATCATGATTCAGGTACATGTATATCTATAGCTTACACGTTTATACCATGATTACTTCCAATCATGATTCAGGTACATGTATATATAGCTTGCACGTTTATACCATGATTACTTCTAATCATGATTCAGGTACATGTATATCTATAGCTTACACGTTTATACCATGATTACTTCTAATCATGATTCAGGTACATGTAAATCTATAGCCTGCACGTTTATTCCATGATTACTTCTAATCATGATTCAGGTACATGTACATCTATAGCTTACACGTTTATACCATGATTACTTCCAATCATGATTCAGGTATATGTATATATAGCTTACACGTTTATACCATGATTACTTGTAATCATGATTCAGGTACATGTATATCTATAGCTTGCACGTTTATACCATGATTACTTCTAATCATGATTCAGGTACATGTATATCTATAGCTTACACGTTTATACCATGATTACTTCTAATCATGATTCAGGTACATGCATATCTATAGTTTGCACGTTTATACCATGATTATTTCTAATCATGATTCAGGTACATGTATATCTATTGCTTGGACGTTTATACCATGATTACTTCTAATCATGGTTCAGGTACATCTATAGCTTACACGCTTATACCATGATTACTTCAAATCATGATTCAGGTATATGTATATATAGCCTACACGTTTATACCATGATTACTAGTAATCATGATTCAGGTACATGTATATCTATAGCTTACACGTGTATACCATGATTACTTTTAATCATGATTCAGGTACATGTATATCTATGACTTACACGTTTATACCATGATTACTTCCAATCATGATTCAGGTATATGTATATATAGCTTACACGTTTATA
>NZ_CAHJWD020000190.1 GCF_903642095.1 Bathymodiolus brooksi thiotrophic gill symbiont | reverse complement strand
TTGATGAAAGGACTGTGATTACTTAGCTGGAGGAGACACCAGGGGACGGTGCTTAAGAATCGCATTTCGATTCTCCCCGTGTCTGATCCAGGAAAGCAAGCGGCTCAAGTAGTAAAACATCATGTGTTTGATGAAAGGACTGTGATTACTTAGCTGGAGGAGACACCAGGGGACGGTGCTTAAGAATCGCATTTCGATTCTCCCCGTGTCTGATCCAGGAAAGCAAGCAGTTCAAGTAATAAACTAAAATGGGAATAAATAGATGTATCGTTTATCTGCAACAGACACCAAGGGACAGTGCTTCAGGAAATGTATTGCATCTACTAAGATTAGCAATGAGCATTCCTCCTCGTGTCTAGTGCAGACAAACAATAATATATTTTAGACATTAATATGTAGATTTTGTTAATAAAATTGAAGCAGTGTTATTCAGTTATTTAAATTATCTGCAGTATTTATAAATAAAGTGACACAACTCTTTCAAAACTGATACATCTTCACAGGTCATTAACCAGTAAAATTTTTCTCGAGGATTTAATTGTAGAAAATTGTTACACGATTGAGATATTGTTTTGAACAGCTGTTGTCGCTCCTCTCTAAATTTGCTGCAGCAAAGTAGAAAATGAATTTCATCTTCTACCTCTCCCGAGTCGCACTGCTCACACAACCTTTGGTGTGGAGGGATACCCTGGTATCTACCAGTCTCAATATGTAGACGATGTGCTGAGATTCTTAGTTTAGTTAAACATCTCCTATGCTCAAAATTACCGATAACAGATAGATAATTTTCAAACCCAAAATGTACTTTGAATGTGGTGTAAGTGCGAAGCTTCCCTTCTGAGTATTGTTTCATCTGATTTTTCCATAGTTCCAAAAAGCCCTCTTTGATTTGTCTATTGAGGCTGTTTTTTGAAATTTTCTTTCCTTTCAATTGACTAATTGTTGGAAAATTTTGAAGTATACGTTGGAGAGATCCGTACCATGATGATTTGTTTTGATTATATAGTTGTTTTGATTGTTCATAAGCATTTTGTAGTAAAGGAAATTTTTCTAGATATTCAAGTCGGTTCCAATAGTGGAGAATACTTTTTATAATATCGTAATAGAGTGGGAAACGACCAAGTTCTGACAAAACAGCAAAGTTGGTGGTTTTTTTATGAACACCTAAAATAAATTTACAAAATTTAGTATGTAATTTTTCACCAATGAGATTTGAGTAAATTCTGTCCGGAGATACAGTTCCATTTCTAAATCTAGCTGTATTTGAGTTAAAAGTGCCCCATATTTCACAGCCATAAAGTACAATGGGCTTGATTGTGTGATCAAATATATGTATACTAGTTTTTGGTTTTGGGTTTAGTGAGAGAAAATCTTTCTGAAGTTTAAAATATGCTTTCAAACTTTTCTTATAAAGTTCATCCTGAGCATAGGAGAAAGTCCCAGAAGCACTAAAATACACACCTAAGTATTTGCAGTGTTGTACACATTCAAGTTCACATGCTTTGTACTTAAATTTATGACGTAGGTGCCTGCCTGCCTTGTTGAAGACCAATATTTTGGTTTTAGTTGGGTTAACTGTCAAACACCAATCATTACAATAACTATCAAGGATATCAAGTTTTGCTTGGAGGCCTTCTGCAGTAGAAGATAACAGAATTATATCATCTGCATACATAAGGCAGTGGATAGGCTTATCATTTAATTGTATCGGATCTGGGCAGTTCCTGATGTAATCTGGGAAATCATTTATAAATATCTTAAATAAGTTGGGGCTTAGATTGTCGCCTTGTTTTACCCCAACTTTAATAGGAAAGAAATCTGTTATACCATTTGAAACTTTAACACAAGATTTGCTAATTTCATACATTCTACTTATTATATTATAGAATAGGGAGCCTACCCCAGCGTGTAGTAATTTGATTTTGATACCGGTGTGAATGACAGTGTCAAATGCCTTTTGAAAATCTACAAAGCAGGCAAACACTCTACCATCTTTAGAGTTACAATATGTATCAATTATACATTTCAATATAAACAAGTGATCAGTTGTTCTGGCTTTCCTTGTAAATCCAACCTGACATGTATCAATAATTTGATGTTTTTCTAAAAACATATCTAGTCTGTTATCTAGGATAGAATTGAAGAGTTTTCCTAGTGCACTTGTAACTGAAATACCCCTATAATTGTTAGGATCCGAGATGTCACCTGCTTTATGAATAGGTGTAATATATCCAACAGCCCAATTTTTTGGATAATTTCCACTGAATAGACAAGAGTTGAAGAGTTTTTCGATGCTGGGCAATAATTCATTTTGAGCACATTTCAACATATTAGTGGAAATGTTATCTAGTCCAGGTGATTTTCCACATTTTAACTTAGAAATGGCCTTTGAAATTTCAGCTTTACTGATGTGCATGTCCAGCTCATTAAAAGTTGTTTGTTTTTCTAACATGTCAAGCTGGATCTCAAGGTTTTTCAACCGCTCTTTAAATTCATCCTTCACTTGATTCAATTTTTCAAAGTGAGACACCCAGGAGGGTGGGTCAACAACAGAGCCCCTCTGATCTTTCTCTTTCTGTTGTCTAAGGTCATTTATAAGATTCCAATAGAGTTTTGGATTATTATCATGTAGTGAGTCAAGTTGATTGATTAAAGTTTGTTTATATTGTCTATACTTAAATTTTCGCAATTTGTTATATTCTCTCTGAAGTTTGTAATAATGGTTTTTGACATAATTGTCTCGAGGAAATTTTGAATAAATTTTACCATAATTAATCAAATTCAATCTAGATTTTTTCAAGTCTTTATCAAACCATTTTTTGTTTTTTGGGGAATCTTTTTTATATACCTTGCATCTGTTTAAAGAGGATTTTGCTGCAGAAAATAGAATTTCAGAGAGCTCTGCTGCCGCACCATCCACTGAAATCTCTGTTCCTTCAATAGTATTTGAATTGAAATTTTTGAGTTTACTTTGTATTTCTGTGGAGCACAATGCAAACCGGAATTTTTCAGATGATTCTTCAGACCAAATAAAATTTGGAGATATGGGCTGTACAAATGT
>NZ_CAHJWD020000189.1 GCF_903642095.1 Bathymodiolus brooksi thiotrophic gill symbiont | reverse complement strand
AATGTATACAGAATGAGGTGTGACATATGATGTATACAGAATGAGGTGTGACATATGATGTATACAGAATGAGGTGTAAGTGACATATGATGTATACAGAATGAGGTGTAAGTGACATATGATGTATACAGAATGAGGTGTAAGTGACATATGATGTATACAGAATGAGGTGTAAGTGACATATGATGTATACAGAATGAGGTGTAAGTGACATATGATGTATACAGAATGAGGTGTGACATATGATGTATACAGAATGAGGTGTGACATATGATGTATACATAATGAGGTGTAAGTGACCTATGATGTATACAGAATGAGGTGTAATTGACATATGATGTATACAGAATGAGGTGTGACATATGATGTATGCAGAATGGGGTGTGACATATGATGTATACAGAATGAGGTGTGACATATGATGTATACAGAATGAGGTGTGACATATGATGTATACAGAATGAGGTGTAAGTGACATATGATGTATACAGAATGAGGTGTAAGTGACATATGATGTATACAGAATGAGGTGTAAGTGACATATGATGTATACAGAATGAGGTGTGACATATGATGTATACAGAATGAGGTGTGACATATGATGTATACATAATGAGGTGTAAGTGACCTATGATGTATACAGAATGAGGTGTAATTGACATATGATGGATACAAAATGAGGTGTGACATATGATGTATACAGAATGAAGTGTGACATATGATGTATACAGAATGAGGTGTGACATATGATGTATACAGAATGAGGTGTGACATATGATGTATACAGAATGAGGTGTGACATATGATGTATACATAATGAGGTGTGACATATGATGTATACAGAATGAGGTGTGACATATGATGTATACAGAATGAGGTGTGACATATGATGTATACAGAATGAGGTGTGACATATGATGTATACAGAATGAGGTGTAAGTGACATATGATGTATACAGAATGAGGTGTAAGTGACATATGATG
>NZ_CAHJWD020000188.1 GCF_903642095.1 Bathymodiolus brooksi thiotrophic gill symbiont | reverse complement strand
ATATGAATATCAATATCACTGCCGATGATGGCACTAACACCCCCGCCACACAAGCCTTTACTATTGCCGTAATAACCAATATCCCCGACATCACTCCAGTGATTAAGCAATTCACCATAACCCAAGGTAACAATCAAGGTCGGGTGATTAGTAAAACAGGCGGAGTTGTTACTGTCCGTGCTACAGTAATTGCTAAGACTTATGAATGGAGCAGTGTCGATGTTACTGATACAAGTGCTAGTGGTGATACAGTATTTGTTTTTGACCCTGCTAATACAGATGCTGGCATTCTAACAATTACATTAAAGGCTACAACTAACACCCATTCATCAGAAAGAGTATTGAAACTTGAATTGATTGCAGAAAGTGTCAGTAATGATGATGATGACGGCGATGGCATTTCCAACAACAAGGACAACAATACCGCAATTAACAAAATCCAAGCAGGTGCAGGTAAAACCATCACTAGCCCAACAAACACCAGAATATTGTTAGGGGCAATGGGCGAAGACTCTAGTCGTTTAACCCTTGCACAAATGCAACAATATATCACCGACAATAATTTACCTAATAAGTCCAATGACACATTAACCACTGGCGATATTTATGATTATGTCGTTGAAGGCTTAAGTGCTGGTGCTGCCACCGTAGTGATTGTTGAACTCACTACTGCAATCCCTGCAAACGCAGAGTTGCGTAGATATTCATTAGTCACTGGCTGGGCTAATTTTGAAGTTAATACCAATAACACAATCCACTCCAAAACAAGCACAACTTGCACCGATAATAGCACTTGGAAGGCTGGATTAACCACAGGTGCAACTTGCCTTAGATTAACTATTAAAGACGGCGGTACAAACGATACTGATGGCGAACAAGCCGACAACACTGGCGATGCCAACGGTGTGGTTGCAAGCACTATTTCAATCACAGTGCCAGATCTTGAAGATTCTATAGATCCTCCTTCTAGCGGTGGTAGCAGTGGCGGTGGTTGTGTTTACAATCCTAATGCACCAGCTAGATTTGATATGGGCTTTATTTTGTTAATGGTGTTAAGTGCTTATTATCTAATCAGAAGGAAACGCCGATTTGTTTAATAAGTAGATAAGACAAACAAAGAAAAAAGCCCCGTGAAAACGGGGCTTTTTTTTGAGCAAGGTTTGTTTGTTTTATACTTATCTTCAAACCCAAATATACATTCTCACGCACAGCTTGGAAAGAAGAGTAACTTAAGGTCAACCAAAAGCAAGGAGAACTAAGGCAAAAGTGCAAAATAGGAAAGGGCTTGTAGCCCCTTCTAAAGCCAGAATTTAAATACTAGGAAGGAAAAGGCCTTGCCTACTTGTAAAAATAGGTGGTAAAAGGAAGAGAGCAAACCTCCAAATCAAGCAAGACTTACTCAGAGAAAAGACCCCCCAAATATATTTCAATAGATTTATTGTGCTTTACATACATTGATAATTTCAATAAGATCAGTTTCGCCAAAATCCACACCATATTGGGCAAGCAAGGTTGTTACTTGCCCTCTATGGTGAACTTGGTGTAAAAATAAGTGGTGAATCAAACCAGCAAGTGGTTTAGTAAATGACTTTCCATCTATACTCGTGTATGTAATACACTTATTTAAATCACAGTCGGTTAACGATTTTATCCAACTAATGATAATTTCGTCAATTGTTTCTCGTTCTTTTTTCAATTCTTCAAAATCAGTAAACAATACTGTGTTTAATGACTTTGGTGCTTCTCGTTGTAAAATATAAGGCAACACCTCGAGGTTTGAGTGCTCAAAAAATCTTTTTAGCCAAATAATATCACCAACCATTATATGGTTAAGTGTGCCAAACACAGATTTAAAAAAAGCCCCTTTATCTTCACAAAGTTCAGACATAGATAGGCTAGCAGTGGCTTTGTATTGTCTCTGATTCATCAGTTGATTATATTTAGCTAATAAGGAAAATTGATTTATTGTAGGCAAAGTGCGACCCTCCTTTAATGCAAATATCTCAAGTTATAATATAATGTTCATTGCAAAAAAAACCCCAAACACTATGCTCGGGGTTTTTGGCTTTTTTGATAAATTGCTTAATTAACCAATTTTTTCTTGAATAGCATTGATTACTGCTTCAGATGAAGTGGCATCAACGCTAAGTAACAAGCCTTCTTCTTTATAGAAACCAACCAAAGGGGCAGTTTGATCGCTATAAACATTGAGGCGGTTGCTAATGGCTTCTTCGGTTTCATCGTCGCGTTGAACCACTGGTTCGCCACACTTATCACATACACCGTCAACTTTGGTTGGATTTGACTTTACATTATAAATCGCACCACAGCCAGAACAGGTGCGGCGTGTGGTCAAACGGTCAAGAATAACATCTCTAGGCACATCAATTTCAACTGCAGCATCTAATTTTTCGCCCATTTTTTCAAGCAATGCTTTTAGTGCTTCTGCTTGTGGAATAGTGCGAGGGAAACCGTCTAATAAGTAGCCAGATTTGCAATCGTCTTCCTTAAGTCTTTCTTCCATAATGCCCATAATTAAATCATCAGACACCAAATCACCAGCCTTCATAGCCGCCTGTGCTTGTTTGCCTAATTCTGTGCCAGCAGCAACTGCACCACGCAGAATATCGCCAGTAGAGATTTGAACTGAGCCGTCAATTTTGGTTAATAATTTTGCAACTGTGCCTTTACCAGCACCCGGTGCACCTAGAAGTATAAGTTTCATAATGTTGTTTCCTTTAAAAAAATAGTAAATAAAATATAGCCTTATATCAATCTGTCAGTTAAATACCAAGTTAATATTATTAGGCTAAAAACGAGCGAGAATTATACCATAGAGCGTATCTAAAAAATCACTGAACCACAACCACCATCGCTGGACGAACTAAACGACCGTTTAGAGTAAAGCCGATTTGCACAACTTCTAAAACAGAGTTAGATTCTTTGTCAGGCATTGGCACCATAGTAACGGCTTCATGAAATTCTGGATTAAAAACTTCTCCTGTTGGGTTAAGCGTTTCAACGCCAAATTTTTTAAAAGTAGCAAGAAAAACTTTGTCGGTCATTTCTAGACCTTCAAGAATACTTTCAATCGTAGCAGTTTCTTCATTAGCAGTTTTTAGCCCCATAGTCAAAGAATCTTTAACTTCAAGTAATGCCTTAACAAAGCCGTCAAGTGCAAACTTATGTGCGTTTTCTAAATCTTTAGCATTACGGCGTTTTAGGTTTTCCATTTCTGCCTGAGTGCGTAAGGCTTTATCCCAATTATCTTTGGCAGATTGTTGTGCCTCTTCTAACTGTGATTCTAAATCATCGCTTGCTGGTATTCTTGAAGCGTTTTTAATGGCTGCTTCAATATCAACTGCCTCAACTGGATCCTCTGTTTTTTTCTCTTCTTCTACAGAAGCATCTACTGGTTTTTTGTCTTGTGTTTTCTTTTTTGTCATTTTTAATACTCAATTCGTGTATATTTCGCTCATTATATAAGGTCTATTATGAAAAAATCAAATATGTTTTACACAATTGGCATAATTACTAAACCTAATGACCCTCACAGCAATGATAAAGCCAAAGAACTCGGCACTTTGCTCAAAGGAAAAGGCATAGATGTGGTGCAAGGCGATAAACAAATTGCTGCACAGGCAGATTTGATTATTGTGGTGGGTGGCGATGGCTCACTACTAAACACTGCACGCACTTTTGTTGATAATAAAATACCTATACTGGGTATCAATTTAGGTCGTCTTGGATTTTTAGCAGATGTGCCTGCCACCAATATGGCGGACATTGTTACTGAGATATTAAATGGCGACTTTACCCAAGAAGAACGCCATTTATTATCATGTGAAATTAAACAAGATGGTAAGATATTAGGGCATTTTTTGGCGTTGAACGATGTGGTTGTGCATAGGGCGGAAACCTTAAAAATGATTGAGTTTGATTTATTAATTAACGGCAAGTTTGTCAATAATCAACGGGCAGATGGATTGATTGTTACCACGCCAACAGGCTCAACTGCGTATGCCCTATCCAGTGGCGGGCCAATTATGCACCCCGGTATAAATGCTATTGGCTTGGTGTCCATTTGCCCACATACAACGAGTCATCGTCCACTGCTGGTGCCGGGTGATAGCGAAGTGGTGATTCAAATAAAAGATTCAGACAATGGTGCAATTGTTAGTTTTGATGGGCAGACCTCAATATCGATTTCAATAGGGCAAAGCATTCACCTGCATCAATACCATAATTTAATTCAACTATTACATCCGAAAAATTATGATTATTTTGAAATCATTCGCTCTAAATTACATTGGGGACATAAACTTTAATCAAAATGCTGTCTCAATTAAGTGTTAAAAATTTAGCAGTTGTCGAAAAACTGGATTTGTCTTTTGAAGCAGGTATGAGTACTGTTACTGGCGAAACAGGTGCGGGTAAATCTATTTTATTACAAGCCTTGAATTTAGCATTAGGGCACCGTAGCGATTTCACGCTTGTGCGTCATGGGCAAAACAAAGCCGAAGTAAGTGCGGCTTTTGATGTAAGCAATCAAGAAAAAATACAAGCCTATTTGCAAACGCATTCATTAGAGGAAGATGGTGAGTGTATTTTGCGTCGTATTATCAGCAGTGATGGGCGTTCAAAAGCTTTTGTAAATGGCATCAATGTGCCACTTTCAGTATTACGGGGTGTGGGCGAGTTGTTGATTGATATGCACGGTCAAAATGAACATCAATTGTTACTACGAGCCGAACAACAGCGTGAATTGCTGGATACTTATGCGCAACATTCTACAACCTGCGATGCACTCAATGTGATTGTAACGCAATACAATACGATTAGCCGCCAGATTGACGAATTAAGTAGTAACCAAGACCTTAAGCAACAACAGCAAGAATTGTTACAACACCAATTACAAGAATTAGACAACGCTGTGCTTGCCCAAGAAGAACTTGATAGCATTGAAAATGATTTTAAAACCAGTGCCAATGCCGCCAGTT
Organism: Bathymodiolus brooksi thiotrophic gill symbiont; assembly: GCF_903642095.1. Lineage (GTDB taxonomy): Bacteria > Pseudomonadota > Gammaproteobacteria > PS1 > Pseudothioglobaceae > Thiodubiliella. The sequence continues at coordinate 969 of NZ_CAHJWD020000188.1, read as the reverse complement.
TGATTGAAAAAACTTCCAGCATATTGTCTCAACTAGAGCAAGAATCGGGTGCCAATGCACAATTACTCAATTTAACTCACACACTCAATCAAGCACTTGAAACCGATGAAAAACTCACGCCAATTGCACAAATGCTTTCTAGTGCACAAGTGCAAACTCAAGAAACCATTTATGAATTAAACAATTATTTAAGCAACTTGTCGTTTGACGAACAAACCACCACTGAACTAGAAGCTCGTTTAAGCGAACTACACAATTTAGCCCGCAAACACACTTGTCAAATCACTGAATTAATTACCACGAAAGGTGCCATTTCCACCGCACTAGATGCCATTGATGGCACAGGGACATCGCTACATGGATTACAGCAACAAAAAGAAGTTTTGGCACAAAAATATCATGAACAGGCTAAAGTTTTGAGCAAAATTAGACTTGAAAAATCCAACTTATTGTCAAACTTAGTCACCGAAGCAATGCAAGTCCTCGGTATGCCGGGCAGTGGATTTAAAGTTGATTTGCCGAAGAAAACACTCGGGGTGCATTATAACGGCAACGAAAGCGTTGATTTCTTAGTCCAAACCAATATGGGTAGCGATTTCAAAGCCCTAAAAAAAGTTGCATCAGGCGGTGAACTTTCCCGTATTTCTTTAGCAATTTCAGTAGTTAGTAGCGATAACGAATACACGCCAACCTTGATTTTTGATGAAATTGATGTTGGTATTAGCGGTGCAGTCGCCGAAGTCGTTGGCAAAAAACTCAAACAACTTAGCCAACATTATCAAATCATTTGTATCACCCATTTAGCACAAGTTGCCGCTTTTGGACATCAACACTTACGCGTGCAAAAAGCACAAGAAAAAGAGGGTGCACAAACCACAGTTATGCCCTTATCTGACAATCAGCGTGTAGATGAAATTGCCCGAATTTTAGGTGGTTCCACTATTACTGACAAAGCGCGAATTGCCGCTG
>NZ_CAHJWD020000187.1 GCF_903642095.1 Bathymodiolus brooksi thiotrophic gill symbiont | reverse complement strand
AAATATTAAAGGTTTATTTTGGAAGGTTATATTACAATTCCCAAATAATCTAACATGCAAGATATCTGTTTTGGTTTCCACCTTTTGTACACATTGTAAAAATTTTGTCCATGCTTGGATTGATTTTTGATAGAACAAGGGATACCTGTTTAAATTTAAGGATGAAACATTTGAGCATTTGCAAATAAAAAAAGTTTCATTAAATTTAAAATCAAGTCTACTTAACCAATATTTTCCAATAGCATTCCAATTTTCAATTGGTTCGTTAATAATGCGATAAATAAATTTTATTCTTCTACTGTCAATGTAGGAATCTAGATTAACCATACTCATGCCACCATTTTCTATATCTAAACAACATACATCTCTTTTAATCTGATTAACTTTCCCCTCCCATATAAAGTCCCACATTAATGTTTCAATTTCCTTTTTAAATTTATCAGGAATGCCCTTCATTTCAATTTCAAATCCACAATATGATAACAAAAGATTTTTCACAATTATAGTTTTACCTTTGTAGGAAAGTTTTCTGCTTTTCCAAACTTGTATACAATTTTTCATTCTATCAATAATGTCCTTCCAAATTTTATCATTGTCAACATTGTAACCATGATGTACCCCCAAAGTTTTTACATTTTCTTTAATCCATGATATTTTATTAAATTTTGGTTTTCTATGGCGGGCATTGCCAATAGAAATTGCTTTTGTTTTATTATAATTAATTCTTGATCCGGATGCTTTTTCATATTTTGAAAGTATATCGAAGGATTTCTCAACAGAGCGTTCATCTTTATTGAAAAGTTGTGTGTCATCTGCAAACATACTTATTTTGGCTTCTAATTCCTTCCCACCCGGTTCACCTGGTAATTTAATCCCCTTTATATCATTATTTCCTCTAATTGCACATGCCATGGGTTCGGCTTGCAATATGTAAATTAGCGGTGCGACGGGACACCCCTGTCTACATGAGCGAGATATGGAGAAAAATTTTGAAACAAATCCATTTGTCTTTATGGATGTTGTAGCATTTTTAACTAACATTTGAATCCACCCCCTAAATTTTTCCCCGAAGTTAAATGTTTTTAACACGAAGTCTACCCACCCCCATTCAACTCTATCGAATGCTTTTTGTTGATCTAAGAAAACTATTATGCCTTCTTCATTTTCTTCGTCTGCGTATTGTATGATGTCTTGTATCATTCTGTTTGCTTCACTTATGTTCCGACCCTTTACAAACCCTTTTTGATCCGGATGAATTAGCTTAGTTAAAACATTTTTTAATCGTTCGGCCAAAAGCTTCGAAATTATTTTATAATCACAATTCAGTAAGGTCAATGGTCTCCAGTTTTTTATGTCTTCCCGTTCCCCTCCCTTATGTAATAAAGTCAAGACCCCCTTGTACTGTGATGCGCTTAAAGTATATTCGAATTTGAAAA
>NZ_CAHJWD020000186.1 GCF_903642095.1 Bathymodiolus brooksi thiotrophic gill symbiont | reverse complement strand
GGAATGGTTCCTGTATTCTGTACTATATCATATTTGTCATAAGGTTGTTTCTGTTCTACAGGAATGGTTCCTGTATTATGTGCTATATCATATTTGTCATAATGTTGTTTCTGTTCTACAGGAATGGTTCCTGTATTCTGTGCTATATCATATTTGTCATAAGGTTGTTTCTGTTCTACAGGAATGGTTCCTGTATTCTGTGCTATATCATATTTGTCATAAGGTTGTTTCTGTTCTACAGGAATGGTTCCTGTATTCTGTACTATATGATATTTGTCATAATGATTGTTTATGTTCTACAGGAATGGTTCCTGTATTCTGTGTAATATCATATTTGTCATAAGGTTGTTTCTGTTCTAGAGGAATGGTTCCTGTATTCTGTACTATATCATATTTGTCGTAAAGTTGTTTCTGTTCTACAGGAATGGTTCCTGTATTATGTGCAATATCATATTTGTCATAATGTTGTTTCTGTTCTACAGGAATGGTTCCTGTATTATGTGCTATATCATATTTGTCGTAAGGTTGTTTCTGTTCTACAGAAATGGTTCCTGTATTATATGCTATATCATATTTGTCATAATGTTGTTTCTGTTCTACAGGAACGGTTCCTGTATTTTGTGCTATATCATATTTGTCATGGGGTTGTTTCTGTTCTACAGGAATGGTTCCTGTATTCTGTACTATATCATATTTGTCATAAGGTTGTTTCTGTTCTACAGGAATGGTTCCTGTATTCTGTACTATATCATATTTGTCATAAGGTTGTTTCTGTTCTACAGGAATGGTTCCTGTATTATGTGCTATATCATATTTGTCATAAGGTTGTTTTTGTTC
>NZ_CAHJWD020000185.1 GCF_903642095.1 Bathymodiolus brooksi thiotrophic gill symbiont | reverse complement strand
TATTAAGATCCGTGTTGCTCATCTTTGTAGTGCTTTGTGTTCTCCTATTAAGTGTCTTGACGTTTTGGGTTCGGTGTTGTGATTTCCCCATACAAACGATGGTTGGTTTGTCTTTACCTCCAGTTGTTTATAAGAGGGCTCATGTCTTATTAACGTGATCTGTGTTTGTTTGCGGATAGTAGTGTCCAACGCACATTGTGTTGGGTTTTTGGGTTTTGTTTGGTTTTCATTCTTTTTCTTGTGTGACCTGCGTTGCCAGTTTCTATGGATTGTCCATTTTGTGCTACCACTTCAGTATTCTCTAGCATTTATTGACATTAGCATATTAAATGTTAAGTAAATGTCATCTTGTTTGTATTATAATCACAACTGTGGATTGAGGTCAATTCAATAGTTATATTGATGTAATTTATCCCGATCTTGATGTTAATGTCTTAATGATGTAAACAAAATGGTACATTACAGGCTTTTTATAAACGTTTAGAGAATAAAATAAATCATTGTTTCTTCTATATTCTATACATGCATGTAATGTTATATTACAAAGCCCTCTTCGTATGATATTTCTGGCAAATTGATATATCACAAAATCGATATGCATAACCGTTCTGGATGATTAAAAACAGGTAAACAAAGGCATAGTCATCAATAAGGACGAAATTGAAGCAAAGACACATTGGAAATTCACAAAACTTATGTTGTTGTAATATGCATTGATATTGTCTAAGCAAAATGGTACATTACACGCTTTTTATAAACATTTAGAGAATAAAATAAATCATTGTTTCTTTTATATTCTATACATGCATGTAATGTTATATTACAAAGCCCTCTTCGTATGATATTTCTGGCAAATTGATATATCACAAAATCGATATGCATAACCGTTCTGGATGATTAAAAACAGGTAAACAAAGGCATAGTCATCAATAAGGACGAAATTTAAACAAAGACACATTGGAAATTCACAAAGCT
>NZ_CAHJWD020000184.1 GCF_903642095.1 Bathymodiolus brooksi thiotrophic gill symbiont | reverse complement strand
AGCAGGGTGATATTTTTATATGTATACATGTATTTCTGCTGTTTCCTTAGCCAGCAACTAGTGCTTCAGTTCCCATATTTATTGAGATATTTCTGTTTTCTAGCATAAAATGCTTATAACCCAGTACAGCAATTTTAATAAAAATCTGAGATATAGTGGTTAAATTTAAAAAAAAACAATTATCAGGATCTCCCATGGAACAACACCATTGAAGAAGATACCTTCCGTTACCCAGACCTCTTTGCTGGTGGGAAAGGGATCAATGTTTGGCCCATTGTCAAGGACTCCACCCCAACACCCTGTTCATGGCCCTTTTGACCTTGTTGGTTATTCTTGCTGGCTGCAAAAGGGCCCACATAATAGTTCAGGGAGCTTAAAATGTAGGTCCTCCACTGGATGTGTACCTATTCATTACTTCTAGAGATGTTATCTATATACATCTAAAATTTTGTCAAATGCAACATTCACAAGATAAAGATTTTTAGTACATTTATTATACATGTTTTTTAATCTGATATATTTATTATTACCGGACATATTTATATTTGTATAATAATTACTTCTAAACATTTTGGCATCTTTAAAATAGATTATGATGGGAGGAGTCTGAGAGTAGAAAGAGTGTTTCATCATCTGTAAAAGTTGCAATAATTTGGATTAATAAATGTTTAGAACTTTATATTTTATTAGTTAACTCAAAAAAATTAAGAACATGGGATGGAAATAAGAACATCACAAAAGGTCCTTAAATACACAAAAAATAATGTAGTTGGTAGTTGCATGGTGTAACGGTCTTAATGTGATTATAGTTACCCTACTATCCAAATTAGGTTGTCACAATGCTTTGACAACGTAATTTGGCTATAAAAGTCCTTTTAGGGTTGTATATTGTAGTTGTATAACTATAAAGAGATGGTTGTAGTTGCGTCGTCTAAAGGTCTTTAGGTCGTCGTAGTTACATTGTGTAAAGATCCCTAGGTGGTCGTAGTTACGTTGTGTAAAGATCCCTAGGTGGTCGTAGTTACGTTGTGTAAAGATCCCTAGGTGGTCGTAGTTACGTTGTGTAAAGATCCCTAGGTGGTCGTAGTTACGTTGTGTAAAGATCCCTAGGTGGTCGTAGTTGCGTTGTGTAAAGGTCCCTAGGTGGTTGTAGTTACGTTGTCGAAAGGTCCCTATGTGGTTGTAATTACGTCATGTAAAGGTCCTTTGGTGGTTGTAATTACCTCGTATAAAGGTCTTATGATGGTTGGTAGTTACGTTGTGTAAACGTCCTTAATTAGTTGTAATTACCTCGTATAAAGGTCTTGTGATGGTTGGTGGTTACGTTGTGTAAACGTCCTTACATGGTCATGGTTGTCGTTTGGTTGTAGAATGGTCTTTTACTACGTAGTACCACAACGTGGTATTTACGTCTAGGGGAGTCTACAAATCGGCGTAGTTAAAACGTAAAATTATTACGTTGTAACAACGAAAAAGTTACGTTGTCACAACGTTTTGACAACGTAATTTGGCTAGTAGGGATATTTTCTGGGACCATAATAAAAATGTTTCGGGATACGTTTTGAGTTATCTGACTGTTCCTTTCGAATGGCTTTTTTGAATTTAGTTAATGTGTCAAGATTACGATCAAATTGATCTAGCCGGTTCCAGAGTTTAACAGTAGATGGAATAAAAGATTCAGTTGTAATCGAGAGTCTACAAAAAGGTATTATTAAATCCGAACCGTTTCTTAAGGGGTAAATAGTTGTGCTTTGTACAGTAGGAGGAATAAGTTCTCTAAGATAATTTGGTGCATGTCCATTCTTTATATTATAAAATAACTGGAGTTTCCTATTATGCCTTCTACTAGAGAGAGTAGTCCATCCTGTTTCTGAGTATAATTTATCTGTTTTTGTGAAAATTGGTAATCCAGTTACAATCCTTGCAGCATCTAGTTGCAATTTTTCAAGTTTGGTTGAATAACACACTCCACAATTATCCCATATTTCACAGGCATATTCAAAAATTGGGCGGATATATACTAAGTACAGTTTTTCTAGATTTTGTCTACTTAACCTATATTTTAATTTTCGCAGAATACCTAAATGTCTTGATACGCTTAAGATTATATTTTCAATGTGGTTATTCCATTTAGCATCGCTTGACAAGGTTACACCCAAGTGTTTATGGCTCGTTGTTATAGGGATATTGTTTCCATTAAATGTGAAATTAAAATTATATCTAACGTCTGTATTGGAAAATAACATAATCTCAGTTTTGTCTGGATTAAAAGACATTAACCATTTTGTGGACCAGGTATTTAGTTCACACAAATCATGATTTATAACATTTTCAATTTCAACAACATTTTGACTTGAATAACCTAAAGAAGTATCATCTGCAAAGAGTCTACTGAGAGAGAGGAGCTTCTCTCCAATATCATTTATATAAACTAAAAATAGTAAAGGGCCTAAAACTGACCCTTGGGGGACTCCAGCAGAGACTTCACAAACAGTTGATGATGTTGCCCTGTTAATCACTTTTTGCTTTCTTTGATACAAATAATTTTCAAACCATTTGATTAAAGGACCTTTTATACCATAAGAATTCATTTTATGTATTAAACCCCTGTGCCAAACTTTATCGAAAGCTTTGGAAAAGTCACAGAATAAAAAACAACTAAATTCTTTTTTTTCTAGTGAATTGAGTATAGAGTTGTATAGTTCTAACAACTGGTGGATAGTAGAATGTTTCGGAAGAAAGCCAGACTGATACTCATATATAAGTTTGTTTCTAACAAGATAATTATAAACATTTTTATAGACTACTCTCTCCATAATTTTACCAACACAACTTATCAAAGATATCGGACGGTAATTTGAAGGCAAAGAGGCATCACCTTTTTTAAAAATAGCTATCACGTGTGCAATTTTCCAGCTTGAAGGATACTTGCCTTGTCGTAAAGATTTGTTAAAGATAATTTGAAGTGGTTCGGCAATTTTTTCTGGGGCTATTTTGAGCATTTTATGGCTGATTTTGTCAGGACCGGACGCTTTTTTTAGGTCTAATATTTGAATGAAATCTACAATTTCACTAGCAGTCACAAAAATGTCGGTAATTGAGTCATTAGTTTTACTTTCAAAGGGGGGTACTGGTATATTTTCTTCCTCCAACTTAGATACTAAGCTAAAATATTTATTTAATAGTTCACATTTTTTGTCGTCGTCATATACCATTTCATCTAAATGTTCATCATTAATTGTGTTTCGAAGCGGAGGGATACAGTTACTTCCCTTGTTAGATTTAATTAGCATTTTCATTATTTTCCAGTAAGTTTTAGGGTTCGTCGAATTATCTAATAATATATTGTCTAAGTTACTTTCAAAATTTTCTTTTGCTTTCTTTTTCATATTATTGACCTTGTTCCTTTGTTTTTTATATTTTAAAGTATCACTTTCCCTCCCAAATTTGAAAACATTTTTTCTCAGGCGATCGCGTAGTCGAATTTCTTTTCTAATTTCGTTATTAAACCATGGTTTGTCATAATCCCGTACAGTTATAGTTTTCGTTGGAATACTTTGCCTTGCTATGTCCAAAAATAATTTTGTAAATTCTTCAACCATGTCATCTACGTCGTTTAAAAAGCCTATCATTTCATTCCAGTTAATTTCGTTCATTTTGTTATTAAAGAGTTCTAAATCTATATTCTCATACTGCCAAATTTCTCTGGTAAATGAACATGAAGTCGATTTTGGACATTTGAGAAAAGCAACTGCTGCATCGTGATCACTAATTTCTGATGGCATCTCAAAAACATCAGAATATAGTGGGGTCATGGTATCGGAAATTATAATTGGGTCTAATAAATTATTTAATCTTGTTGGTTTTACTATAACATTTCTAAAATTAAACGTGGTCATCAAGTCAACCAGCTTGTTATTATTTACATTAAAAAGATTAGAATTCAGGTCGCCCGAAATCACGATATTTTCGTTTATCTGATGAGCTAATTCAATAGCATGCGTTAATCGTGACCAATACTCGTTGTCGGTCCACTGTGGACGGTATGTATTGCATAAAAGAAAAGATTGACCCTTCGCGTGAATCTGAACCCAAAGACTTTCATCTAAATTATTCTCTAGTTGGATTATCCTTGAAATGTTTACATTTTCTTTCGTATAAATCAGAAGCCCCCCTCCCGTTTGATTCTGTCTGTCGCGGCGTTGGATATTTTTTGTGAAGGAACATAATTCAATATCGTCGTTCTGAATACTGTTATCAAGGTGCGATTCAGTTATTACTAGAATATCAAATTCATCTGCAAAATGCTGGACGAAATTTGTTTTGTTTCTGATACTACGTATATTGATATTACACAAGGAAATGGAATTATCGTTTGAACTATTGTCTAAGTTAGGCGGTGAACTCGATATGTAAGTTTCCGGACCAGGATTTAGTTCGACATTACCGATCATTAAGATGAAGTGAAGAACGAATAAAAGAAAGACAACATTTACATTTGGATTTAAACTCTGGAGGACAAGGAGGGACACGAACAAGAAAGAACACCGTAAGTTTGTTAATAAGATATTTCTATAAGAATCGGCTTGTACAAGCACACATTTACTTGAGATCCTTGAACAGTTATAAAACATGCCTATGGCTGATCTGTAAGCTTCTAATGAATTACCCATTGGGTTTCAGAAGAAGATAGATACAGAGACAGCCACAGTCATATTTTATATGTCGTAAAGTAAGTACCTCCTCGCATCCACAAAAACACAGGTATATGTACAGGTAAGTATAAAACAAATATACAACATTGAAGAAATTGGAGATGAACAATGAACAAAAAAGTATAATAAAAAACAATATGTACACACTTACATATGCTGATGTCATATATTGGATTTATTTCAGGCAAAGCTGAAAAACATAGGAAAAATATTTCATAATTATTTTTGTTATTCCAAAAAGGGCGAATAGGAAGATTTACTGAGTAAGGAACAATTAAGGG
>NZ_CAHJWD020000183.1 GCF_903642095.1 Bathymodiolus brooksi thiotrophic gill symbiont | reverse complement strand
TATTTCTTCTAATAAACGCCCCGGGGGCGTTGACATTTTCCAAAAGGGGGGCGTTAATTAGAGAAAAAATTTCCAAGTTGACTTCGTGAAACAGACAATAGAATTTTACACGTGTGTCGGTTGTCTCATTGTTATCTATAAATAGCACAATCCAGTTGATGTAAATTCTTATAAACGTGTTTGATAATCGTCTATTGAATCTATGGAATATAATTTTAATAGTTCTATCAGGGGTTACCATGTCTATAAAAATGTGTGGAAATACGAAATTGGAGACAAACTAATATGTGAAAGAGAGGAAAACAATCCAAATGATAAATTTTCAGTAAAACTCGTTCTTCAGCGTGGGAATCCAGGACAGTGTGTTGGGCATGTTCTCAATATGGATGAGACCCCAGTGTGGTTCGAAATGCCAGGAAAGTCAACATTAGCTGAACGTGGGGAAAAGGAGGTGCGTGTGGCAACAACGGGCCATGAAAAAGAAAGACTTACTGTTACGCTCGCTGCTTATGCTGACGGAACAAAACTACCTCCTCTTGTTCACCTACCTGGTGTCCGTCCACTACCAAAAAATGAAGTTCCGAACGGTGTGGTAGTGTTTATGTGTGGATCGGGAAAAAAGTCTTGGGCAAACGAAGAAAGCATTAACTTTTGGTTGAAAAGAATTTGGTGTTTAAATAACCAAAAACGCCGTTTTCTCGTTTGGGATGCCTTTAGGGCACATATAACTCCATCCATCAAGGAGTCTGTCCGAATGAAATACAACTCGGATCTGTGTGTTATTCCCGGAGGATGCACATCAAAATTACAGCCGGCTGATGTTTCATGGAATAAACCGTTTAAGTCGCACTTATCAGAAATGTATGATGAATGGCTATTTTCTGGACCTGTGGAGAAAACCAAAGGTGGCAACAGACGTGCTCCTTCTAAATCTTTAATTCTGAAATGGATCAAACAATCCTGGGATGCAATTTCTCCTGACATAATACGTAAATCATTTAAAAAATGTGGAATCTCGAATGCCTTGGACGGCAGTGAAGATAATTTATTTCAAAATGAAGGCGACGATGATCCATTTGAAGGATTCGACGAAGAGGACGTCAGAATGGATGAGGAAATTTTAGCAAACGTTTCGTCATTCAACGAACAAAACACCGAAATCAGCGATGGTGAAAACGAAATAAATTCAGAATTGGAAGAGGAAAATGAATCCGATTATGACAGTGACGGACATTAACGATGTGTAGCTTTTACCAGTTGTATAAAATCTTTATGAAAAAACTTAGTTTTAGTTTAGAATAGTTACCGTAGTTCATTGATAGATAGATTTAGAGTGTAGATTATTGATTTATTTTCCGATGTACATGTAGCATGTGTAGCGAAGTGCATAATTAGCGGAACTACCGGTATTTTTGGAACTCATTGTTCGATTATTTTACAATTTTCATTAAAGCTCAAATCGATTACTGTATAATTCTAATTAAAGTTCTAAGATTACTGGTCTTAATTTATTTTTATGGAAATGGGGGCGTTTATTAGAAGTAAAAATGTTCTGTTGGCAGAATTAAGTGAGGGGGCGTTTATTAGAAGGGGGCGTTAATTAGAAGAAATACGGGTACTGACATTTATATTCATTATGCTCGATAATGGTATGATGTCCTGAGCCTATTTAAAACGAAGCCATTTAGCAGTACTATGACACAAATAAACCTTGCATAAAAGGGATCATTCCTTTCATTTGATTATTATCCGCCTAGTACTCATTGCATTGGCCGCCACTGACATGGTTTATTGGGTATATC
>NZ_CAHJWD020000182.1 GCF_903642095.1 Bathymodiolus brooksi thiotrophic gill symbiont | reverse complement strand
CCAATACTTATGAATACAGGAGGTGCACACCATTATTCCGCCTCAGACATGGGTCAAATCTAAGACATGTTATACCAAAAACTCAGAGTTCCAGATTACATAACCTACCTAGGTACATGTATATATATATTTGGGCAAACAGGTGGAGTCATATGGCCCCTAAGCCTATGTCCACTGTTGGTAGCGCAGGTAATAGTATATATTATCTTCAATATGCAAATGTAAATAATTAAAATTTTGTGCTAAGACAGTTGCAAGTAGTCACAATATGTATTTCTGAAAAAACCAAAGAATCCATACAGAATCAAATACAGGGTACTACATGTATACGGTAATAAAAATCATAAATGAAATGTAATGTATATCAATAATCATGACAGTATATTTTCTGGTACCGGTATGTAGATATCATCTTATGTACATTCTATATAATCTTTTTTACTGTGTATTCAATATGCATATCATAACAGGTAAAGACAAATTAAATATAAAGTTAAATAAATATGGACAGTTAATGTATGGTAAAAAAGTAAGCATTTACCTTCTCTGTCTGATTTTAATGTCAATGTCATCATACAAACCAAATTTGAATTGTTTATCATCAGGTGTTCTTCCATATATGCCACAATTGTAGAACCACACAGAGTCAAATCTATTGGAATCACGCATCCTTTTCATTAGTTCATGATTTTGTTTTGTAATGTCGTCTACAAAACGAACATTGTTTTTCAAGTTTTTCTTTGCACGCATGACATTCCTTTTGGCATCACTGTTAAATAGTCTGACAATAATTGGTTTTTCTCCTGGTCGATCTGAAGGTAAACGGTGTATGGCTACAACATCCCTTAGTTCTAAATCCACATTAAGGTCTTTCTTGACAAGATCAATGAAATCCTCTCTCAGGTTTTGTTTGTCTCTTTTTTTCATGTTAAACACTTTTATATTGTTTTTCCTCGAATATTGTTCATTGTAGTTACTTTGTATGGTAGCGTCTTTGGTCAGTATAACATTCCTATTAAGAGTTGTCTTTACATTTCCAAGTACATTTTTTGTGGCATCTAGTTGGCCTTTCAAGTTTTCATTTTCCAATGATAATGCATCTATTTTTTCCTGCATATTGTTTGTAACTTGTGTAAGTTTAGTTTCAAATTTTGTTTCCAATTTACTTTCAAAATTGTTGAGTAGTTTGTTAACTATAACAGTAACTAATGTTTCTAATTCAGTACTTTTTACCAGATCTTTTGTTGCCTCGTTAAGATCAGTTATCTTTGTCACACCTTGAAGACTTGATTTTATTTCCTCAAGGTCCTTTTGTATATGGTCCAATCCTGACAGATCAAATTCAATACTATTGTTTGAGTCATTAGATAGCTGAGAATGTGTTCTACCCTTCTTAGGTGCTTTCTCCTTTGTTGAACCCAATTTTGCTTTGAGCAGTGTTTGAACAGTATTTATATTTGTACTTCTAGGTTGTCCAGGTTTAAGTGAATTACTGCCTCCAGACATAATGTCAATTTCACTAACAATAAATTCCAATGAAAATATCTGTACACACTCAATAAATGTTCAAAAATCCAAAATTTTCATCAACAGAAACATCATCCTTTAACACATTATATAGGCAATTATCTTTCCAAAAATTTTTTGCATTAGAACTTCATAAAACATCAAAAAACTGCAAAAATTGCTGAGCTGTTTTTCAAGCTGCCATCAACTCAGCCGCCATTTTTAATCCTCTTGGTCGGACATTTTGGTCTTGGTCGGACGTGAGAGTGGATATTAAAAGATTTTTTTTTTTTACATTTCTCGAGGT
>NZ_CAHJWD020000181.1 GCF_903642095.1 Bathymodiolus brooksi thiotrophic gill symbiont | reverse complement strand
AAAACTTGTTCAGTTGTAGGGGGAGAGTGACAATGAAAAACTTGTACAGTTGTAGTGGGAGAGTGACAAAATTTTAAAATATTTCTGAATATAAGACTATAAACTTCTTGGTAAAAGTGACATTTTCAAAAGAGATAGAAAATGAATACTAAGATTTTCATTATTTTATAGAAAATTGTTCATGTCTGATAATATATACTGGTAATAAGCAATTTGGAATAATTATTTTATAAGTTTGTACCAAAAAACACTTTGTTATGGAAAAGAAATATAACCCATATGTGAATGCCTTTGTGTTGGGAATGAAGCTGAAAAAATAAACCCATTACTGGTCATCCGATAGGGGGCACCTGTCAAGTGGGTCACTGCCAATTTGTAAGGGATAACTAAGATTATTAACACTGACCCTAAAGCGTATACACGATGCAAGTTTTGCATCCAAGTCTCCATTCAAGTTTCTTGAATTCAAGTTTTTTTATCGTGTATACCATACAAGAAACTTGAATCAAAAAACTTGAACGGACTTGGATGGAATAGAAATGCATCCTATATTTTTTTCAACTTGGATGGAGATTGACCAATCAGAAGACAGAATCCTTATCAGCATCAATTTGTGAATGTAAATAATAACAACTACACATGTTGTGTAAAGATGGCGGGAAAAGAGGAAACTCCAAAATGCAGGAAAAAGACAGTTACATGGACTAATGAAATGATTGAAGATCTAATAGACTTCATAGAAATACATCCCATCGTTGCCTTCGAAGCCATTTACGAGCCCATGTTGACCTCTTTTTGGAGCTTAATCTCCTTCGCAGTACAATTGTACATAATAATGCAATACAAAGGGCAGCACCCTCCTCTCCTCCCAAAAATGCCATTTTGTTTGTTGTATCTCCCGCCAAAACTTGTGTGTATTCATCAAAATTTCTTGCATCGTGTATACACAAACTTGAATTCAAGTTTTCTTGATCCAAGTTTTCTTGAATGGAGACTTGGATGCAAAACTTGTATCGTGTATACCGGGCTTTACACGTAAAAGACAACTTACAACAGATTCTGATAGCAACAGTTTATTAGGAGTGTT
>NZ_CAHJWD020000180.1 GCF_903642095.1 Bathymodiolus brooksi thiotrophic gill symbiont | reverse complement strand
CTGTCCCAATCCATGAACAGGATTTCCAATACCATTAATGGTAGTCTTTCTTATTTTCAGTGATTCGTTTTGTTCTTATTGGTGGAATTATTGACCAACACTGTTATAGAAAAAAATTAATCATGTATATATCATTTTCGGAACAATTTGGTTTTTTTTCAATTACAGTAATTTTCAAATACATGTATTGAAATTCATACCACTATTATTTATCCTCAAAAAATATTTGCTATAGACAACCATTTGAATTACAATGTTTACATACTGTATTTGTATTTATGACTTGTAATCTGCACGATTCTGTCATTTTTTCAAAGTCGTGATATTCACGTGCAAAAATTTCGCCTTGAAATATATTTCATTTAAAATTTGACAATTTTTTAGAAATAAATAGCAGTTTTCGTTGACCAGTTAACAAATAATAAATCAGTCTTTCCGATACGAAATACATTACATATTTTAATTTGCTGAATATACTTTTTATATTTCTGTATGGGTTATCAAGTTTTCTTCCAAACCTTTTGTTTTTTCCTTTGTTTAATTTTTTTAATTAATTTTTTTTTTTATTTCGGAAATACACAATCTTTTTTACTAAAGAGATGATTTAATAAATTTCTTGATTGCTTGACAATCAGCTCTGATTAATTAACAAAGATGCTTGGCAATAAACACAAGCCCGCGACACGAGGCAATCTTCACAGTCGACTCGTGCCTAAAGTCAATTACTCTATTCTGTCAATACCCTGACCATTGACGTTTCTCAATTTCACCTGTCACACCGAGAGCTATATAATCAGCCAGGTCTTCGACAATCTTCAGAACTTGTTTCAATTCTATTACTGCTAACACTACTACCATAATCATGAAAGCCAAAGTACAACAAAGATGCCTCAACAAAAAATCTACATTGGTAGATAATGAAAAACGATTTAAGAGGGCATGTGAACAGATTGTACAGTTGAACTACTCATTAGATGCTCTTCAACAAAGATACAACAAAGCAAAGAAAGATAACCACAAGTCATTCAGATATTCACTGCGTTTACGCATTGCTATTGTTGATGGAATGCGCAACATGTATTACGACTACGCCCACAAGAAAGCAGAGGTTGTAGCTGAACTACGACAGGAACTGTTTGGAGAAGTAGTGGACATCGTTTCCGATGAAACAGACGTCGAGATGTATGAATAAACACTGAAGATCCTCAAAACTTCTAAAACGGTTCTTTTCAGAGCCACACACTTTTTTCAAAAAGAGTCTGAATTGTTATTGCATAAATATCGAAGGTTTATAGAAAAAGATATCCCACATATTTAGAATAAAAGCAACCATATTTTTCAGTCTTAAATCAGAAAATTAAAACAGAAACAAATTTCCTCATATTAAGCATTGCACTCATGGCCCATTAACTGGCTTAACTCCGCCACCGTTTTGTGTCTGTCCCAATCCATGAACAGGATTTCCAATACCATTAATGGTAGTCTTTCTTATTTTCAGTGATTCGTTTTGTTCTT
>NZ_CAHJWD020000179.1 GCF_903642095.1 Bathymodiolus brooksi thiotrophic gill symbiont | reverse complement strand
AATAATAAAATAAAAATCGGAAACCGAACTGTTTACGATAATATTTTGGAGTATAAAAATGCTGGATGAAGAAGAAATTTTAAAATCCTTTGATAAAAGCGTGAATAAAGCCTTGGCATTAAAAAAAGCCTTAGGGCATTACGCAGTGGTTTGGGATGAAAAAACCAAAAAAGTGGTAAGAATTGAAGCGAAAGATTTGCCTAAATATCAATATAAAGATGAGCAGTAACAAAGAATTGTTGGTTATTCGTAAATGGGGTGAAATTTATTTTGCTGTAGTGCCTTTTCCGATTGATGATGATAAAATAATAGGCTTTAGTTTAGAGAAGACATTATGAAACAAAAACTACAAACTCTATTAAAACAGGCTTTAACCGCATTGGTGGATGAGGGTGTGCTGGAGAGTGTGCCTGAGATTGTTCGAATTGATCATTCTAAGGATAAGGTGCAAGGGGATTTTGCCTCTAATGTTGCTATGGCGTTGTCTAAGCAGGCGAAATGTGCGCCACGAGTGTTGGCGGAGCAGATTAAGGCGAATTTTCCTGATACTTTAGCAGTGGAAAAAATTGAAATTGCTGGACCTGGGTTTATTAATTTCTTTATGTCGCAGGGGGCTAATGCGTTGGTTGTTAATCGTATTATTGAGCAAGGGGCGGACTATGGTTTGTCTAAGGTGGGCGAGGGGCAGCGGGTGTTGTTGGAGTTTGTGTCTGCTAATCCGACAGGGCCGTTGCATGTGGGGCATGGTCGGGGGGCGGCGTATGGGGCGAGTGTTGCCAACCTTTTGCGGGCGATAGGGTTTGTGGTGGATAACGAATATTATGTGAATGATGCGGGTCGGCAGATGGATATTTTGGCGACTTCGGTTTATTTGCGTTATTTGGGGACGGATACATTTCCAGATAATGGTTATAAGGGAGATTACATTTTTGATATTGCTGAAAAAATTAGGGGAATTGAAAAGAAAGATATTTTTGAGGGTGTTTGTCAGGATGAAAAAGAGGGAGGTGATAAAGAAAAACACATTGATGATTTGATTGCTAATTGCAAGTCGCAATTGGGTGGTGATTATAAGAAAATATTTGATTTGGCAATTAATGATATTTTGAGTGGTATTAAAACTGATTTAGCTAATTTTGGCGTTGAATATCAGCAATGGTTTTGTGAGCAATCTTTAGTAGATAGTGGATTGAGTGAAAAAACGGTGAAAAAATTACAAGACTCAGGGCAGATTTACGAAAAAGCAGGGGCACTTTGGTTTAAAACCACTGATTTTGGCGATGATTTAGACCGTGTTGTGGTGCGTGATAATGGCATGCACACTTATTTTGCCTCTGATATTGCCTATCATCTTGAGAAATTTGAACGAGGTTATGACAAGATTATTAACATCTGGGGGGCTGACCATCACGGCTATATTGCCAGAGTGAAAGCATCGATTAAAGCGCTGAATCACAACCCTGATACCTTGGAGATTTTGCTGGTGCAATTTGCTCATTTGTATCGAGATGGAGTTAAAATACCGATGTCCACACGCAGTGGCTCGTTTGTTACCTTGCAGGAATTGTGCAAAGAAGTGGGCAATGATGCGGCTCGTTTTTTCTATATTTTGCGTAAATCAGAACAGAGTATGGACTTTGACCTAAATTTAGCCAAATCCAAAAGCAATGAAAACCCTGTGTTTTATGTCCAATATGCACACGCTCGCATTTGCTCAGTGATGGAAAAAGCACAAGACAGCGGTCAAGCAGATTTGGCATTGCTGAACGACAAATACGAACAAGCCCTAATCAAGCAACTCAGCCGTTATGCCGACACCATCAAAAACGCTGCCCTTAATTATGAACCGCATGTTGTTGCTTATTACTTGCGTGATTTAGCCAGCGATTTTCACAGTTATTACAACAATTGTGATTTTCTTATTGAAGATAAAAATCTGCAAGCCAGTCGTTTAAAACTTATTAAAGCTACTCAGCAAATATTGGCAAATGGTTTGGGGTTATTGGGTGTATCTGCACCTGATAAAATGTAAAATCAAATAATGGACAATTTATCGCACATTAAAATCAAAGGATTTAAATCTATTAAAGAATTGGATTTAGAGATAAAGCCGATTAATGTTTTGATTGGTGCAAATGGGTCGGGTAAGAGTAATTTTATTTCTGTTTTTAGATTGCTTGAAAATATCAGCACTCAAAGGCTACAAACTTATATTAAACAAAATGGCGGTGCTGAAAGATTTTTACATTTTGGTAATCAAACAACTGATGAGATTGAAATTTATTTAGAGATAAGAGATAAGAAATATCTTGTTTTTTTGGCAAAAAACAATGAAGAAGATACTTTATTTATTAGGCATGAAGAATATCGGGATAGTGGTGGAACTCTTGAGGCAATAAACACCAACACTTTAGAAAGTGATGAAGGTGAATATTTAAAAGAATGTAAGTTGTATCATTTTCACGATACTTCCGCTACGGCTAAATTTAAATCTTTCCAAAATAAGGGAGAAAATAAATTTTTAGACAGTTTTGCCTCTAATCTAGCACCTTTTTTATATCATTTGAAAAATAATTTTTTTCAAGACTATAAAAACATAGTTCAAGCGGTACAAACCGTTGCCCCCTATTTTCAAAATTTTGATTTTAATATTCAAGATGAAAATATTTTGTTGCGTTGGCAACATAAAAATGACTTGAGTAATTTAGGTTTTTCAGCACAAACCTTATCCGATGGCACTGCCCGTTTTATTTGCATGGCAACGCTATTTTTACAGCCCAAAGAATTACGCCCCAAAACCATTGTATTGGACGAGCCAGAAATTGGATTACATCCAGATGCACTGACTGTGTTATCTGAAATTATCAAAGCCGTAGCAAATGATGGTTCACAAGTTGTTATTTCTACTCAATCTGTTACACTGGCTAATTGTTTTGAACCTGATGATTTTATTATTGTAGATTATGAAAATGGGGAATCTAAATTTGAGAGATTTGGCAAAGATAAGCAAAAGGCATTAAAAGAATGGCTTGAAAACTACCAAATGGGTACAACTTGGGAAGAAAATTTACTTGGTGGTATGCCAGAATGACAAGGCTTCTTATTTCCATTGAAGGCAAGTCAGAAAGAAAATTTGTTGATCAAATATTAAAGCCACATTTATCAAATTTTGGCGTTTATGTTGGCAAACCTCAGGATATGAGAGGTAATATTAGTATTGACAGGGTCAGTAAAAAATT
>NZ_CAHJWD020000178.1 GCF_903642095.1 Bathymodiolus brooksi thiotrophic gill symbiont | reverse complement strand
CGGACAATTTGGTCGGACATTTGTCGGTGTGAAGTCCGACAAAACTCTCTGTCCGACCTGAGTGTTTGATCGTTGACACACTTGGAGGGATCTACAGTACACTCCAAGTGTATCAACGATCATACTCTCAGGTCCGACAAATTCCTCCCAAAATGTCCGACAAATTTGAGAGTCAACACTCTCTAAGTCCGACTATTTGGTCGGACATTTTGGTCGGACGTGAGAGTGGATATTAAAAGATTTTTCTTTTACATTTCTCGAGGTGAATATGTCAAACATTTTGTGATCGATGCGTATTTGTAAGCGTACTTTCTTTCCGGTGTGTAGAATGTGCGGGTATGTAAATACCCTAGTGTATTTTTACCTTGCACCATATTCGCGCCAGGAAAGGTAGCTCCAAGGTCAATATTTGTCACGCTCGGGCACAACAGTCGTTCGATGCATAGGAGCACCTCATAATCAAAGAATTGTACAATAATTTCGAGTTACACCGTTTGTGTTTCTTTAATCTGTTTAATTTTAATAGATCTTTCTAGTACATTTAAATTTTACGATTACAATCGGAATGCTAGAAATATCGTAACTTTTCCGAAATCTAAGCTTTAAAATTATATACGCCGAGTCCAGCCCTGGCTTGGACTTCTCGAAAAAAGTTTTCTTAACAAACCAAATTAAATTTGAGTAAAAACTCGACTTAAGTTTGCGTTTTGACTTTGTTTGTTTGGAGAAATCACTGACGATTTAAAAAAAAAAATCTGTTGTCACTTAAAACAGTCAATGAGGCCGGTACGGCTGTGTACATGAATGAATAAGAAATAATTCTTTCGGAGTGTGATATCCATATAAAGGTGAAATAACGGATGCAAAAATCACCGGCTAAAGTTACACAATATTCCGTTTACAAATATTTCAAGTCCCTATACTTGTTCATCTGTGACGGCAATATGTGTATTGGACTAGGTATTACAGCCAGCTTGATATGAATTAATTAGCTCAGGTTACAGGTGTCAATAATGGAAGGAACATCTTGTTGACACAAATTTCCAGGTGCCAGTGGGAGAACAATTATAATTAATTCTATTTAATGTTGTTGTTTTTTATTACTATTTGTTTGTAGGTACATTTGCAATCATTGAAGTAAATTTAATTTGAGAGTCAACACTCTCTAAGTCCGACGTGAGAGTGGATATTTAAAGATTTTTTTTACATTTCTCGAGGTGAACATGTCAAACATTTTGTGATCGATGCATATTTGTAAGCGTACTTTCTTTCCGGTATGTAGAATGTCCGTTTACGTAAATACCCTAGTGTATTTCTACCTTGCAACATATTCGCGCCAGGAAAGGTAGCTCAAAGGTCAATATATAACTGAAATATTGTTGAAAAGTGACGTTTAAACACC
>NZ_CAHJWD020000177.1 GCF_903642095.1 Bathymodiolus brooksi thiotrophic gill symbiont | reverse complement strand
ATAAAGAAAGAAAACAAATTTAATTTTAAAGAAACATATGGGTGATTTTCAAAAAAATGAAGACTTTTCATTTTCAGAGAATAATTTGAATATTAAATGATATGAAAGAAAGGTAAATATCTTAAAACAAGCACAATGGTAACAGTTATCTTCATGCAAAGTGTCATGGAGATTGCTCTTCCGGTTAAAAAGTTATCCTCTAAAAACTGGTCAAATTTGTCAGGAGTGTGACGTTTTAGCGTGACAAACTTTAAATTGCCTTAACTTACCTTGATGATAAAAAAAATAAAATAAAAAATATATTAAAGAAAGATGGTATTCTATAATTTCGTACCATTTTACTTCAAATATCTAGATGTTTTGTGACCCTATGATTTTGCGACAAAAAATTATTCTATTTTTTAAATTAGTGTACGTGAATAAATTTAACTTGGAAAATTGTACAAATGTCAAATTAAACCTTAATAGTTTTTCATTGTTGAGACTAATTAGTTCAGAAAAGTCAAAATATGTTGTAAAAAAACATTAGTTATAATAATTTAGTAGTATTAGACTGGATGAATATGATAGTTGTAAAATTGGGCTTGCATAAGGAGAGACACAAAAAATGTCAGGAGTGTGACATTTTATCTTAGTTGTATAGTACTATGTTGTATGCTTTAATAGTTCACAATTTTCTTTATTTTCCAAAAGCTCCAGACCCAATCAAAGAAAAAAGTTGGAAATAGCTCTGATATATGACATATCATAGCTAGGAAATCAAAATAACTAATGTCAGGAGTGTGACACTTTTAATAGGCATATCTTTTAAATAAAAAAAATAATAAACCATGCTTCTACAAACTTCCACAATGTTTTCAATTTAATTACATATAAACAATAAGTAATAATTATAGTATTTTTGTATATTGCATGACACCTTTCTCATAATAAGTGATGATAAAGGGTTATATTTTCTTAAAACATGTCAAAATATGGATTTTTTTCTAAATGAAAAATTGATGTATGTTGCTTTAGATAAACAGAATACTTACTTTAATATATCTTGCCTTTCATAAAACATTTTCATTCTTTTGATATAGCATTTTTGAAAATTTATCAATAATTTTTCATTCAACAGTAATATGTCACACTCCTGACATAAAAACATTAAATGTCGATTGCAATTGCAGTAGGAAGTTTTTTTGCAGAGTAAATTATTGAGAAACATGGGGAAACTAATTTGAAAACCACTAAAAAGTAATTTTATACTAAGAAAAGATGATCTATTACTAGTTTTAATAAATTTCAAATCCATTTTAACCATTTTTGATAAGATAAATTCCTAAAGGGCAAATAATTAGCACACTCATCATTAGAAAAAGCAAAAACATAATTTTGAATCTTCTTTTAATATTTACTGTTAACTGTAAGAAATATAAGCTTTTGAAGAAATATAACTTTTAGTTTGGAAAGAATAAGTTGGTTATATTATTTTCGAGAGGGAGTCAGGAGTGTGACAATTTTATTTAAGAAATAGATTATTTTGTAAGCATATAGCCTCCATAAAACTGCTTGTAATTGTCTCGGGGAATTATTTAATTCTCAATAAGCACTATACTCTTGAAAAGATGTATAAATGGTTGAAAATTGAGTTGTCATTTTTTATAATTATGATAGTATTACTTAGAATATGATAAAATATGATTGAAATAACATCATAACAATGCAAAAATGAAATATATTCAAGGGAAACCTTTTTTCAGTCAAAATAGATTATGTACTACTACTTAAAAAAGTTATTGTGACCAACAATGATTGCATTTAGCTTGATATTTGGTGTATTTATCTTTTAGAAAAATGTGTCAGGAGTGTGACAAAACATAAAAAAATGGACAGTATTTTCATTTGGTTACCTCTAGTTTATACCACCAATGATCAACTTAACTTAACTTTTGTTATATTTATTAGGCATATATAAATAATTGATTTACAACTATTAAGCCTCATTAGATCATATTTTTTATGCTTGTATGAAAACTTTAATTACCAGATTTTTTAAAATATACAGTAAAAATAGTGTTTCTTTGATATACTGAAACTGTTTTCTCATGATATATACAAAGTTTGGTACCAAAATGTGCCTATTTCATATCATTATCAAATGGAAATACATTTAGGTCTTTTACCATACCCAAAAGAAAATGATACCTCTGAGGAAGTAAGTCTGTATTTGTTATCATTTTAACACTTTGTTGCTAATAAAAGTTGAAAAAAAAATTTTTGTCTTCATATATTGCACTGAGCAACTGAATCTGAAAAATATATCATATTGACATTATTTTACGACCAAAATTATGTCAATTTGTCCAATTTGAAATTTCACCCTCTATGTCACACAAAGTCTTCATTTTTTTGAAAATCACCCAGATACTTCTTTAAAATTAAATTTGTT
>NZ_CAHJWD020000176.1 GCF_903642095.1 Bathymodiolus brooksi thiotrophic gill symbiont | reverse complement strand
AAGATATAAAAAACAATAAAGTTAAATGAACAATGAAAGGTTTCCTTAAACTATAAAGTTTTTTTTCTCCATCAAGCATCTGGAAAGCTCCCCTCATTGGTGGATTGATTCTGAAAAAAATAATATGATATTAATATTTTCAGCTAAATGGAACAACTTTAGGGGTGAAAATATTTTTAGTAACTATTTTGATCATGATCAGAAGCTTGAAATTATTATATTTAGGAGATCATAACTGTATTGTATTTTAAGCTTTGCGGATGTAAATCGTCGGTTTTACGGTCGCAAAATGAGTTTACCTAGCGACGCATATCGTAGCTAGGTAAACAGATATTTGCGACTGTAAGTGAAGACACATTGTAAAACCTATAATTAATTGATTATAACTCGGAAATATATTGCATGGATATATATTACAGAGCTAAAGAAAGAAATCCAAAAACAGTGACCAAACATATACTTATGTTAAATTTTATTGATAGGACAAATCTAGAAAAGATACATCTCCATTTATGTAAAAAAAAAACCATGAGAACAGAAGAGAATTAGAAGAGATATAGTACAAAAAAAGTGCAGTTCAAACATTTAGATCTATTGCAAGACTACAATATTATCAAAATTAAAACTTAATTTTAGAAGAAGCATTACAGTATGTAAAACATTAGACTCGGAAAGGAACTTACACTTAATATGCAACAAACTTAATATCTCTATATTAAAAATTGATTTAAGACAGCACTTATCTTGCAGTTTTTGATATTTGTTGTTGATATAAACATATCATGTAAAATGTTTTTCATGATCTCATTTCATTAACGAGAAATTACGAAAATTACAAAAGCACATATAAGCAATCAGTGGGGAGGAAATTTATATCGATCAATCAGTGGTGTGATCTAATTAAATAGCAATTAAGCTGCATAATCACCCATGCCCAGTACTTCTCTACTGACCAATATTACAAAAAAAATGTATCTTCATTTATTATACTTTTATTATTTCTACACTTAATATAGAAAACTTTAAAAAGAAAAGAAGAAATGAACCAAAAAAATAAGTCCATGTTACAAAGCTCTGACAAAGGATCATATTTAATATAATTATTTACTCTTGGGAATGTTAGGCATTTTTTCTGCAGTTTTTTTTACATAACTATATTCCTTATTAATTGATTTCTCAAAATTTCATTACAGGTACTGTAGTTAATTTGTTTTTGAGGTGGGATCTCTATCAGATACATTTTTTGTAGGTTGACCTTTTTAAAATTTGTTTATTTTGATTTTATAGTCAACTGTAACTCATGATATCTAACATACATGTAAATCTCTTCTTAAGAAATGTTCTGTATTTGAAGTAGATTGTGTACATGTAATTAAATGTAACAAGTTCATCTAAAGAACCCTTTGTTTCTGT
>NZ_CAHJWD020000175.1 GCF_903642095.1 Bathymodiolus brooksi thiotrophic gill symbiont | reverse complement strand
AGCAAATGAATGGCTAAATGATTATAAGAAGGTTAAATACGATGGCTTTTAAACAAACCCCCTCACCCAATTTCAGCAAACGCACCGCCAAGATTGATATGGTGGTAATTCACAATATATCTTTACCGCCCAACGAATTTGGTGGCCGTTATATCGAAGATTTTTTCCAAAACCAACTTGATCCCACTGCTCATCCATATTTTGCCACTATCGAGCATCTCAAAGTATCAAGTCATCTGTTAATCAAACGCAATGGAGCAGTTGTGCAATTTGTGCAATTTGCTGATAAGGCTTGGCATGCTGGGGTGTCGCATTATCGTGGGCGGGACAATTGCAATGATTTTTCCATTGGCATTGAACTGGAAGGCACTGATGACATTGCTTATACCGAAATGCAATATCAACAATTGAACAAAATTTTAGCGGATTTGTGCGAACAATATCCCATAAAATACCTTGTTGGACACAACGACATTGCCCCAGACCGAAAAACCGACCCAGGGCGTGCATTTGATTGGAGCAAAATAGATGAGCATAGACGCATTAGCAAAAAAAATTAAATTAATTATCTTTGATGTTGACGGCGTTTTGACCGATGGTGGTTTGTATTTCACCGACGATGGCACCGAGTTCAAACGCTTTAATTCACTCGATGGACACGGCATTAAACTGCTGAAAGAAAACGGCATTGAACCCGCAGTCATTAGTGCCAGAAATTCCAAAAGTGTCAATCATCGAATGCAGAATTTAGGCGTTAAACACTTTTACCAAGGGCAAAGCAACAAAGTAATTGCCTTCAACGCATTATTAGAAAAATTACACATAAACGCCGATGAAGTGGCTTATATGGGCGATGATGTCATTGATTTGCCAGTAATGACCAAAGTCGGCTTTGCTATTGCCGTCGCCAATGCACACGACCTAGTCAAACAAAACGCCCACCTTGTTACCCAAAAAATTGGCGGACAAGGCGCAGTGCGTGAAGCCTGTGATTTTATCCTGCAAGCACAAGGCAAGTTTGACACAGCAATGGCACCCTATTTACAATGACCCAATTTCAACAATTATGCTACCAAACCCTTAAAAACCAAGTTCCTGCCGGCAAAGTTATCACCTATGCCAGACTCGCCAAACTAATCGGCAACCCTAAAGCATACCGTGCCGTTGGCAATGCTATGAATAAAAACCCTTTTGCACCCGAAATACCTTGCCACCGTGTGGTGAAAACAAATGGCGATTTAGGTGGTTTTGCCTATGATATTTCTCTCAAAATAAAACGCCTTCAAGCAGAAGGCGTTTCAGTAAAAAATGGCAAGATTGTAAATTTTCAAAACATCTGTCTGTAAGTAGAAACATCATCAATTCAGAAGCAGATAAAAGTGCTGTTGGTTGGTGTGTGTTGTAGGGAAGGGTTTGTAACCCTTCCTGAGGTGTGCTGTAAACATTGGGAAGGGTTACAAACCCTTCCCTACTTGTGGCAATGAGATGGGGGAAAGGTTATAAATACTTCTCTGCTTGTGGAAATGGGGGAGGAAGGGTTGCAAACCCTTCCCTACTCGTTTTTGTGTTTTAACGGGTGTTTGCTAGGGTTTTTAGCAAATCTTCAAGCAATTCAATGCGTCTAATATCTTCGGGCATTTCTTGTTTGAAGATGAGTTGGTTTTGCCCTTTGATTTGATAATTTTTAGGCTGGGTTTGCACTAGGTTAATAATCTTTATTGGTTCAATTGTGGTTTTATTAGAGAAAGTGAGATGGGCTTTGTCGTCATAGATTGAAATTTTACCAATGCCAATTTTTTCTGAGAAAAGTTTTAATTGGGTTACGGCGAATAGGTTTTTGGTGGCATCTGGAAGCAAGCCAAAGCGGTCAATCATCTCTATTTGCAAATCTTTCAATTCGTCATTGTTTTTAGCGTTAGAAATACGCTTATATAAAACAAGGCGTTCGTGCACATCGCCAAGATAGATGTCGGGGATGATGCAGGGGATGCCGGTATCAATTTCGATTTCAGGATTAATTGGGTCGTTTGCATTGATTTTTTTGCCAGTGCGCATGGCTTCAATTGTGCGTTTGAGTAAATCGTGATAGAGGTTAAAACCGATTTCGCTGATTTTTCCAGATTGATTATCGCCAAGCAAATCGCCTGCACCGCGAATCTCTAAATCATGATTAGCCAGCATAAATCCAGCGCCGAGTTCTTCCAAAGATTCGACTGCTTCTAGGCGTTTTTTGGCATTTTTACTCAATGACTGGTGTGATTTAATTACCAAATAAGCATAGGCTCTATGGTGCGAACGGCCGACTCGTCCACGCAATTGGTGCAGTTGTGCCAGTCCAAAATTTTGTGCATTATTGATAATAATGGTGTTGGCATTTGGGATATCGATGCCTGTTTCAATAATGGTGGTGCAGACAAGGATTTGAAAGCGACCATGGTAAAAATCGCTCATAATTTGCTCTAATTCACGCGTTGGCATTTGCCCATGAGCAATGCGTACGCGTGCGTTTGGCATAAGCGATTTGAGGGTTTCTGCCATATTATCAATTGAATCGATATCATTATGCAATACAAATATTTGCCCGCCTCGGTGTAACTCTCGAGAGCAGGCTTCTTGAATAGTGCTGTTGTCCCACTCGTTCACAAAAGTTTGAATTGCACTTCGTCCTTGTGGCGGCGTGGCAATAATAGACAGTTCTCTGAGTGAGCCGAGTGCCATATTTAGCGTGCGGGGAATGGGGGTTGCTGTCATAGTTAGGATATCGCTTTCGCCTCGCATTTTTTTCAACGATTCTTTTTGCTTAACGCCAAATCGATGTTCTTCGTCAATCACAATCAGCCCAAGATTTTTGTATTTAATACTGCCATGAATTAGTTTGTGCGTGCCAATCACAATATCAACTCTGCCATCAAGCAACTGCTGCTTAATGTGGGTTTGCTCCTTGGCGCTTTGAAAGCGTGATAAGGCGGCAATTTCAATTGGATATTTTATAAATCTGTCTTTAAAAGAAGCATAATGCTGGTTTGCCAATAAAGTTGTTGGCACCAAAATAGCCACTTGCTTACCCGCTTCTACTGCCAAGAATGCGGCACGCATGGCAATCTCAGTTTTACCAAAACCCACATCGCCACAGACCAGCCTATCCATGGGTTTTTGAGATTGCATATCTGCCAACACTTCACCCATGGTTTTAAGCTGGTCTGGCGTTTCTTCAAAAGGAAAACTGGCAACAAATGAAGAATACGCATCGTTTGGCTCAGGAAAAGCAAAACCACTTTGTGCCTCACGCTTAGCATAGATTTCTAACAGGTCGGCGGCAATGTCGTGCAAGGCTTCGTGTGCCTTTTGCTTGGCTTTGCTCCACTGATTGGTGCCAAGTTTATGCAATGGTGCAATATCGGGAGAGGCACCTGAATAGCGAGAAATCAGGTTAAGTGAAGTCATTGGCACCATTAATTTTGAATGATTGGCGTATTCTAATAGCAAGAAATCTTGTGCCAAACCATCAAAGGTTTGCGTTTTTAGCCCCAAATAACGCCCTACGCCATAACTTTCATGCACAATCGGGTCGCCAATTTGAATTTCCACTAAGGATTTAATTGCCTCGTCAAAATCCTTATGTTTGGCACGCCTGCGTCGTTGCTGTTTCACCACATCTGCACCAAATAAATCAACTTCGGTGATGATGGCAATATCTTCTGTTAGTAACCCTTCAGTAAGTTCATCATTGGTAATACAAAGACTTTGGCTACTGTTAAGAAAATCTTGCCAATGTGCAACAGGATTTGGATTGTGCTTGTGATTAATAAGCAAATCGCTCAAGACACTTTGTCGCCCTTCAGATTCACAAACAATAAGAATTTTGCCATTGAATTTTTTTTCAAAGGCAAGGAATTTACTTAATGGATTTTTATTCTGTGCACTGATAGTCAGTGGTGGCAACAACTTGCTGATAAAATTCAATCTGCCTGTTTTTTCAGTAAGCTTAGAACTGCCAATAATAAGTTGTTGCCGTTGTTTAATGTGTCCAAACAATTGGTCTTTTTCAAGGAAAACCTGATGAATAGGCAAGGGCAATCTATCAAGGTTATCGCTTGCTTGCTGATAACGCGCATCAATTTCATCGTAACTTGACTCCAAAAGTGCACCAAAGCCTTGATTGGTGGCAATAATAGTGTCGTTTGGCAGGTAGTCAAATAAGGTGCTGGTATGGGTAAAAAATAGCGAAAGGTAAAATTCAATACCGTTTGGCAACCGTGATTCGCTAACCTCATCAAAAATAAAACCGTTGCTATTGCCAAAAGTTTTAAGATAGTTGGTTTTAAAAATTTCAATGCTGTCCTGATCGGTAGCAAATTCTCTTGCTGGTAATAAAAATATTCGATCAACTTCTTCAATAGATCGTTGCGTTGAAGCGTCAAAAATACGCATAGATTCAATTTCTTGGTCAAATAAATCTATGCGATAGGGCGAATTAACACCCATTGGAAAAAGGTCAATAAGCGAACCTTTAACGCTAAATTCGCCATGCTCTCGGACAGTTGTTACTCGGTTATAGCCAATTTTTAACAAACGCTGAGAAAAAGCTTGTATCTCTAAACTGTCGCCATTTTTCAAACTAAAACTGTATTGCCTGCTGAACTCTATTGGGCACAATCTTTGTGATAACGATTCCAATGTAGTGATAACAATGCCGTTCTTGAGGCTAGACAGCCTAGATAGCGTGTTAAGTCGGCTAGAAGTGATATCTGGGTGGGGGGAAAAGTGATCAAAGGGCAACACTTCCCAATTATCAAACCTCAGAATATCCAATGAATTGCCATAAAAATTGAGGGATTTAAATAATTGCTCAAAATGGGTAATATCGTTCGCCACCACTAACACAACTTGATCTTGTGTTTGGGCAAACTCAATCAACGCCAAGGCTTGTGCACTACCGTAAAGCGACCCCCAGTAAAATTTTTGCCCAGATTCGAAAGGTGTTAACCCTTGTGGATAAAGATGTTGCATATAAATATTAATTTTTTAAGGTGCTAACACCTTCTTTTTGTAACATTTTAGCCAATTGAATAAGCGGCAAGCCAACCATCGCATCAGCATCATCCCCCTCTATACGCTCAAAAAGGCTGGCACCTAAGGGTGTCTCAGACTTAAAACTGCCTGCGCATTTATAAGGCTGCTCTTTTTGCAGGTAGTTTTCAATTTTTTCAGCACTTAACACCTTGAAAAAAACCTTTGATGTGTGGATGTATGTTTGTATATTATCGGTATTTGTATTTAAAAGTACCAAGCTTGTTAAAAAAGTAACAACACGCCCCGAACTTCGCCCAAGTTGTTTTACTGCATTTTCATGTGATTGTGGCTTGGTTAAAACCGCATCATCAACGCCAGTGCCATCCGCAAGTGTTGCTACTTGATCTGAAGCAATAATAAGCCCACTGTGTGTTTTTGCCACTTTATAGGCTTTTTCCTGTGCTAAACGGAACACCAATTGCTTAGGCGTTTCGTTGTCCTTTCTGGATTCATCAATTTCAGGCGGCACTATATCAAAATCCAAACTTAGCTTGTTAAGTAGTTTTTTTCTAAAAGGCGACGATGAGGCGAGAATTAATGACACAACTGGCAAAGTATTTGTAAAATAGCGTCATTTTACTTTATTTAAAACTTTCCTCTATGAGATTATCTATTATTGTAGCAATGGACGATAAGCAACTTATCGGCAAAAATAACGCCTTGCCTTGGCACTTGCCAGCTGATTTAGGCTATTTTAAAAAAACCACTACTGGAAAGACAGTGCTAATGGGAAGGAAAACTTACGATTCTATTGGCAGACCATTGCCAAACCGTCGCAATATAATTATAAGTCGTAATACCAATTTTCAAGCTGATGGCTGCGAAATCGTTACCAGTATTGACGCTGCATTAAAACTTGCCAAACAAGATAATGAGGTTATGATTATTGGGGGTGTATCATTCTACGAACAAATGCTACCAAGCGTTGACAGGCTTTACATTACTCAAATTGAAGGCAAATTTAAGGGCGATGCTCACTTTCCAAAATTTAATCGCAACAAATTTGTTGAAACTTTCAGAGAGTCGCATGCACCTGATGAAAAAAATCCCCACACTTATCACTTTACTGTCTTAGACAGAAAATAGCGTGGTGCGATGAATAAAAAAAATACACCTAAGTATTTTTCAAAATTCAACACAAATAAGAGGGAAACGAAAAATGGTGCCGATGGCGAGAGTCGAACTCGCACGAGCGTAGCTCACTACCCCCTCAAGGTAGCGTGTCTACCAATTCCACCACATCGGCAAAAAAAATAGTTGAACTTATTTAGGAATATCGTCAACTTTAGGGTCAATTGTTGGCTTGTCCACTTTAAAGTCAACCATTGGCTTGTCTACTTTAACTTTAGAGTCAACCATTGGCTTGTCTGCTTTAGAATCAGTCATTAGCTTGCTCGCTTTAGGGCTAACTATTGGCTTGTCTATTTTAAGGTCAACCACTGGCACATCAACTGGCTCTAACTTTACAGGTGCTGAATCTATAAGCACTTGATCCATTATGCTTTGAGGCTCTTCTGTTGTCCCTGAAACCTCATTTGTGGCTAAATATGCCAGAGTTAAGCTGGTTAAAAAGAAACCAACGGCAACGCCAGTAGTTAATTTATAAATAAATGAATTGGCACCGCGTGAACCGAATACTGAACCTGATGCACCTGCACCAAAGGCAGCGCCTGCATCAGCGCCCTTACCATGTTGCATTAGAACAAGCGCAATCAAACTCAAGGCTAACAACACATGGATAATTAAAATAACTTGGAATGACATAATTAACCTGCTTTACAAATACTTAAAAAATCTTCTGATTTGAGTGATGCACCACCAATCAAACCGCCATCAATATCTGCACAAGCAATTAACTCTTCTGCATTAGCGGGGTTCATGCTACCGCCATACAAAATTGGAGTTGATTGTGCAATATCTGCATCATTTTCAGCCAATAAGCTACGAATAAATGCGTGTGTATCTTGTGCTTGTTGCGGTGTGGCAGTAACGCCAGTACCAATAGCCCAAACTGGCTCATAAGCAATAATGATATTTTTAAACGCTTCAATGCCAACTTTTTCAATCACTGCATTGATTTGTCGGGTAACAACTGCTTCGGTATTACCAGATTCTCTTTCTTCTAACAATTCACCGATACAAAATAATGGGGTTAACTTATTATCAAGTGCTACTTGCACTTTTTCAGCAACGATTTCATCGGTTTCGCCATATAAGCTTCTGCGTTCTGAATGGCCAACAATCACATATTCAGCACCAAAATCTTTAATCATATCTGCACTTACCTCACCAGTAAAAGCACCTGAGGCATTAATATTGATATTTTGTGCACCTAAATTTAATTGTGAATGTGTCGCCAAAGCCTCAACTTGAGAAAAATAAGGATAAGGCGTGCATACAATTACCTTTGATTTAACATCGGGCAAACCTTCAAGAATGCCCATTACTAAGGTATTAACGGTTTCTTTTGAAGCGTTCATTTTCCAGTTGCCTGCTACGATTGTTTGACGCATAATAATAATTTACTATAAAAAATCGGCAATTTTACGCTATTTAATCATAAAAATCAATCAGTACTCTGCCTTATGGCTAAAGTAAAGTGCCAAAGAAACCATTAAGATTCCAAAAGCAAAATACACCAAATCCAATGCATTTATAAAGGTCATTGACAATGACACTTCAAAAAATGTAACCACTAAAATCATTAAGATAACTTTGGCAAGTTTCGATTTCAAATCATCAAGTGTATGAATTACCAATACTTTTGACGAACGCTTGCTGTCCTGAGCTATATCAATATCACTAATAAACAGTTCGTACAGCCCCAAGGAAAATA
>NZ_CAHJWD020000174.1 GCF_903642095.1 Bathymodiolus brooksi thiotrophic gill symbiont | reverse complement strand
ACAATAATTTTTGGAAAAAGAATGGTTTTGGTTGATTATATATGGATTTTTTTGACATTTTCCAGATGACTGTATTTTGTTTGGTCCTCATTTTTGGTTGCCATAAAAGATTGAATTAAAGATCTTTTGATTTATTCATACAAGATGATAAAAAAATTCTATTTATTTTAGAATTCAGATCAATCACGCAGCCTTCATTTGTCTTCAATTTATTGGAGCAAGAAAATGAAAGAAATCCAGATCCATCCTGCTCCTCAGCCTGGTCAACCTGACTGATGCACCTGCACCTATTGCAGGGAGATACTGGAGGGAGAGAAAGTGTGTTGCAAGGAGAACAGTGAGAGGTGCCACTCAAGAATGCCTGTAAATATTATTTTTTTCATATGCCTTTACTATTCTGTTGCATGATTTTATTTTTGACAGTTTTGTGGTTACACCAGTATTGACTTTGCCATCACCATGTAATCTGTTGTTTGTATGCAACATACCATCTAATGTTTAAACATGTATTTACCATTTAAATAAAATGAGATATGGGTTAAACAACCAACAAATCACACAAGAATAATCCTCGGAATTAAATAAAAGACAGGTTACCATACAGCCCTCAACAAGCAAAAACCCACATCTCATGACAAACTGTTGATGGCCCCTCAAATAAAGCATAACTGAGAAAGTATTCATCCAGCACCACAATATCTTTTTCAAACTAGCTTATCTGAATGAAGTGATGTATTACAACGGAAAACTATGGATTGTTTCTCATCTATATTTTTCCCTTCTTTTCAGGATTTCTATACCATAGTTTTGGATGAACTTGTTTTGGAGGTTGTTGCTCGCCATAGAGATGATATTCTGGCACAACCTCCAGATCAAGATTACAACAGAGACAGAAGACACACTGCGTACAGACAGTACATTTTGTGGCGACATGGCTATTTGGGAGCAGGAAACAGGCGTGTTGTACCAAGTTGCTGTGTATGGCGGATAAGGGGAAAATATCCAGACCCACTTGGACAGTATGTTGGCTTCATGCCTGGAAGACTCGGATAGATAATCCAAAATAAAATTATTTTCTGTGCCAAATTTATTTACACACTTTGTTTGTTTACAATTTTGTACATCTGTTTTGCAGTGAAGGCAAGTAGTCAACAACAGTATGAAGCAACATTATTGATGTGATGGTTTCTCATTGACACTTCCCCCATATACACATGTATATCTTGTTATACATATATTAATAAAACTGCTGGATTTGTCAAATGCTTTTTTAGTGGAATATTTGCTGACAGCAATGCCCGACATTTCAACTTCTGTCCTAAAACAAAAAAAAATATATAACTGACATGTGTAGCTGTTACACAATAGCATGGCTTTGTAAATTACAAAAAAGGGTGCACTCGACTCGCAGCCGCAAGTGATAAAGTTTACCAATTGCTTGCCCATGGTTGGTGGTTCTCTCCGGGTACTCCGG
>NZ_CAHJWD020000173.1 GCF_903642095.1 Bathymodiolus brooksi thiotrophic gill symbiont | reverse complement strand
CTTGCGAGACTGTTTGGCTTCAATGACGGTGGCATCAATAATGTTGATTGATCCGAGTGAGACAGTGATAGAGTTTCTCTCTAGGTGAGTGTTGATTTGCTTCAGTAGAGGCTCTAGTAGCTGCTCGGTGTTAAGCAGCTGTTTAAAGCGCCAAATACTGGAATGGTCTGGCACATTCTCAGACAGGCTAAGATTAATAAAGCACCTAAACATAAAATCCCTGGCGATTTGCTTCTCTAAGGCTTCATAGCTTAAGTTATACCAAGCTTGGAGAATAAGAATCTTAAACATCATTAGTGGCGGGTAGCTAGGCACACCTCGCACAGATGAATAAAGATTTGATAAGGTTTGCTTTATCTCTGCCTAATTGATGATGTTATGCACATCATCAAGCTCTGATAGAGATTTATGCTCTACAACAAGAGAGTCTGCGAATGAATTTTGAATTGTTTGTTTCCAAGACATTGTTGTTATTTTTGATTGATTTTAGATGGTTGTTATTTTACTGGATTGGTGTGGTTTTGGTTGATTTATGCAAAGGTCTCTAATAATCAAAGCTTGGCCACTGGATCGCTCTAAAATATTAGATTCTATTGTCAATCTGATTGCTAAATTATCTGTTTGGCAAATTAAACTAATTGCACTTTTTCAAATTGCAATTGCATGGATACTTTTAATGTAAAAATTACTAAAAGATAGACATAATTAAGCAATCAACCATTGTATAAACCACCTTAGCAGCCCTTTATTAGTTGTTTAAATAACCTTAAAAGTTGCAAACTAAAATTATCCAATTGTACCACCATCTTTACGATAAATAGCAACAATACTAGATCTAGGCACATTACCATATTTATCAGGAAAGTGAGAATTACCTTTCTCGCCAGGGTGTTGTATACCTACAAACATCGTCTCCTTATCAGCACTCCAAGTAAGCCCAGTAATTTCACATTCTTTTGGACCTACCAAAAAACGTTTGATTTCACCCGTATTTGGATCACCTAAAAGCATTTGGTTATTACCCATACCAGCAAAATCACCCTGATTACTATATTTACCATCAGTTTGAATCCAAAGACCGCCTTTAGAATCAAATTTTAAGCCATCTGGAGAATTAAACATATTATGTTTGGTAATATTTTCAGAGCCCGATTTTAAATCATTTTTATGAACTTCGGGGTTGCCAGCTAACGCAAACAAATTCCAACTAAAATTAATATCACTGTGATCGCTATTTTTAGGCATCCATCGAACAATTTGACCATATTTATTAGCCATTCTTGGATTGACTGCATTAATTGGCGTCGCATCGCCATCTTTATTTGGCTTTATTCCTCTATTTTTATTATTGGTCAATGCACAATATACTTCAGATTTATTAGGATTGGCGGCCACCCATTCTGGCCTATCCATTGTAGTTGCGCCTACTTTAGATGCGGCAAGGCGTGTATAAATACAAATTTTTGCTTTACTCATTCCAGTAGTTTCTGGCGTTAATGCTAACCATATACCAGTGTTGTTGTCATCAAACTTAGCAACAAATAAATCCCCATCTTCAAGTAAATTTGAATTGTTACCATACTTACTATACTTGTCTGCAGATACAAATTTGTATAAATATTCACCACGTTCATCATCACCTAAATAAACCACAACATGACCATTCTTAGCAATAACCACTTCTGCATTTTCATGTTTAAAACGCCCTAAAGCAGTGCGTTTCTTTGGCGTATATTTTGGATTTAATGGATCAATTTCCACCACATAACCAGCTCTATTCGGCTCTGTCGGGTTAAGTGCAATATCAAAACGTTCATCATATTTACCCCATGCATATTTCTTACTATCCTCATGTTTTATACCATAACGTTTAAATTCTTTAGATAATTTTAAGTTTTTGTCACTACTGGAAAAATAACCATTGAAATTTTCTTCACAACTCAAATAAGTGCCCCACGGCGTTTTTCCATTGCCACAGTTATTCCAAGTACCTAAAGATTTTGTGCCAGTAGGGTCTTTCTTGGTTTTCATTAATTGATGAGCTCTTGCTGGTCCAGTAATTTCTATTGGCGTATCTGCTGTTATTTTACGGTTATACAGTGAATCTTTAACAATAGAATATTTGTTATTTTTTCTTTCTAATTCAACAATACTAACACCATGTGCTTGTTTAGCCTTCATAACATCATCTAAATTTTCTGCTAATTTAGAATCTCTATTGTGATACATGGATAAATTATTTACATATTCATTATTAACTGCCAAAACAGTTCTACCATCACGAGTAAAAATATCCATGCCATCATTGTTATCTCCAAATGACAACGCCTGAGATTTGGCATCACCAGTAGTATGATTAAAGCTTTTACCATCAGACCATAACGGGTCTCCCCAACTCATTACTGTGTACCAACCAAAACCTTTTGGCACAGTTACTGTATCTAGGGTGTTGCTAGCAATTTCTGTAAATTCCAATAATGATGTTTGACTGTACGAATGAGTAATTGCTTGTTTTGATGTTAATGCTGCAATACCTGTGCTAATAACAAAATTAGATGCACCAAATATTATAGCTCCACCTCTAAGAAAGTGACGCCTTGATATGGCATTATCCATAACCTGATCAAATTCAACCATTTTATTTTCTGTAGTTTTTTTCATTATCTTTATCCTGTTCCTTTTATTAAAAAATAAGACTCTCTTAACTTGCATTTCGTTGTTCATTGTAATAACAGAATATTTCATTTTTATGACAAAAATATTTTTTTATCATAAAAATGAAATATTCACTGGTTAGAATTTGTCGCGTTACTCATTTGGAGAAACATTATTAATAGTTCTTATAACCTAAGGAGACCTTTGCATAATTCATAACTCCCCATCCTATTCTCAACCTTTGCAATTTTTCAAAAAAAATAGCTCAAAATTTCCGTATTTTTCCATAAAAATCTA
>NZ_CAHJWD020000172.1 GCF_903642095.1 Bathymodiolus brooksi thiotrophic gill symbiont | reverse complement strand
AGACAATGTGTCATCAAAGCGTACAATATTCAACTCGCTCATCAAGGCAAATCCAATGACAAACTCACCCCTGATGAAGTTGAAAAATTAGTACCACTCACCAAAGAAAACAAACAACTTCTGTCCAGTGTTATTGATAAACTCGCACTTTCTGCACATGGCTATCATAGAATTCTTAAAGTTGCTAGAACTATTGCGGATTTGACAAGGGATGAAAAAGTTGGTAAGCCACATTTAATTGAGGCGATTTAAAGTTTTTTGATTTTTTGCTTGCAAAAATCCAAAAAATAAAAAATAAAAAACTTTAAAAAGTGTTCACCTCCATTTATTCTATTGTTTTTTCGACAAAATAATAGGAGTGATGAAGATGAACGATAATAATGATAATGAATTAAACAGAATTAATGTTAGTAATTTCAGTGCTGTGCACTATGAGCGCAGTGGTAATAGGATTGACTATGCTAATGGCTTTAAACCTAAGCGAGTTAAAACTCGCATTGGTGAGTTAGATCTGAGTGTTCCACAAACAAGAAGTAGTGATTTTTATCCCAACTGCCTAGAAAGATCTCTGAGCTCTGAGCGAGCTTTGAACATTGCTCTTGGTGAGATGTACATAGGTGGTGTAAGCACTCGTAGGGTGAGTAAAATCATTGAATCAATGTGTGGTACTGGCGTATCCTCAACCATGGTGTCAAATGCGGCTAAAAAATTAGATGAGGTTTTGGGTGCTTGGCGAGCGTGCCCATTGGGCAAAATTAAATACCTGATCTGATGATTGATGCTCGGTATGAACAAGTGCGTGTGGATGGCTTGGTTAGAGATTGTGCCGTGCTCATTGCCTTAGGTATTGATAGCCAAGGCAAGCGTGAAGTATTGGGTGTGCAGGTAAGCTTAAGTGAGACAGAAGTCTATTGGCGTGAGTTTTTAGGCGGCTTATAAAAGCGTGGCTTGCACGGCGTTAAGTTAATGATTAGTGATGCTCATAGCGGTATTAAAGCCGCTAGAAAAGCTGTTATGCCAGGTGTTGCTTGGCAACGATGTCAATTCCATCTACAACAAAATGCTCAGGCATATGTCACTAAGCACAGTAAGAAAGCAGTAGCAGCAGATATACGCACTATCTTCAACGCACCTAACGCCGATGAAGCAAAAAGACAGCTGGATTTGTTGATTGATAAATATCAGACCAGCATGCCAAAGCTAGCCCAGTGGGCTGAGAATAACCTCCCTGAGGGTTTAACTGTATTTGGCTTGGACTTATGTGAATTTAACCGAAAAAGGCTAAGAACAAGCAATATGATTGAGCGGCTCAATCAAAGTGTCAAGCAACGCACAAAAGTGGCTAAAATATTTGCTAATGAATATTCTTGTTTGAGACTGGTAAGTGCGGTCATTGTAGAAATCTCAGATGAATGGCAAAGCTCGAAGGCTTATTTGTCTTTGGGTGATGATTGATTGAATGGTAATATAGTTTTTAAATAGATTGATAGGAGTGGATTTGATAGAATAGATGGCAATTTACAGAAAGAAGTTTACTTGACCATGTTATTCGTATTATAATTATTCTCGACTTTGGTTTTTTTAAAGACTCAGTCTTCCAAAAGTGAAGTTATTTTTCTTACACTAATATAGGAAATATAAAATGAAAAAAATAATCATTGCTAAAAATGTAAAAAAAGACCAAAGAATTGGTGCGTTTCAGTCAAAAAATTCGTATGGATTTGTGAAATAAGGTCTTTTTTTGAGGCGTAGAATATGATTGTTAATACGAAAGATATAGTGAATAATACAAGCACATGTTGCGCAAAAATAACATCTGATAGCCACACCTCATACGATACATGGTCTGATATATCAGATATTAAGCCTATTAAATTTAAAGAACCTATAAAAGAACTTAACATACACTTTTCTGAAAATGCCTACAATTTGTTAAAAATTGAGGCTACAGATTCCAACAAAGATTCCAATATAGAAATATGTGTTTGCACATCTAGTGAATATAGTTTTTATTCAAAAAAATTTAGTTTATTAATATGCATATGTGAAAGTAACAACAGTATAGAGTCAATCTATACATCTGGAAATAACTTATTTGGCGGTTGCAATAAATGTATAACTCGCCATACTGAAATAATAAAACAAATCTATCAAGATAATGAATTTTTGGTTGAAATAGACTGTTTGGCATTTATCTATAAAGTATCTCTACTATATTACGAAGGTTACAATATTTGTTTTCATTTAACATCTTTGTATGGACAAAAGCCCCTTTCAACTTTTTTCCCATTTTCTAATTGTGATTCTTGTAGAGAAAAATCTATTCTTATAAATGATTTAAAGGTGCCAGAATTTTTGTTATTTAATGGAAATCACAACCAAAATTCTGATAATAAAACAGGTTATAGGCAAGTAGACCCTGAAGTATTTTGTAACAACAATTATTTTGTTGGGCACTCTTCAATAATTAAGCCTATTTCTGGAGGGGAATATCTTGGTGGGGTTTTTTTGTATGGAGCAGCCATATCGGTTACCACAGAATCTAGCACACTTTTAAATATTGAGTTTTCAGGTGGAAAAGGTCTTGATGAAGATCAGGCTTTAGCAGGGGCAATAGCAGAAGGGTTAGAGCGTTATTTCCTCTCAGGAATTTTTAGTAAAAAAAGCCAAGTCTATTCTGAAGATGAAATCTCATATAATTACATATCCCCAAGTAGTTTTTTTGGTTGGACATTCTCAACAGAAGTGTTCAAATATAACGACATTTTTATAGGCGATGATAAAAAATATAACATTTCAAAAACCTTCTCTTCGCATACCAAGAGTACTCTGATAGAGTGGACGCATGGATACTCTTTAACTCAAAACAAAGATGTATTGATACCTACAAATTGTATATATTGCCCTTTTTTATCAGACCACAATTTATCAACATACTCTGGAACTTCTACCAATGGTGTAGCAGTAGGCACCTCTCTAAATGAAGCAATCATCCAAGGTTTTTTTGAGTTGGTTGAAAGGGATGCTTTTTGGTATTATTCTAGAATAAATGCACCTGTTTATGAAATTCCAAAAGAATATTTTCAACCCCTTAATATACCAAAAGATATTAAGCATGTATTTATGTTATTACCATCAGATTTTAAATTGCCTGTTGTTCAATGTATTTTAGAAACAAAAAATGGTAAAAATATTTTCCATGCTAGGGGAACAGGTGCCTCTTTCGACATACGAAAGTCCATTAATAGGGCATATTCTGAAGCATATCAAATGCATCAATCGTTATCCTCAACAAGAGAGATAGACGACCCAAATCAATCTGGTATTGACATGAGAGGAATTTGGTCGCACGGATTAGCAAAGAAACATTTTCCGAATTTTTTTAGTCCAAAAAGTATTAAAAGTTTGTCAAATATTTACTTGAACGAATCGATTGATAGTGTTGATGATGCTTATAAAAAATGTATAAAGATATGTAAAGAACATAATATTGAACTTGCCTACCATAATTATGTTGGAATAGAAAAAAGTTTTTATGTTGTTAGAGTGTTTATGGAAAATATATCGTGTTTTGATTCTTTGTATTATAAAAACAACGATAGGCTTAACTTTTTATCTAAAAGTAATAATACCGAGTGCGATATTACTTATAAAAAGTCACTTTTTATGTGACTGCCCATGAAGAGTTTTAAAGCTTTTGTATTTTTGTATTTTTCAGGTCTTGGCGGATTTGGGATATTAGGCATTCTCTACTTATTAGAAATTGGATATTCATTTACTGAGATAAGCGTATTATCCTCTATCTTTGTAATCGCAATTTTTGTACTCGAATTACCCACAGGTATTGTTGCAGATATTAAAGGTGCTAGATATTCTATTTTATTGTCTGCTGTCTTACGATTTATCACAGCCATCGGATATGTCTACGCAGCAGGTAGTTTCACCATACTTATTGTGGCAACCTTAGTTGGTGCTGTCTCAGAATCTTTTATTTCGGGCGCATTACAATCAGAGGCGATTTCAACGGGTAAAAGAAATCAAATAAATGAACATCAAGCCATAAAATTTTTAACACGATACAGGTTAATTGGGTCAATTTTTGGTGGCAGTATTTGTTATGCTGTATATCAATACAATGCCACCTCAACTTGGATAGTTAGTGGCATGCTATTTATTTTAGCTTATTTGGTTTATGTTTTAAGTAGTCGTAGACATGCAAATCTTGTACAACACATCAAAGTAAAAGTACCGCCAATTGCTGAATACAAACAAGTTTTTTATAATCTGTTTAATCGTGCCTTTTTTTGGGCTGCTGTGTTTAAAAATATTGCCGCTATTGCACCAATGATCTTATGGCAATACATCTTTAATCTTTTAGATTTTGGCATATTAATTGGATTCATTTTTTATCAAATATTTGCACTTATTGCTACCACAATTTCAAACAAAAAAATATTCAACAATATTTACCTGTTTATTGTTAACGCAATACTGATTTTGTTATTGGGGTTTTTCCCACAACTGGGTTATATTGCTTTATTGATATTCTCTCTTCATGTTATGTTGCAAGTGATACAAAATATTATTGTCGAATCCAATTTTCAGAAAAAAATATCAAATAAACATAGGTCTTCTTGTGGTTCGCTTGTCTCAGCTTCAGATTCTCTTATTTCCGTACCGCAATATTTAGCCATTGGATTATTATTTGACTCAGAATATTACTTATATGGATTATTAATATCTTCTTTTACAACCCTATTGTCAGGTATTTTTTACACAAGAAGCATTGTAAAACGATGAGTGATGTTTATGCAATATGACACTTATAAAACCCCAACAATTTCAGACAACAATTTAATTTTTCTTATTTCGAACCCGTTAAACTAAACAAAAAAATCGGAGTAAAAAATGAGTAAAAAACGAACCAAATATACATCGGCATTCAAGACTAAATTAGCACTTGAATTACTACAAAATGAAAGCACCATAGTGCAGATTTTCAGTAAGCATAATATTATCAAACACTCACAGCTAAAGAGAAATAAATCAGACCCAATAAAACAAATATTAATTTTATTATGGTTCAAAATGTTTTTCCGCTTCTTTTGATTATGTTGTCATTCTTTCATCTGAAAGGCAACATCTAAATAAAATTAAAAATGATATTTCCTCTGAATTTAAGGATAAAATCAAAAAAGAAAAACTGCTTTTTTTACTGTTGATGATTTAATTGAGTTTTTGGATAAGATTAAGGCTGACTCTTTAT
>NZ_CAHJWD020000171.1 GCF_903642095.1 Bathymodiolus brooksi thiotrophic gill symbiont | reverse complement strand
GTCAGAGCTGCGGTATCTAGACCTTCATCGACGGTCGGCCAGTGTAAACCATGTGGTGACAAGCGTTGCAAGTGCTGTCTCCAATTGCAACACACACAAGTGTTCCATAGCAAGACGACAGGAAAGGAGTATAAGATATTTTGCAATGTCAATTGCAAAACACCTAATGTGGTTTACCTCCTTGACTGTCACGTCTGCGGGTCGCAATACGTAGGAGAAAGTGTCCAACCATTCAACAAAAGAATGAATGGACACAGAAGTGACCTTACGAAAAAGACGCTCTTGCCCGTGAGTCAACACTTTGTGTCGCCGGGGCACTCATTGGAAGACTTTGGCAGATCCAAAATTTATATCATTGACCACAATCCAAGTTGGAAAGAAAATCAAAGACAGAAAAAAGAGAGTTTTTGGATCCGCGAGTTACAAACATTACACCCGGAAGGCATAAACAAAAAGGCCTAAATCTTTTGTTTTTTAACTTTTTAACCAGTGCCTGGTCCTTAGCTAGTTGGTAAACTTCATCATTACATTTTCTCATTCTGTTCATATTTATAAATTAGTGTGCAATATACTTGAATAATATAAAGTATAAAGTTCAAGATTATGATTTTTAGTAATTTACGTCACGATAACTGATGGTCACGTGACAATTTTTCAAATCAGATTACAGACGCTGATGAAGCTTGTCGGTC
The DNA here is from genome assembly GCF_903642095.1 of Bathymodiolus brooksi thiotrophic gill symbiont. Classification (GTDB taxonomy): domain Bacteria; phylum Pseudomonadota; class Gammaproteobacteria; order PS1; family Pseudothioglobaceae; genus Thiodubiliella. The sequence goes on along the minus strand of NZ_CAHJWD020000171.1, from coordinate 2,406 downwards.
AAGCGAAATATCCGTCGATTTAATTATAATTATAGTCTTTTTGTAGACTTATAGTTATTTTTGTTACATTTTAACATATTTTTTTGATATCGTTGTGCTAACATTTTAGACGTTTATTTATCATTTTTGTTTGTTTGCACAGTATCGTTAACACTTGTTTCCGATCCGACATCTCGTAGATTTATACGTTGGCTACTTTTTCAGATGTTTATTTATATATATATATATTATTGTTCCTTGTATTCACTGGTATTAAACTGATGTTCGTAACTTTAGTTACCTACATCCCAACATGGCGGACACGGAAAATGGTAAATTAGAATATCCTTGTTTTCTCTTTGTTTTTAGTTTATTTTCAAATATTTTCATTTCAAATGTATAGATATTTTAACAATTAACTGTAGTGATATGCTTAAATCAACTGTAAATTCTCCTATGTGGCACAAAACCTACTTTAAGAAATACAAATGATGTAAGTAACTGTAGAATTATTTTTGAACGATGTTCGTAACTTTCAAATATGATGTTGGTAACTTTAAAGTTTGGTGTTTCTAAAATCATGTTTAAAACATTTAAAGAACAACGCTTTTGTAATAAATAAAATTTGAAAACAAAGAAAAACATCCCTGAAGTGATAGAGAGGGTAATAGAGGTGGGAGAGATTATATAATGCACGAGAGAGAAAAAATACAGAGCGGAGGATGAGAGGGTTATGAATGAGTGAGATGAACGAAAGATGAGGGTAGCGGGAGAAGAACACCTTGTCCAACGCTCGTTTCCAATTAGCAATAATAAACACGTGGCTTTGCGTTTCCTGTAATCTTTTGTAATCTTACAGCGATGGATATCGAGAATGACCAGATAATTAATAGTGCTGAGGCCGATGCGGCAGTCGATACAACATATGTAGTTGTTTAGTATTATATTGATATTTCTATTTGGTCTTGGACTGTGTGCTCTAGAAGGGTCTTTCATAAACTACGACCTTGCAATAGGGCGTTTTGACTTCCGACCTTTGGGTGTTTAGGACCTCCCATGGATGGCGACCTCCGACATCATCATTAAATTCGATTAGGGCCATTCTGGGTCTCATATATAAATTCTAACAAAGTATATTTGTATGTAAATTAACAGTTCTATGTGTAAATATGCCGTGAATTATTACCAAATTAATTGTCCTTTGTGTTTTTTGCTTATTTTAATAAAAATGGACACACCAGATCAAGTATTTTAAGAATGACACATCTAATTATTTCCCTTTAATGCTGAAATGAAACCAGATTAATTTATTATTAATTTGTTAGACTATTGTACTAAATACAGATAAATAAAGATTTATAATACTTTTTAACGAATCTATAATTTGTAAGTATTAAAATTGGATTAATCTATGGTAAAGCTGTTTTCGAAAAGTTCATTTTTTTTATATCATACCATTTCAAGTTTTACAAATACATATATATTTATAAATATGCATTGAAATTGACAGGATGTTAGTCTGAACAGTCTTGACGGTATATAAACGAATTAGTTTAATATCAATAGTTTTTTAAATCAGGATCGCATACATGAATTTCCTTCACCCATGTTAAATATAATTATACACATAGATTTCCTACAAGTCCCTTATCTATATTCTTGTATACTTTAGTAAATATGTTGCTATAGGTAATATATCTCTACCGACAATATTTATGTAGTACAGATACATTGCTTTCAGCAGCAAACGTATTAAAGGGGTACGCACAAGATACACATAGGTTAGAAAGGGACTTATTGTAGCAAGTCTATAATTGTTTACATTGACATGATTACGATGTTTCATGGATCAACAAGTCTTCAACTGTCAATAAGTCGCATGTGACGCTAAAACAAATCAACATCCTAAAAATGTGAGAAAGGTAGAATACTGTACATGTATGCGACCCTGAATTGTTTTTCTTCTTAATACTCGTTCTATATGCTTTCGTTTCGTTGCTTGTTGTTCTTTTTACTTTTAAGTTGTCTGCATGCTTAATTTTGCTTTTAAATTGAAACCAAGAGTTTCTTAACGAGCAATTAAACACCTTCTTATTATTTAACAGTTATGGAAATCTGCAGTTACGGACATCTCTTTAAATATCTTTCTAACGTTACGAACATCACTTCAAAGAGTTACGTACATCCTTCAAATTTTTTCAAGTTAATATTTCAATGCTCTCATAAGAGTTTCGTCATTTTTATGTATGCATTCGAGTATCTAATATTCCCACCTGTAATCATACCGTTGGACTTACTAATAAGCACTACTGATAAAGAGAAAACAAGGATATTCTAATTTACCATTTTCCGTGTCCGCCATGTTGGGATGTAGGTAACTAAAGTTACGAACATCAGTTTAATACCAGTGAAAAGTGAAAGTCGATA
>NZ_CAHJWD020000170.1 GCF_903642095.1 Bathymodiolus brooksi thiotrophic gill symbiont | reverse complement strand
ATAATTGGTATTTTATGTTTCACAAGCGTTGTTTTGTATATCTGTGTTATGATTTCCCCATAATTGATATTTTATGTTTCACAAGCGCTGTTTTGTATATATGTGCTATCATTTCCTCATAATTGATATTTTATGTTTCACAAGCGTTGTTTTGTATATCTGTGTTATGATTTCCCTATAACTGGTATGTTATGTCTGACAAGCGTTGTTTTGTAAATCTGTGTTATGATTTCCCCATCATTGATATTTTATGTTTCACAAGCGTTGTTTTGTATATCTGTGTTATGATTTCCCTATAATTTGTATTTTATGTCTCACAAGCGTTGTTTTGTATATCTTTGTTATGATTTCCCCATAATTGATATTTTATGTTTCACAAGCGTTGTTTTGTATATCTGTGTTATGATTTCCCTATAATTGGTATTTTATGTCTCACAAGCGTTGCTTTGTATATTTGTGTTCTGCTTTCCCTATTATTGGTATTTTATGTTTCACAAGCGTTGTTTTGTATATCTGTGTTATGATTTCCCTATAATTTGTATTTTATGTCTCACAAGAGTTGCTTTGTATATTTGTGTTCTGCTTTCCCTATTATTGGTATTTTATGTCTCATAAGTGTTGTTTTGTATATATTTGTTATGATTTTCCTATAATTGGTATTTTATGTCTCACACGGGTTGTTTTGCATATCTGTGTTATGATTTCCCCATAATTGATATTTTATGTTTCACACTGTTGTTTTGTGTATCTGTGTTCTGCTTTCCCTGTTATTGGTATTTTATGTCTCACAAGTGTTGTTTTGTATATCTTTGTTATGATTTTCCTATAATTGGTATTTTATGTCTCACACGGGTTGTTTTGCATATCTGTGTTATGACTTCCCTATAATTGGTATTTTATGTCTCACAAGCGTTGTTTTGTATATCTGTGTTATGATTTCCTTATAATTTGTATTTTATGTTTCACAAAGAGTTGTTTTGTATATCTGTGTTATGATTTCCCTATAATTTGTATTTTATGTCTCACAAGCGTTGTTTTGTATATTTGTGTTCTGCTTTCCCTATTATTGGTATTTTATGTTTCACAAAGAGTTGTTTTGTATATCTGTGTTATGATTTCCCTATAATTTGTATTTTATGTCTCACAAGAGTTGTTTTGTATATTTGTGTTCTGCTTTCCCTATTATTGGTATTTTATGTCTCACAAGCGTTGTTTTGTATATCTGTGTTATGATTTCCCTATAATTGGTATTTTATGTTTCACAAGCGTTGTTTTGTATATCTGTGTTATGATTTCCCCATAATTGATATTTTATGT
>NZ_CAHJWD020000169.1 GCF_903642095.1 Bathymodiolus brooksi thiotrophic gill symbiont | reverse complement strand
AAAATGTTCAAATGCCTTCTTCTCAGAAACTACAAATATGATTAAAGCCAAACTGTACATGAATGTTCATTGGATGGTCCTCTACAAACTTTAGGTTTTTTGTTCTGATCAGGGGTTGAAAATTCCTCAAGTCCGACGCCCGGGACTAGAAAATTGAAACTTCGGGCTTGCGGTTTTTCCATTTAAAAATCCCGTCGGGCATGCCTTTAATAAAATAAAAACTCCACTTTTTTCTAAATGTCTTGTTTTCAATTCAAATCACATGCAAGTTTTTGTCAATCGTCTCCTTTCACTGTAAATAAGTACTAAAAAGCTATTTTAAGAACGGTAATACACATCCTGAACGGATCGATATTCCTCATGAATATTAATGAGTTCCGAATCACCTATGCGCTTCCCACATACCTATGTAAAGTCAAGCGTCGGAATAACATTGATCAATCGTATGTTTATGTTGACAACTTTTGAGTAAAATGTCGTTGCTTAATTTTAATTTTAGTCAAAAAAGCGGAAAAACGGAAAGCGAACGACGAGCCAACTGATCCTGAAACTCCCAGAAATAAAGATCTTAAGTATGATAGGGAGAAACGAACGAGAATATTTCAAAACTCATGGATAGATAAATTTCCTTGGGTCGTCTTTGACGAGAATGCTCAGGAAATGTACTGCAAGTACTGTAGAACATTTCCACACTTGTCAGATAGGAAAGATGCCCTTACTCGGGGAACTAAAAATTTACGCAATGATGGACTTAAGTTACACGATAAACACCAGGAGCACTTGTTATGTGTCAAGCATTGGTTTAAGGAACTTGATCCCCAGGCAGCTGCCGGCCATTCACAGGCCTTTGCTGACACCCTAATAGGCCAGTCATTATTGAAATTAGATGAAAGTCAGAGAAAACGTCTTGAAAGTTTGTTTAATACTAAGATAAGATAAGAAAAGTTTTATTTATAGCCTGCATATTTAAATAACAATACAACACAAAAAACACAAGCCCTAGTGGGCTTTTGACCGACATACTGCCTACGGTGTTGTCAAAGCTGGAAAACCATTTTCAGATTATGAATTGATATGTGAAATACAAGTTAAAAATGGACTTGACCTGGGTGAAAACTATTGAAATATTAATGGTTGTAAAACTTTTGCTGCATCAATTGCACAAACTTTAGTTGACAAGCAAGTCAAATTTCAAATTTTATCCTACAAATTGGGACTTGGCAAATCACTGACCGGACTTGGGTTAAGAAAGTTTAAAAAGCCCTGGGCTTGGGCCTGCCCAACAAAATTTTCAACCCCTGGTTTATGACATCACATACATGTACATGTAGTAGAAATAACCATATGCAACTTATT
>NZ_CAHJWD020000168.1 GCF_903642095.1 Bathymodiolus brooksi thiotrophic gill symbiont | reverse complement strand
AGTGTGTCCATGTTTAACTTGTCAGGTTATAATACTGAACGTCTTGTCGTAGACTACCGTAAATCGGGAAATTTTGGTGTAGGTTAATTTTGGCCTTTTTTCTCCAAAAGACGGTTGTTTTATTTTGGTGTGTGAAATTTTGGCCATTTTCGTTTCTAGTGTGTTTAATTTTGGCCACTTTTGGTTCCCATGTGTTTAATTTTTTTGTAAGTTAATTCAGAACGTAAATGGAAGCGTTCTCATTTCAACCAGCTGTTACTTACCCGATATTTTGATGTACTAAAAACCAAATCGATTATGGATAAATTGTGATATTTATTAAAACTAGGAATTTAAATATTTAAACAGCATAAAGTAAAATGCATTTAATATAAAAACAACAAAATAATAATTTTGCACTGGGATTAATCATCGCCTTTACAGGTAAGCCGTCTTATAACGGTCAGTACATGTATTTGTTTACACAACAATTATACATACTAAATAAAACCGATAAGACACTAATTACGTGTTTATTGATTTTTCTTTTTTCTATAGGTAATTGTCATTTTAATGATATTTGACATTTTGTTGATTGAATAAATTTTATTGGTATTGCATGGTTTTAATTAACCCGAATAATCCAGTCGTTATATTACTCTCCCGCTAGTCGCTGCATTAACGCCTGGATGCATTCATTGAAAAAATCCGTCAAACCGGAAATAGTAAATCGCTATGACTTATGGGTATTACGACATAAAATAGGAGGAGCTAAAGTGTTTGTAAATAATGTCCAATGGAGCGATCAGATGATGTAATGTTGTATGCAATACACATATCCGGATAAATACAACCAAACATGAAATAAAACTTAAATGAATAATTACTATTTTTTAAATATTAAAACATAATGATTTTTATTTCAAAGTTGGAAAGTAAATAAAAGCTTGAATTGAATTCACTCTTATAATGATTTTTTAATTTCATTTAAAATAAAGATTTAAAAAAAATGTATTTTATGATACTGATGGCTGATTAAAATTGTTTGTCATGCATTAGCTGTCAGTTGTAATATACAGGATGTAACCAATATACAGGAAGAGC
>NZ_CAHJWD020000167.1 GCF_903642095.1 Bathymodiolus brooksi thiotrophic gill symbiont | reverse complement strand
AGAAGAATATATTTCTGTATTTTCCCCATATGGTCCTGTGTTAATACTACATAGATGCCAACCCCTTTTTGGTGCAATCAGTAACAAAAAGTTGAGATGTCAGTAATTTGTGATTTTTTTCAGTAATCATAATTTTTCATAAAATTTTACCATAATCGTACTACAGACTAGGCACAAAGTGATGAGCAAATGATTTCCTTTATTTGTGACAACTAGATGTAAAATTGATGAGCAACAAAAAGAAATAAAAAGTTAAGTTTTAATACATGTATGTTCACTTACAAATGTATTCTATGTTTCAACTTACTGTCAATAGAAATGAAAATTTCCTGAAGTGGCCCTCCCTCACCCTCCCATGGAATAATTAATGTCTAATTCTGGAGTGCCTGATATGTTGTTGACTTGGCACTTTTGAACTGTTTTGTTGTATATGTGTGTTCATCCCGACCACCGTGCTGAATGGACAAGTCTTGTTTGCAATATTTGCAATAGGCATAATGTTCCCGTGTCGATTTCATAAGGCAAGAGAAGAATATTCGGGACGAAATCGTTGTCCCAATTTTCTTTTCTTCGCTGCAGAAGCTTCACTTGTTCCCTCAGACATCGCGAAATTGACAAAAACGTGCTGTGTTCATTAACTACTCGGGATCGAACAAGAAATGGATAGATCGTTTTCTACTATAGATAGTCCCGAGAATCCCTAAAGGATTAAATAATCGAAATCCCTCAAGCGCTTATCATTACGCGATTTTAACATACAATGAAGCGTCTAAATGATCACAATGATATTTAAATGGGGAACGGTTCCGGGCCGGCAATAATCGGAAATCCGTAACAAGTAGACTGTTGACCGTAACACCGTAATTTTGGCCCGAAATTCGTAACAATTACGGAAAAATCGTAATGGTTGGCATCTATGATACTATGACCTGTGGTGGCAGCCATCTTGGATTTCCGATCGGCATAAAAAACAGAGGACCTTCCAATGATCATTCCTGGGCAGTTTGGTTTCAATTGTCCAAGTGGTTTCAGAGAAGAAGCGTTTTGAAACATTTTTCCCATAGGGTCCAATGTTAAACTAAGTCCTGCCGTAGCCGCCATTTTGAATTTCATA
>NZ_CAHJWD020000166.1 GCF_903642095.1 Bathymodiolus brooksi thiotrophic gill symbiont | reverse complement strand
TAAAATTGTTAAAAATCACGGACGAAGTGGAAAGTTGTGAACAATAAAGAGAATTCTGTCAACGACTACATGACGTTTCATCCCATAACCAAAACGGACCATAACCAAAACGGACCATTACTAAAACGGACTACACTAAAACGGACCATAACCAAAACGGACTACCAGAAAAAAATATGTATTGCAAGAATCTTTATTTAGTTTTTATTTTTAGTGTGCGTTGATTGTTTTTTTTTAAACTTATCTTATTTGTGATAATTACTTTCTAGATTTATGAATAAATCAAATTAGTACAGGTAACTTAGTGAAGCCAAGTAATTATTGGTGTTTTAATTGGTTTATGACACCCAAATCGCTTTTAATTAGATTAAATGATTTGATTATCAGGTGATTGTGTAAGTGTGTGTTGTCTTGAATTTACTTTTCTGGAGCAATCTGCACAGTGGTCTGTCCCCATTGTGAGAATGATAATGAATGAAAACAAACTCCATGTTCTTTTATTGTCTATGAACCAAAGATCAAAGAAATTTACTCGTTTTTGTGATGGAATTTATCAAAATTCCATGTACTGCAATCGGTTAATTATATCTTAATTACTTTTTTTCTTTTTATCAACCCAAGCCCATATTCTTTGGGGGAAACTAAGATTAAAGCATTGAGGGTTTAATAATCTTTGTAAATTAAAACCAAATTCTTTAAAATTAATTAACTTTTAATCAAATAAAAATCAAATTAATCATAATTGTAATTAAGTGTGTAACAATTAATTGTATGATTTGACTAAAAATGTGCTTGCAATGGTTTTTTTTTGCAAAGGACTGGGAGCTATAAGGGCCAAAATCGGCCCCACCTCAGATGTCGATAAAACAACAACAACAACACTCCTAATAAACTGTTGCTATCAGAATCTGCTGTAAGTTGTCTTTTACGTGTAAGGAGTGTGTCCT
>NZ_CAHJWD020000165.1 GCF_903642095.1 Bathymodiolus brooksi thiotrophic gill symbiont | reverse complement strand
AGGCTAATGAGGCGTTTAGGTTAGAGATACAAGCGCTTGATGCTGTTAAAAGGGATCAGGATGATGGTGTGATTGTGACGACATTTAACAATCAGCATCAATCACTGCAGACGCAGATTACTGAACTAGAAGTGGCACTTGCAGCGGCTATTGAGGCGAAGCGAGTGGCAGATCTTGCGGCACCATGGCAAGCACAGTTGGCATTAACTGATTCTGCTTTAATCACAGCGAATACTGTCGTTGCCAATGCGACTAGTGTGATGAATAGCGATGCTGAATTGTCTTCTAAAACGACGGCAGTAGAAGCATCAAAGCAGGCTAATGCGGCGTTTAATATGGCGATACGAGCCCTTGATAGTGTTAAGAGAGATGAGGCTGATGCGACTGTTGTTGCTGGGTTTAATGATCAGCTTCAAACCTTGCAGACGCAGACAAGTGCGTTAGAAGCAGCGCTTGTGGCGGCACCTTGGCTGACACAGTTGGCATTAACTAATACTGCTTTAACCACTGCGAGTAATGCAGTAATAGAGGCTAATAGTGTTTTAGCTAGCACTGTTGATTTTCCTACTAAAACGGCGGCAATAGAAGCGTCTAAGCAGGCTAATGAGGCATTTAGGTTAGCGATACAAGCGCTTGATGCTATTAAAAGGGATCAGGATGATGGTGTGACTGTGACTACATTTAACAATCAGCATCAAGCACTGCAGACGCAGATTACTGAACTAGAAGTGGCACTTGCGGCGGCTATTGAGGCTAAACGAGTGGCAGATCTTTCGGCACCATGGCAGGCACAGTTGACATTAACTGATTCTGCTTTACTCACAGCGAATACTGTGGTTGCCAATGCGACTAGTGTGATGAATAGCGATGCTGAATTGTCTTCTAAAACGACGGCAGTAGAAGCGTCAAAGCA
>NZ_CAHJWD020000164.1 GCF_903642095.1 Bathymodiolus brooksi thiotrophic gill symbiont | reverse complement strand
AATATTGGTGATTGTTTTTCACTACCTGTTGCTTCATCAGTATATGTTCCACCAGCGGAACATTGAATTAAAGCCCTACCAGAATAACCAACATTACTAAAGGTAACAATACCCTTGTCGCTATCACTAGAGGTCAATTCATCACCTTTTATACCTTCTGTCGTGATTTTATAAATAAAACAACTTGCGTTATCAATTGGTGCAGCGGAAAGAAAACCAGATGAGGCCTTTGACGATGATCCACCACCACTACTACCACCACAAGATTGTAACGCTAAAACCACCAAAACTAACAAATATTTTAATAAACTAGACATTGTGTGCCCCAGATAAGAAAAGTGTATCGCCTTACATTGAAATCCTTACATAAATATGAATAATCATCAAAAACCACGCACTTGGCATTTTTTTTAAATCTAACCTTGGTAAAATCGCCGATTTTACCAATCATTCATTTACACAAAAATCTTATATTATTCAGATAAAAAACGACTGAAACAAATTTTACACTAAAATTAATATTTTTTTCCGACTTACCTATGCTATTCAGGCAATCTTTTTTTAACAAAAAACACCAAAGGTATTTTTATGAGGTGAAAAGTGAGCAGTAAAATGACAATACCAATAGAGTTTATACCTTTGGCAATATTACTATTTAGCCGAAATATATTCAAGATTGATTGAGGGTGCTACTGAAGACAAGACCGCCTCTGTAACATCTTTTTGGCTAATAGAGTTCGACACTTCAACAAGTGAAGTGGCGATAATATTCAAATTTACTTGAGCAGGTAAACTCATATTCATATATGCCAATACAGACTCAATTGGGGACATACTTGGGTTGTAAGCAACATTCTCTGCGTAACGCCCAGTATAAATTTGATTATTTGACCCAAGCAGAGAAACGCCACAATAATCTTTCGTATAGGGGGCGTAACTCGCATTTGCACCACCTAGTGCTGCCTGAGCAAGGGTCTCTTTACTTGCTATAGATAAATGATGAAACTCCGCCTCCATTAATCCTTTTTCTTTTTGATCAAAATTCTGAGGCTTAAAAGCATCTGGAAGATAATAACTTAAAGGTTTTTCTGTATAGGCACAACTTTTCTGATCTTCGTCTTTTTTAAGTAAAATATTAAGTGTTTTTGCTGTTGTTATTTCATAAAGAAATTGCCGACAATAACCGCAAGGGGCAGCGTTAATAGCAAGTGATTGCAAACCAGTTTCACCTTGAATTAATGCATGATTGACTGCTGATTGCTCTCCATGAACGCACAGACTGAGTGCCTCATTAGGAAACTCCATATTCGCCCCCAAATAAAGATTACCTGGGCCAGAAATTGGACTAGAAGGAGGCATACCTAAAGCCACTGCACCAACATAGAATTTTGAAATTGGTGCACGGGCGTATGCTTTTGCAATAGGCAATAATTTAATCATAAGAGAGCCAATTTCTATGTCTAATTTCTTAAGCCAACTGAGTGCCAACTCCGA
>NZ_CAHJWD020000163.1 GCF_903642095.1 Bathymodiolus brooksi thiotrophic gill symbiont | reverse complement strand
AATAAAGTTTACCAGTTGCTTGCCCATGGTCGGTGGTTCTCTCTGGGTACTCCGGAAAAATGTTCAATGACATTGAATGTTCAAATAAACTGAAAGAGGCATTAGCTACGATTTTGACCCAAAAAAAATAAATGTTTTGGAAATTGGTAAATAGCTTTACAATGATGAAATAAAGGTAACTATTTCACATTAAGCAGCTTATCGTATCACTTTTCGCCTTTTGAGAACGAAAATTACCATCGATTTATTCCTTGCAAGCAAATAATTTGAAGTCGCTTTCTCTGTATGCAACTGACCTTACTAGTGACAGGTCAAAACGAATAATTTGTATTTTGTCGCTTATTATAAATTATAAGACATTCATCTACGAGAATAAAAATAAATTTGAGTTAAAATATCATAACTATTATGTGTGCAGCCTCACTACATGGCCAATACTTTTAAACCGTTTACCACGAATTACGTTTACATGAGTAATCATTAATCACTTTAAAATATTCCCACAAGTATATTTTATATTTGATACACAACATCTGGGGATTTCGTGTAAAGCAAGATCAACATCTGTTCGGTTTGGGATAAAGTAATAAGTTGTAATGTAATACCGCATCTACTATTTCACTTTAGTGCTGCATTTGTCTTATAGTTGTCACAGGTGCTCACAAACACCTGTCATAGTTTGTGTCTTATTTACATAGTTACACATACAAATATATACACGACATACACATTGACTATAATATAAATGCTTAGACAGCATCCAATTGACCTCTTAAATATTAAATTGCATTAATTCCCCGAGATTCCTTCATAAATATGGTTGCTATGGCAACCTTTTATGTATCTGACCTCTTCCCTTAGTATTAAACAATATATTCTATCAGCTAAACTGTCTTGATCATTACACACACGCAATAAAACTAGCATTAAATTTCATGTTTGACCTTTGAGACGGTTACATTTATATAGCAATAAACTTTGAAGAATGTGACCCACCAGATTTATATTTTAGTAAATTGTAACTGCATAATCGCTCTCTGAATAATTTCAATTTCATAAACAAATTTGAAAAATAACGTATCAAATTCAAAATATCCCTAAAAGTTTTATAAAAACTCTCGATTTAAACTTCTATTTAAAGTTTTATTCAGAAGGGGGAAGTGTTGCAAATTAACTTCGCCTTTCTTAATATATTACTTAAATTTTGACAAAATTAGGCTATAATTAACCCATTTTTTTCAGTCACTACTTGCAGGATCTATCATCACTCCTATATTTAAAATAGCTGGATCACCACAAGCTAAATAAATCAAAAGCCATTTTGGTTATATAAAAATCTTACTCAGCCTTTTGTTTAAAAAAAAAGTAGTCTTAATAAATCGTTGCTAACAAAATTCCATATAAATCAGTTACACGTATGACTTAAAGCATAAATAAAATTAAGAGATAACTTACACGAGTTTCTGCTAGCCGCGAGTCTCAAAATGAAAATGGCGTATGCGGTTTAATTGGTCGCGCGGGAAAACCACAGGAATCAGTATCGATGTTGTTAATGATGATAAATGAAATCCCCACGTACTAGATTTCATTTCATGGCCGTAACGCAATGGAGGCAAATGAGGCAAATGCCTCACTTTTGAAACGGCAAGTGTAACCTTTTGAAAGCAAATAAAATCTTTTTTTTTCTTCAAAATTTGTCTAAATTCACCCCTTTTGCCTCACTTTATTCAGACCCGGCCTACGGCCGTGCATTTACAATCATTGTTTTGTGTGTGTGTGTTTTAAATACGGGTTTTAAATCTAGAATTAAGATATAAACAATCATACGTCAAATATTCAAACCAAGCGTCGGCAAATAACCTAATGCCGACCGTCGTTTTGTCAAAGTTAACCCAACGTTGGTGAAAAGACGAGAACCCAACCGTTGGTCTGTCAAATCTAACTCGACGTTGGCGAGGAACCGAGAACCCGACCGTCGTTATGCCATATCTAGCCCAACGTCGGCTGAAGAACGGAAACTCGACTGTCGCTTTGCCTACACTAATCCTACGTTGGTTCAACGTCGTCAAGCCGACGCCGACCTACAGCCGACCATTACGACCTTTTACCGACGTTGGTTCGACGTCACCCTGCAGACTGGGAATACAATGCACTCTTCGACTAAAAATTATCTTTATGCATATATGCTAGGTGGCAAATAGATTCTATATGAAAAATAGCATTATTCCAGAAATGTTTGCTGCATGCATCATAAATGTTCTGTCAT
>NZ_CAHJWD020000162.1 GCF_903642095.1 Bathymodiolus brooksi thiotrophic gill symbiont | reverse complement strand
CAGCGCCAACCAATACTTTATCAGTCTCATCTAATAATGCGCCAAATTTGCTTACATCAATGGTTTGTTCTTTAATGTTCCATCCATACGAAGTGTTAAAACCTTTGTTGACACTATTATTGTAAAAACCAGAGCCAAAGCCTTCGCCGTCATTTTGAATAATATCCCAATGCTTTAAGCCTTCTTGGGCGTTATTATTCTTTAAAAGATTGCCGACAATGACAACTTTAGCGTTACTAATAACAACGCCATATCTACCGGACCACCACTCACGATCTTTGCCACCATCTCTATAAGTAATGTAACGCACAGATTTCCCAGCTGGAATGTCAATAATTTCAGAGATTTTTTCTGTTGATTTATTGCCCCAAGTGCAAAGTTTTGGTGCCTTTGTGGGGCGTTTTCCAGTGGAAAATCGCTTAATAATATTGCGCTCTTCATCTTTTAACTCAACTTCTAAAAACAGGTAGTCATTGCCACAATATACATCTCTAAATTCAGCGCCAACCAATACTTTATCAGTCTCATCTAATAATGTGCCAAATTTGCTTACATCAATGGTTTGTTCTTTAATGCTCCATTCATACGAAGTGTTAAAACCTTTGTTGACGCTATTATTGTAAAAACCAGAGCCAAAGCCTTCACCGCCATTTTGAATAATATCCCAATGCTTTAAACCTTCTTGGGCGTTATTATTCTTTAAAAGATTGCTGACAATGCCCGGATAGATATAGCTATCAAGCCTTAGGCTAAGTATTTTATTTTGTAAAAATTCCTTATCACTAAAACGATCATCAGTATAATTTTGCAACTTGGGATAATCTAACGCTCTATCCCAGCGCAATTCTTCTAATTGAATGGCATTACCCAACATATTCAAATGATTCTGAATTTGTTGTTGATAAAATTCCGGTGTTAAAACACCACCTGCCTTTGTCTCTTGTTCAAACAAATTAATGTAACGCTGTCGACCCTCTTGTGATTGTGCAATAATCTTCCAATGTAGGGGAGATCGGCGAGTACAGGCATCCTGAATAAAATCAGGGACACAAGACCTGTTAAATGCCAAATCACCATCCCATAAAATATCAAAATAATGATTTCCATTTGGCGACTTCGTTGCACCTGAAAACGCCCCAAGATCTTTTTCTTTTGAAAACATATAACGATTTTGTAACCCATGATCGTTAGAGCCAGATAATCTAATCACGAACATAGAAATCAAACTACTGTCCACATTAAACCACTCTTCCACTGATGAATAATCACGATTATTTTGAATATAATGGTAATAATTTTGAAAATCAAAAATAGACTTAAACTCTGCCTTAATCTTTTTGTTATCAACAACAGGCTGTTTAAAGCTAACAGCCACTTGTGTTGTGGTATCGTGAATATTAATCGATCCACTACCATCTCCCGACAATACAAACGAAGGAAAGGAAGACTCACTAAGGTCAGGTTTTAACTGCATCTTTGGTTTTTTAACTTTAACTTTAAAATCAAAATCCCAATCTTTGGAATAAGCACGAAAAGGAATGGTTTCGTTCCAGTCTGTTTGCACGCCATTTCCTCGTGTAGAAAATTCATATTCATGCTCAGCTTTCGGCTCAATAAGATAACTACCTAAGGTAACGCCACCAAATGTCGCTTTGTGCAACATACCTTTGCCTTTTTTATCAAAACCCAACACCTTTGTGCGTGCTTTTGTCGTGCCCCACCCTCCTTTTCCTAAGCCAATATGTTCAGAAACATTATAAGCCCCCCAAAATCGTCCATTAAATATGACAAGAGCAAAGTAAGAATCCGCTGCTAATGCCGCACCAAAAACCTGTTGTTCCAGTTTACGCTCAACATCATTCATTAATTTATTGGCTGATAAATTACTTGAAGAAAATACTTTGTGTGCAATAAAAACTAATTTCTTTCTAGGACCCTGATAGTCGCCACCACTATCCTGAAAACCTTCAAAAAGATTGTCCGAATCAAATTTAACGGTGTAGCTTTTCTTATCAGTCCAAGTGGCTGTGTGCCCTCTTATTCTGATTTTTGTATCTTGATAAGTTTTATTGGCATAAACATCCTTAAAAACCACAGATGAATAAGACTGATCAACAGGCTCTTCAACATTTTGATTTATGCCAGATACAGCATTCGTTAACTTTTTATAACACGCTTCATCTGGGCAAGAAAACTCATAGATTTGTATACCATCGCCCGTCAAAGACAGGGTATCAAAAGACGAAATATTGTTATTTTCTAACCAATTATTTGGATATGAAATAGTGTAACTATTACCAGCTGGCAATGCAGATGCTGTATAGATAAGTGTTTTATTGTCATTTATCCAATTAAATGAACTGTGCACACCCTCAGCTGAAAGACTAGAAATATTTTCATGTAGATGCTTAAGTTGCTCTGCATCGCTCTTTAAAATTCTAAAGTTATTAATAAAAGCAGCTTTTTCATCTGTCGTCAGTATATGATCAAACTTTAGCCTTAAACTTGCATAGGGAAAAATATGTTCATTGTCAGTGCTGGCTATAGAAAATGTATCATCTTGCTTGCAACTAGAATGACAATAAACAAAATCCAAGTCTAAGTTTTGTGTGGCATATACCGTATTGCTCACCCAAAAAAATATCATAAATAAAATATGTTTTTTCATTTCTCACCTCTATTTCAATGAGACCTTGATATAAAGTAGAATTCAATTTTTACCCAATTAACGATTTCTTTAAACTTTGCTCTAACAAGACTAAGGCTGGATTTACCCGCCTAAAAGATTGCCGAGTGCCGCTGGAAAAACTACCAAGTAGATAAGAAGTAGATTCTTGATGATTGTTTATACAAAGGCCTTTCAATATAAATCAACCAAATTTCGCACTTATTTTTAGTGTTCTTAATTTTTTAATATGATGAATTTTAACATGCCATTCAGAAGTCTTTGTGAGAATATAGTTTCCAAAAATGAGAATGAAAAATATTTTTTTACAATGAGGATTTTAAAGACTTAGCCAAAAAAAACACACCACAGGAGACAACTCTCACCCATTGCACAACGCTTTAAAGATTTTTATTATTGAAAACGGGAAACTCGCCCCCAAAGAGTAAGCACACCCTTATCCACACAGTATAAATAAGAACCGTTCCACGCATTTATTTAAACAATTCCCTTGCTTTCCTGTTATAATTTTTTTCGAAATTAAATTTAAACTACACTTAACTTGGTTTTTTGTCTGAATATCGCATATTAGGTAAAAACATAAACTTTAGTTTAAAAATAGATAAAATTTGGCTATTTTTACAGAGTTTATTTTTAATATTGCAATATAAGGAAATGTTTCCTTATGGCAATAGCTAGGTTTAACTTAAAAAGGAAAAAATATGGATAACGAAAAATACGAATATGCAGGATTTTGGATTAGAACTGGAGCAAGTCTAATTGATGGATTGTTAATCGTAATGATTACCCTGCCATTAACAATGATGATATATGGAAATTTAGTATGGGAAAATGAAGAAATGCTTTTAGGTCCAGCTGATTTTTTAATCAACTATGTATTACCATTTTTTGCAACCATATTATTTTGGCTTTATAAATCTGCTACTCCTGGAAAAATGGCTTTAAAAATAAAAATAGTTAATGAAACTGATGGGGCAAAACTAAGTGTTGGACAAAGCATAGGTAGATATTTTGCGTATATTCCAGCCATATTATTATTAGGAATTGGTATTTTTTGGATAGCGTTTGATAAAAGAAAACAAGGTTGGCACGATAAATTAGCAAAGACAGTGGTAATTAAAAGGAAAAGCGCAGCTACAACAGAAAAGGTGGAATTTGAAACCTAACAAATCATTACAACCGACTGCTAATGCGTTGGCTGAATTTCAAGCGTTAGGCTAAAAAATAAAATATAAGTAATTGATTGCTATGAGTGAAAAAATATCTTTTAAAGAAATATGTAAAAATAAAGGAGTCAATTATTACAGAGCATTGAAGCGCCGAAAGGCTGGACTTTCGGAAGAAAAAATATTTAAAAAAGGCTATATAAGAAACCAAAGAAAAACAATTGAAATAAAGATATATGGAAAATTTTATCCAAATCTTAATGAGGCTATAAGGTGTTTAAATCCTCCTGCAAATAGGAAAACAATATCCCGTTGGGTAAAAAAAGGACTAAGCACAGAAGAAGCCTTTGAAAGAATACCGAATCCTGGGTATGCCGATGGGATAATTTATCTTGTAACAAACAAATATAATGAAAAAATATATATTGGTCTCACAATTCAATCATTAAAACGCCGTTGGAAATATCATGTTGAGCAGTCAGCATCAAATAAAATAAAGAATAAACTATCATTGCATGAAGCAATAAGGCAATACGATGAAGAAAGCTTTAAAATAGAAAAAATTGATTCTGGTTGCACAAAGAAAGACCTTGAAGCCAAAGAACGATTATGGATAAAAAAATTAAATACGCCTATTCCTGATGGGTATAACATTTCCTTAGGTGGAACAAGTGGAGGATCAAATAAAAAAGAAACGAAAATTAATAATATTACTTTTCCAGGTGTAAGAGAAGCTACTGAATATCTTGCAAAACTAAAAAATATATCATATGAAGCAGCTAAAAAACGAATTTCAGTAGGAAGAATACATATAAAAAAACCTGCTAAAA
>NZ_CAHJWD020000161.1 GCF_903642095.1 Bathymodiolus brooksi thiotrophic gill symbiont | reverse complement strand
TGCAATCGCGCAAAATAAAAAAAGGGAGGCAACTCCAATTTAATAGATTGCAATGCAATCACGAACAAATAAAAAAGGGAGATAACTCCAATTTAATAGACTGCAATGCAATCACAAAAAAAATTAAAAAAGGGAGGTAATCCCAATTTAATAGATTGCAATGCAATCGCGCAAAATAAAAAAGGGAGATAACTCCAATTTAATAGATTGAATTGCAATCACGAACAAATAAAAAAGGGAGATAACTCCAATTTAATAGATTGCAATGCAATCACAAATTATTATTTTTAAAGGGAGGTAACTCCAATTTAATAGATTGCAATGCAATCACGCAAAATAAAAAAGGGAGGCAGCTCCAATTTAATAGATTGCAATACAATCACGAACAAATATAAAAGGGATATAACTCCAATTTAATAGATTGCAATGCAATCACAAAAAAAATAAAAAAGGGAGGTAATCCCAATTTAATAGATTGCAATGCAATCGCGCAAAATAAAAAAAGGGAGGCAACTCCAATTTAATAGATTGCAATGCAATCACGAACAAATAAAAAAGAGAGATAACTCCAATTTAATAGACTGCAATGCAATCACCAAAAAAAATTAAAAAAGGGAGGTAATCCCAATTTAATAGATTGCTATGCAATTGCGCAAAATAAAAAAAGGGAGATAACTCCAATTTAATAGATTGCAATGCAATCACAAATTATTATTTTTAAAGGGAGGTAACTCCAATTTAATAGATTGCAATGCAATCACGCAAAATAAAAAAAGGGAGGCAACTCCAATTTAATAGATTGCAATGCAATCACGAACAAATATAAAAGGGAGATAACTCCAATTTAATAGATTGCAATGCAATCACAAAAAAAATAAAAAAGGGAGGTAATCCCAATTTAATAGATTGCAATGCAATCGCGCAAAATAAAAAAAGGGAGGCAACTCCAATTTAATAGATTGCAATGCAATCACGAACAAATAAAAAAGGGAGATAACTCCAATTTAATAGACTGCAATGCAATCACAAAAAAAATAAAAAATGGGAGATAATCCCAATTTAATAGATTGCAATGCAATCGCGCAAAATAAAAAAGGGAGATAACTCCAATTTAATAGATTGAAATGCAATCACGAACAAATAAAAAAGGGAGATAACTCCAATTTAATAGATTGCAATGCAATCACAAATTATTATTTTTAAAGGGAGGTAACTCCAA
>NZ_CAHJWD020000160.1 GCF_903642095.1 Bathymodiolus brooksi thiotrophic gill symbiont | reverse complement strand
GGTAATAAATAAAGAAATACCAAAAATTTTAAAAAAAATAGATTTAAAAAAAGGGGGGCATTACATCACCCCAAACCGCTAACAACTTTCTAAAATTTTTTATAACCCAATTTAAGAAGCCCTTGCCTTTGCTTGATTTAATTTTATACCCTCCCGATATTCATCCATTGGGGGCTTTATAATGATGGTTTTTATTATTAAATCAATGAATTTTTTGGTTATTCAGGTTGGACTAAGTAATGGTATCAATTTAAACATTCATTTTTATGGTGTTTTTATTTAAATGAGGTTACTGTATTCACTCAGTGTGGCTTAGGGGGTTTATGATTTTTTATACCCTTAAAATCGTGTTAGGAAATTTTGGAGATGTGCAAATGAAATTTAAAAATATTTTTTTTGGTTTTTTAAAAACTTGGTTATTGGTAGCTATATTTTATAACGGCTCGCTTTATGCTGATATCTATATGTTTCTTGACCTTCAGAGTTATAATCCTGAAGCGGGTAATTTCCGTCCTTATGCCTTTGAAATAGATCCCAATACAGGTAACTTAGTTAAAGTATTTGACACGCAAAATGATTTTCAATTTAAAACTTATAATTTAGGCTCAAAAGAAGATATGGCCTTATATGAAAAGGAAGTCAGACCTACTCTACTTGAATGGACGGAAGAGGTAAAACCAGTTCAACTTCAGTCCAGATTGTCCTCAACTTTTTCAAAAAATATGGTGGAGTATGTTGATCGAGACTTCTCAAAAGGTTCACTGTCAAAAGAAATCCATGTCGCTACTTACAAAGGCAAAATCGAAGCCATGTCTTATGCAGACAGTATAGAAGTGGAAAAACCTGATATTGATATACTTGTAGCACGCCCTAAAGGGTTAATAGTAGGTCAAACGACAGAACCTAAAGGAGGAGGGTCATCACTCCTAAACCATGTGCTTCAAAGATATAAAGAGAAAGGTATAGAAAGAGCTCGACTTTTTTCTGTAAACGATGATTATTATCGTGAACGAGGCTGGCAAGATGATGTTGAATCCAACCTTGAATTTGAATCTGAATCTGAGCCTGAATTTGAATATAAGGGATGCCTCTAAGGGAAGTGGATAAGTTATACCATTTATAAAAAATAATGATGTTAATCAAGCATTCATTCTTATTAGTGTCTTTATTTAAATGATGACTTGGGGGAGCACATTTTTTTACCCTTGTTTTGAGGTATAAAATACATAATTATCGCCTTCATTTGCCACAATCCAGTGAAGCAGAGCCATGTGGATTTGTCAAAGCATTGGCGATATCCTGTTGTGGGTATTATTTGGTAACTAGTAATGTAATTTTTGATGTTGTTAGTTTGGCAGTATGTGCTCTAGGTAAAGTATGTAAATGAGGGCGAAAGCTAGTCAATGAATAGGTATCATTACTCAAAATAATTAATAACAAGATTAGAT
>NZ_CAHJWD020000159.1 GCF_903642095.1 Bathymodiolus brooksi thiotrophic gill symbiont | reverse complement strand
CCACTCTCAATCCCTGTTGAGTTTAAACAAAGACACCATAGACTTTTACTTATCTTGATACTCAGTGGTGACATTTCGGTAAATCCTGGACCACCCAAACATCCATGCGGCTATTGCTATAAGCCAGTTGCGAAAAATCATCGTGCTGTATTGTGCGAGGCCTGCAACTACTGGAGCCACATCAAATGTGCTAAGGTTTCACCAACCGAGTATATATCGTTGAGTAATTCTGATGAGCCATGGCTATGCGGTGAATGCAACTCCTTCAAATTCACTGATTCATTTTTTGACAATTCGTTACAAAATGCAGATATAAGCTCTCTGTCGTTATCTTCAGAAGGTTCAAATATTAACATTTTCACCGAACTAATAGATGCCAGAAAGAAACATACGAAAAACTTTCTAATTTGTCACCTGAATATAAACAGTCTGAGATACAAATATGATGAAATCAAAGATATTTTATTAGATAAAGTTGTTGACTGTCTCATAATATCAGAAACTAAATTAGATTCATCTTTTAAAGATTCCATATTTGAGGTTGATGGCTACAAACTTCAGCGGAGAGACCGTACTGACCACGGAGGGGGCATAGCTACTTTCATGCGTGCCGACATACCAGCACGGAGACGTTTTGACATTGAATGTAAGACTCTTGAAAATATTGTGTATGAAGTTACTCTTGATAAAACCAAATGGTTAATATATGCTATTTATAGACCTCCATCAATGGCTAATGATATTTTCACTAACCATATGAACATTTTATTAGATAAAGGTTCTAAATTTATAGAAAATTACATGGTTATTGGTGATCTTAACTATGATATTTTGACTCCTGATAAATCGCAGGTACTTGATGATTTATGTGATATTTTTGATTTAAGAAATATTGTTAAAAATCCTACATGTTTTATGAAAGGATATGAACCATCATTAGTAGATGTTATACTTACTAATAAAAACAATCTTTGTTTTAAGACACTTAATTTTAATACTGGAGTCAGTGATTGTCATCATATGATATCGACATTTATTAAAGGTAATACACCAAATTGTGTAAACAGCAAGATACAATATAGAAGTTTTAAAGATTTTGATGTTAATAAATATATTAGTGATCTAGATAATACTGTTTATCTACATGATTCTAGTGAGTGTGTAGATGATATAAACACTATGTATAATGATTTTGAAACTAAAGTCTCGCAGGTCATTGATCATCATGCACCCATAAAATATAGATACCCTCGAAAAAACTCAGTACCGTATATGAACAGAGAGCTGAGAAAAGCCATATACAAAAAACAAATGCTACGATCGAAATTTGAGAAATACAAAACAAATAAAACCTGGGAAGCATACAGAAAACAAAGAAATCTTGTTACCAAACTAAAAA
>NZ_CAHJWD020000158.1 GCF_903642095.1 Bathymodiolus brooksi thiotrophic gill symbiont | reverse complement strand
TGTTTTACTTAATTTTGGACTTTCGTGTCTCGAACCACTGCTGGGCTTTTCAAAGTCTATTTTGACTTTCAAAACTTCCATCTAACCACTCGGCTACGGTGACCACACTACTATACTCTATAATTAGTATATTTGACTCTTGATAGTAAGCTTTGTTAAAAAATATATCAACAATTTGTTTAAAAAAGCAATATACAAGACACGATACAAGTATTTCAGATCTGGCATAATTTATGTTCAGAACTGACGAGTATGTGAACTTTTAAAATGTATTCTCGCAATACAAAAACAACTAACGAACCGACCGCAAGTAATAACAAATCAGACAGACCACAGGTGAACATTTGGGACACTTGAAAGACCTTGAAATATCTAAATATAAACGAGAATCGAAAGGACGTTGACCGATAAAAATTTGTCGTTTTATTTTTGTTAATTGTTGTCTTATTTGGCTTTCTAAACATTAAAAGTGTAAAAATATATGCCATACCATATATTTTTTCAACAACACTATTATTGTACAAGTTAGATACAGTACTATTGAAACAAAAGAAGCGGCCCGTATTGGATATAACGGGTTTCTTTTTCCGCATTCGTACGAGGTGTGTAGCACCAAGGCCGTCACCCGAGTACGAATGCGGAAAAAAATGGGTCAACTTATTAAAGTACAGCGGCCTGTATCATCGGCCCCTTTTAGCGGCCTGTATCATCTGCCTCTATTAGCGCCCACCAGAATATGGATTGATGCATTCCTCAGTAAAAGGATCCAAAGAGTAGTCGTAGACGGGGAGGCTTCCATGTGTTCCCATGTAACATCAGGAGTTCCCCAGGGAACAGTACTCGGCCCTACATTATTCCTGGTGTTCATCAATGACATCGCAGACAATCTCCATTCCACCGCCAGAGTATTTGCAGACGACTGTGTAATATATAGACCTATACACACAGAAAAAGATCATCAACTAATGCAAGAAGACCTGGACACACTCGTAGGCTGGTCAGACACATGGCAAATGGAATTTAATGTTTCCAAATGTGCAATAATGCAAACGACAAACAAAAGATCAAAGACCGATTTCCCTTATAAAATGAAAGGAGAGACTCTACAAAAAGTTGACCATCAACCATACCTTGGAGTAGAACTCAGTAACAACCTCAAGTACAACTTGCACATCGACCAAACCTGCAAGAAGGCATCAAAAGTACTTGGTTTCCTTAAAAGAAATCTTAAACACTGTCCATCTAGTGTAAAAGATAGAGCATATACCAGCCTTGTAAGACCAAAATTAGAATACTGCTCAACGATTTGGAACCCTCATACAACGAGCAACATCAACAAATTAGAATCTGTCCAAAAGAACGCAGCAAGATTTGTCCTGAACAAGCCGCATGACTACAAAAAACCTGACAGCACAACGAAAATGGTAAAAGATCTAAATTGGGGAAAATTAGAACAGAGGCGAAAAAGATCAGATGTAACACTCATGCACAAGGTAGTCCACCACCTCATCGCTGTGCCGGTTTACCATCACCCCACTATGGCAGAAATAACATCAACTCGCCACAGCCATGCTTGGAAATTACAGACAATAAGGACAAACATAAATATATATAAATATTCATTCTTTCCACGAACGATCATCCTGTGGAACCAACTACCACCGCCTGTGATAGCCGTCCCGGACTTGGACGCATTCAAGGTGGCAGTCAAGGGAATATTCTAAACTTCCATATACTTGTACAGTGTAAATATGTTGTTTCTTTTAAACTTTGAGGCTCTGCTGTGCGCGCGTGTAAATATAGTCCTTAGTGAGATGTCTGCTTGCGGATGTTACTAAGTAACCTGATTGAAGTTGAAGTTGAAGTAAATGATATTAGAGGCCGCATTTACAATAGCTTTGCTGAGGGTATTATTGTACAAGTTGTGATAAAAGCAATAATTTTCCGTCAGACTAGAAACTTCCTACCTCTTTTCAAAAGGGAGCAGGGTTAATTCATTTGTTTAAGATTACTACAAACAGTTCCGAAGTACATGAGTTCACCAACATTTTAAGTTTAGTTCGTGTTGTTCGCTGTATAGTTTTCTGTGTAGTGTTTTGTTGACCATTGTTTGTCTTGTTGGACTTTTTCATTTGGCCATGATATTATCTGTCTTTG
>NZ_CAHJWD020000157.1 GCF_903642095.1 Bathymodiolus brooksi thiotrophic gill symbiont | reverse complement strand
CAGCTGGTAGACAATATCCCTTTAAAGAGAAAGAAAAAAAAAATCAGGTATGTGGAAAATTTGTTTTTGTATTTTGGCAATAACAAGCTCTGTATTTAACATACTACACTCACCAAGTAGCACTTTGTCTACTGAAAACATACTGCTCAGATGTCCAACAGAACGTTTTCCTTTTGTTGCCATTTCCAAGGCCCTACACCATCCAAATAAAAACTGTAACCTGTATAACAGCCTAAGAGTTACCAAATACCTCAAATATAGTCCTAATAGAAAGGTACAATTATATCTGTGCCTATTACTTATTGCAAACTCTTCAGACACTGAAACAAATCCTGGCCCTAGAACTCCTAAATGGCCATGTGGTACATGCCAAAAAGCAGTAACAACAAAAAATAAAGCTATATGTTGTGATAGCTGTAACACCTGGTATCACATAGACTGTCAAAATGTACACCCTCATATCTATGAATGTATGAATGCTAGTAACATCAGCTGGGAGTGCATACAATGTGGAATGCCCAACATTTCTACGTCAATTTTTAATAATTATTCGTTTGTGTCACCAAATCCATTTGACAAACTGAATAACTTGGGGAAAACCATTAACAATAACAATGATGTACATGCACCAAGTAAAAGCTTATTACCACCAACAAGCATAGAAAGAATTAATTCAACAACTACGAACAAACAAAAGAGAAACAAAATCACACGATGGCCATGTGGCACTTGCCAGAGGGCAGTAACATGGAAGCAAAAAGCACTTTGCTGTGACAGTTGTGATACTTGGTACCACATACACTGTCAGGGTATGACATCTCACAACTATGAATGTATGAATGCCAGTAACATAAACTGGGAATGTACCAACTGTGGAATGCCAAACTTTTCCACCAGCTTATTTAATAATCAAACCGACATATCATTTAATACCACAAATAACTGGAGCTTGATGAATGATACATCTCTTAATAATAGCTTAGGAGCTCCACAGGCATCTTCATCGCCTATGACTAAGGTTAAACTAAATTCTAAACCACCAAAGAAAACTCCAAATAAAAATCGTAAACCAATTAGAATCTTGAACATTAATTTTCAATCAATAAAAAATAAGAAAGAAGACCTTAACCAAATTATTGACTCTGCTAAACCTGATATAATCTTAGGAACAGAGACATGGTTAGATAAAGATACATCATCATACGAGTTCTTTCCATCAGAATTATTCAATGTCTACAGGTCAGACAGAAAACCAAATAAAAACAACCAAAGTTATGGAGGAGTGCTTATTGCCATCAAAAAAGAATTTATTAGTACTGAAGTAAGCGAACTCAAAACTGATTGCGAAATAGTTTGGTCTCAAATAAACATGTCTGGAAGTAAGAACTTACTGATAGGTGCATACTATAGACCACCATCTGATAAGGGAACATCTCTACAACAGCTTGAATT
Organism: Bathymodiolus brooksi thiotrophic gill symbiont; assembly: GCF_903642095.1. Taxonomy (GTDB): domain Bacteria; phylum Pseudomonadota; class Gammaproteobacteria; order PS1; family Pseudothioglobaceae; genus Thiodubiliella. The sequence continues at coordinate 3,297 of NZ_CAHJWD020000157.1, read as the reverse complement.
ATCCCTCAGTAGAATAAATCATGCATCCAATACCAATATTATTTTAGGAGGAGACTTTAATCTGGGTCACATCGACTGGTCTATACCACAAGTTATACCAGGTAAACCAGAAACAGAACTTAACATCAAACTCTTAGATATCATCGATGAATACAATCTCCATCAATTAGTAAATGTTCCAACTAGAAAAGAGCGAACTCTTGATCTCATCCTAGTAACCAATCCATCTATCATCAATAAAGTTCATACATTACCACCTCTTGGGCTTAGTGACCATGATGTTGTTTACATAGAAGCAGACATATGGCTGCGTAAAGTACGTCAACAACCCAGAAAAATTCTTAGGTATGACAAAGCAAACTGGGATAACATCAAATCTGATTTAGAAGACACACTTAAAAAGATAATAAACATAAACAATGATGCAAAAAGTACTGTAAATGAAATGTGGAACTTATTTAAGAACAATCTTACAAAATCAATTAATAAAAACATCCCACATAAAATGCTAACATACAAACATCGACTACCCTGGATCCATAATAAACTAAGAAAGATGATTAATAAAAAGAACAAATTATACTTCAAAATGAAAAAGGACAAAAAATATAAAGAGAAATATAAACAGCTGAAACATCAGGTCCAGAAAGAACAAAGACATGCTTACAACACCTATATCGAAAAATTAATCCTAGACCTTCCAACAAATGATCCAGATCAAAGTTTTAATAATCAATCGAAACCAAAAAAACTCTTCTCCTTCATAAAGTCACTCAGAACTGACAACAGTGGAGTTGCTCCCTTGAAAAAAGAGGGACAACTAGTTGCTGACACTAAACAAAAGGCAAACATCTTAAACGAACAATTTAAATCTGTATTTACCACTGAATCAATAGATAACATTCCTAACAAGGGTGTGAGTCCACATCCAGATATACCACCACTTACCATCACAACACCTGGCATCCGAAAACTACTTGACAACATCAACCCGCATAAAGCCAGTGGCCCAGACAACATCAGCGGCAGAATACTAAAAGATCTTCAAAATTTTACAGCTCCAATCTTAACCATCATTTTTCAAAAATCACTTCAGACTGGCTGCATACCAACTGACTGGAAACATGCAAATGTTGCACCAGCATACAAAAAAGGTGAAAAATACAATGCAGCAAACTACAGACCAATCTCTCTCACTTGTATCAGCTGTAAAATTATGGAACATGTCATTACAAAACACGTACTTAACCATCTGGAAAGCAACAGTTTATTATATGATCTTCAACATGGCTTCAGACATTCTAGATCCTGTGAAACCCAACTACTGTCCTTTGTTCAAGAACTTGCTGCAAATTCAGATAAAAATATTCAAACTGATCTCATTATCATGGACTTTGCCAAAGCCTTTGACAAAGTTCCACATCAACGACTTCTATACAAACTCAAATTTTATGGAATCAAGAATCAAACATTAACCTGGATCTCTGCCTTTTTATCAAACCGTACACAAACAGTGGTTCTGGATGGAGAGTCATCAGATATTGCTCCGGTCACTTCTGGTGTCCCTCAGGGAACAGTTCTGGGTCCTGTTCTTTTTCTGGTATATATTAATGACTTATCAGAATATATGAAATCCAGCCAACTCAGACTGTTCGCCGACGACAGCATCATCTACAAAACTATCAAATCCCAAAAAGATTGTGATAGTCTCCAAGAAGACCTTGATGCTGCCGCACGATGGGAAAGTGACTGGCTGATGGCTTTCCACCCAGACAAATGCTCAGTCCTTACAATAACAAACAAGAAAAATCCTGTAAAACATAACTACTTGCTACACAATCATACTTTGGAATCAGTTTCTTCAGCAAAATATCTTGGAATCACTCTTCAATCCGACTTGAAATGGACACAGCATGCTAACAACATAGTAGCCAATGCAAATAAAAGTCTTGGATTCTTGAAAAGAAACCTTAAAACCTCCAACACAAATATAAAGTCGCAGGCATACCTATCTCTTGTCCGTCCAAAACTAGAGTATGCATGCTCAGTTTGGAACCCTCACACTGCAGAACATTGCAATAAAATTGAGATGGTCCAACGACGGGCAGCTAGGTATGCCTGCAACAGATACCATAATACTAGCAGCGTCACAGACATGCTACAAACCCTCACCTGGCCTTCATTACAACAACGTCGACTCAAAACAAAACTTATCATGTTCTACAAGATTGTTCACCATATAGTTGCAGTTCCTACAACAATATTAATACCTACAGACCCAAGAATCAGACAATTTCATCCATTTACATACAGACATCTTCATGCATTCAAAGATCCGTACAAGTACTCATTCTTTCCGAACACAATCATTCACTGGAATTTACTACCTCAAACTATAGTTCTATGCCCAACAGTCAACACGTTTAGAGAACAGCTAACACCAACTGTTCTCAGCCATCTACAATCACAAATTTAAATAAAAATGAAATTGTAAATAGTTTTAACCACAAAATTTGTTTCTGTTGGCACCACTTGTAAATATGTTATAAACTGACTGAATTTATTATTATTTCTTATTCCCACGCATGCGCAACAGCTAGTGATCATCCAGTGGATGGATAGCTGTATACCAAAAGAAGAACAGAAAATACAAAAATATCACCGTAGGTACACAGGTGATGACAATTAACACAACGGCGCGAATGGCTACCGCAGATTATGGCAACCAAAAATATCAACTGTCAACTTGTATTGGCTGTGGGTTCACAAGCCATTCAACGTTTCAACTTTATATCAACCAACTATCAACTCAACTGATAATGTCAACTGGTTTTGTTGTAACACCGACAATTCAACGTTAGTACTACATTGTATATCAAAGTACATGAAGAGTAGCTAAGACGGTTTCAACTTTACAACAATGTTAAATCATGAGCAGCGAAAAACGCCTTCACCGACGAATCCAAACGGGCAGTGCTTCATGCCTAGTAAATGTTCATTAACACCTCACGAACTCCAATGTGTAGATGACAATCTATGTATAAATGTACCCAAACGGAAATACATCACTAATTCCAACCTTGAACGCAATCTTCAGTAAGTTAGACACATCCTCACGATGACGGGTCGGGACTCCAATCCTGTTGTCCAGATATATCCATCAACAAAAGTTCGAAATGATGACCTGAAAACCTGAAATTATATAAAAGAAAAACAGCAGTATCCATTTAAAAGATTAAAAGGTAGTGGGTGGGTGGGTTACTTTGACAATTTATCTATCCAGCTAACGATTTCCAA
>NZ_CAHJWD020000156.1 GCF_903642095.1 Bathymodiolus brooksi thiotrophic gill symbiont | reverse complement strand
TGGTAGCATATAGTATTTTTGTGTAGTTTTGTCACCCTAGCAACGGTTTTGTAAACATTAAATTAGCCTATATTATTGCAATTAATGGTTGAATTTTGACATCTACGATCTTTTGACTTGATATTTGATTAAGCGGTACATTTTTGTCAAGCTATACACACTACAAATGTCATTTCATATTTCAAAAATACATTTTGATATTTTTATTCATAGTTATGCCCCGTCCATAGCAACAGGTTTCCCTATGCACAGTATTTTCCTGTAGATCTCATGGACCTTTTATTTAATCAAGAAAAAAAATTCTACAACAGCACCTTAGCAGATCTAGAGACATCTTATCATTTACTAACCAGTATATATTATAAGAATTCCTTAAACCTTACAATGTCCCTAGTAACCAAATATTATCCCTAGCAACCGCAGAAACTCGTCAATGCTGAGCTCTGTAAATTGCTTTTTTTAAATCTTTTTATAACCGAATGTTGATCTTTTTATTTTTTAAATCATGAGAGGAAATTATTCTCAGTAATTAGAATGTCAAAGGAACCAAGTCAACTGCATAACATGGTAAAGCAGCGCTACAGCGGCAGGAGAGGATATAATCCATGTTGAATAATTAAGAAATAAATCATGGAAGCCAGAATGTGTTGGGAGTTTTAACATGGATTGGCGGATATTATACGTTATTAGTCTCGAGATGTTATATATCCCTTTAAAACGGGATATATAACATCTAGAGACTGATAACATTTTTATCTGAATGTTCCAACATTAATAAGTATGTCCTTATTATAGGAAAAACATAAATACGTGTATCTTTGGACAAAGATCACAGAGAGCGATTATTGATTTTCTGTCATCTTGTGAAATGTGTGTCGTCTGCTGTGCACAATGTAAATGGACAGCACATAGGTGAGAGCGATTATTGATTTTCTGTCACCGCACGGCTTCCCTGAAGTTTTAAAAGTACCTTTTTAGCCAATCAAAATTCTACTTGCCACGAGAACATCAGAGAATAGTATTTTATCCCGAGCCAGAAGCGAGGGATAAAATTTACTAATATCCGCCAATCCATGTTAAAACTCAAAACACATTCTGGCTTCCATGATTTATTTCGATTCTGATATGTCTAAGAGTACAAATACGGTAGTATACTTTGATTGGAAGACGGTAATTTATATTTACG
>NZ_CAHJWD020000155.1 GCF_903642095.1 Bathymodiolus brooksi thiotrophic gill symbiont | reverse complement strand
TTAGATGATACAAAGGCCAAAAGAAAAGGACCAGATGATACAAAGGCCAAAAGAAAAGGACAGATGATACAAAGGTCAAAAGAAAAGGACAGATGATACAAAGGCCAAAAGAAAAGGACAGATGATACAAAGGTCAAAAGAAAAGGACGGATGGTACAAAGGTCAAAAGAAAAGGACGGATGGTACAAAGGTCAAAAGAAAAGGACAGATGATACAAAGGCCAAAAGAAAAGGACCAGATGATACAAAGGCCAAAAGAAAAGGACCAGATGATGCCAAGGTCAAAATAAAAGGACAGATGATACAAAGGCCAAAAGAAAAGGACAGATGATGCAAAGGCCAAAAGAAAAGGACAGATGATACAAAGGCCAAAAGAAAAGGACCAGATGATACAAAGGCCAAAAGAAAAGGACAGATGATACAAAGACCAAAAGAAAAGAACAGATGATACAAAGGCCAAAAGAAAAGGACCAGATGATACAAAGGCCAAAAGAAAAGGACCAGATGATGCAAAGGCCAAAAGAATAGGACCAGATGATGCAAAGGTCAAAATAAAAGGACAGATGTTACAAAGGCCAAAAGAAAGGGACAGATGATACAAAGGCCAAAAGAAAAGTACAGATGATACAAAAGCCAAAAGAAAAGGACCAGATGATACAAAGGCTAAAAGAAAAGGACCAGATGATGCAAAGGTTAAAATAAAAGTACAGATGATACAAAGGCCAAAAGAAAACGACCGGATGATACAAAGGCCAAAAGAAAAGGACAGATGATACAAAGGCCAAAAGAAAAGGACCAGATGATGCAAAGGCCAAAAGAAAAGTACAGATGATACAAAGGCCAAAAGAAAAGGACCAGATGATACAAAGGCCAAAAGAAAAGGACAGATGATACAAAGGTCAAAAGAAAAGGACAGAGGATACAAAGGTCAAAAGAAAAGGACAGATGAT
>NZ_CAHJWD020000154.1 GCF_903642095.1 Bathymodiolus brooksi thiotrophic gill symbiont | reverse complement strand
TTTGATGAAGTAAATGAATTGAAAGGAATTTTCAAAGATGCTTGGGAAGACATATGTAATGATTTCACACAATGCAGACAAGAATTTGCATCAAAGTTTGAGCATTTGACCAATAAGGTCAATACAGATATAGTAGATATAAAGGGTCGTATAAATGCAATAGATCAAATAATTGAACAGAATAAAGTTACAATTAAAGAGGCATCTGATGCTTTAAAAAGATCAAAGGAAGAAGAGAGAGTAGTATCTGATGAACTTTCTCACACTCAAGAAATAGACAATAAATTCAAGTCAAATACATTACTTGAACAAACACATTTCAATACAAACACAAAAAGTACTGAAAATGTTAATCATAATTCTATAGACTTGGATAGACATCTGGTACCAAGAGATTCACCACCAGTGGTTAATTGCAAAAATAATAGAAATATTAGTATGAAGCCTCAATTATATGATGGGGATGATGACTTAAATGAGTATTTAGCTCAATTTGAAATTTTAGCAGAAATTAATAACTGGGACTATATTACAAAGTCCTTGTATTTGGCAGGTAGTTTAAAAGGGGGAGCAAGAGCTCTACTTAATGAACTAGACAGGGGTCAAAGAAGGGATTATGATAGTTTAGTTAAGGTATTAAACAATAGATATGGTTCGGCAGAAAGGTCTGAATTATATAGAGCAAAACTACAAACTAGAATAAGAGGGAAAGATGAGACTTTGCCTGAATTAGCGCAAAGTATTAAGAAACTAACAAGGCTGGCATATCCTATTGCTCATTCTACCCTAATTAGTGTTCTTTCATTAGAACATTTCATTGATGCTATACCAGATGGGGATATAAGACTTCGTCTAAGAGAAGTTAACCCTAAAAACATCAATGAAGCTGAAACTTTGGCAGTCAGACTTGAGACTTTGAAACTCGCTGATAGACAAAAAGGGAGAATGATTAGGAAAGTGGGAGAACAAGCCCCTGATCTAAACCCTGTCAAAATAAATAATTCAGAAGACAATATCAAACACCTTAAAGATAATTTTCAGGAGTTAAAGAAGGAAATGAGTTCTTTCACTAAGGAAATTAGAGATATGGTCCAAAATAGACTGGGCAATACAGGTTATATTGGGGAGGTTAAAAGAAATAACCCACAAAGCTCAAATAACTATCAACATTATCAAAATCGACAAACCAGAAATAATGGTAAATTCAATAGAAATTGGGGTAATAGTACCAATAATAATTTCAATAGGAATTATGACCAAAATACAATGAACCAGGGAAACCAATGGAGGTCGGGCTCGGGGGCCAGAGCCAGGCATCTTCAAGAAGGCCCCAGGCAATAAAAATTAATGAAACTTGGGCTAATAATGAGGGACTTTTTGTAAAAGCTAAACTACAAAATAAATGTTTGGCATTTTTAATTGATACAGGTGCTAATGTAACAATATTGAGCAAACAATTCATAGAAAACATTCAACCCTCATTATTGTCGCAGGTTAATCCTGTGAATGTTCACCTAGTTACTGCTACAGGTGAAACCTCACCTTTCATTGGACAGATTAATGTCCAAATTTCTTTAGGAAAGAAATTTTATCAGCATAATGTATTTATTGCTGATATAAGTAATGAAGGCATCCTAGGGATGGATTTCTTAGCTGCTAATAACTGTGATGTTCACTTAAGTGAAAACAGTTTATGCTTAAAAGGGGAGTCAATTCCTTTATTTCATTATGCCAGTAATGCAAAATCATGTTGCAGAATTTCAATAAGGGAGACAACTTATGTTCCTCCAAATACTGAAATAATTGCTAAAGGCCAATTAATGGACCTTATTAGTAAAGATCTAGTGGGGTTAGTTGAACACACAGATAAATTTGTAAATAAAAATGGGTTACTTTTAGCAAGAGCTATAATAAATCTGAATAAAGAGGAAATACCTCTTAGGATTGTTAATGTAAATGACACTCCTTGTACTATATATAAAGGTACTATAGTAGCTACTTGTGAATTGATAAAAGAAACAGACATTCAGGAAAATAAAGATGTAAATATGTCTAATGTGCAACATGATGTCAAAAAGGTGGCAACATTACCCTCACATATTGAGAATGTCTATGAAAGGGGCATAACTTGCTTAGACGAAAACCAACAAAAATCTTATAAAGATCTTTTGGTAGAGTTCCAAACGATTTTCTCAAAATCAGAAGATGATATTGGCTTGACCAATTTAGTGGAACATACAATAAATACGGGGGATCACCGTCCTGTCCGTCAAAGACCTAGACGAATACCTCTAGCTAAAATAAAAGAGGCAGAAGAAGCAATTCAGAATATGGTCAAACAAGAAGTAATTGAACAATCTATGAGTCCCTGGAATTCTAATCCTGTATTGGTTAGAAAAAGTGATGGTAGTTTAAGGTTTTGCATAGATTTTAGGGGTGTGAATGATATAACAGTCAAAGATTCACATCCACTCCCAAGAATCGATGATACAATAGATGCACTATCTGGTGCAAAATATTTTTCAACAGCTGATTTAAAGTCAGGATACTATCAAATTCCTGTGGCTGAGAAAGATAGACATAAAACTGCTTTTTCCTTCCCAGGGGGAGGACTTTGGCAATTTAAGCGAATGCCTATGGGATTAAGCAACAGTGCCCCAGTATTTGAGAGATTGATGGAAAGGGTGCTCTCTGGGCTAACATGGAAAACTTGCTTAGTTTATCTTGATGATATTATTATATTTTCAAGAACTTTTGAAAACCACTTAGCTAATTTAAGAGAGGTGTTTGAGAGATTAAAAGAAGCTCATCTAAAACTCAGTCCTAAGAAATGTCATTTTTTTAAAACAAAAGTGAAATTTTTAGGTCATATAGTGAGTGATGAGGGGGTATCAACTGACCCTAGCAAAATAAAGGCAGTAAAAGACTGGCCTATTCCAAGAAATGTAAAAGAGGTTCGAAGTTTTCTTGGTTTAACATCTTACTATAGAAAATTTATTTACAAATATGCAGATAAAGCTAAAGCTTTACACAAAATTACTGAGAAAAATCAGAAATTTACATGGACAGAAGATTGTCAAAAGTCATTTGATGCATTAAAACAAGCTTTGATAAGTGCCCCTATTCTAGCATATCCAACTAGGGAAGATTTCTTTATTTTGGACACAGATGCTAGTAATGTGGGAATGGGTTCTGTATTGTCCCAAGTTCAAGACGGGCAAGAAAAAGTTATCAGCTATTACAGCAAATCTTTTAACAAAGCAGAGAGGAAATATTGTGTTACAAGAAGGGAACTTCTTGCAGTAGTGGCATCTATTAAAAACTTTCATCATTATTTATATGGAAGAAAATTTAAAGTTAGAAGTGATCATGGAGCACTTAGCTGGCTTTTCAATTTTAAGAACCCAGAGGGACAATTAGCCCGTTGGTTTGAAGTTTTAGCATCCTATGATTTTAGGATAGAACATAGGGCTGGGCGATCTCATAATAATGCAGATGCTTTAAGCAGGCGCCCATGTCAAGAAACTTGTTGTCCCTATTGCTTAAGAGCAGAGAGAAACTATGATAATCAATTATCTGAAACCAAGGTATCAGCTGAAAATATAAGGATTGATCCAAACAAATCTCCTGAGGAGAATTGTTTAAATTGTTTAGATAAGTCAGTTGATGATTCCAATGATCTAGAAATAAATACAGTTCAAGTATGTTTTGGTCAAAATGATATTGGTCCAAATAATGAGAACAACTCAAAATGCATACCATGTTTGATATGTGATTCTTGCCAATTGGTTCAAGAAGTTCAACATGAAAGAAGTATTAAAGGGAGTTCTCAAAAGGGCGAAAATATCAGAAAAAGTTTAAAACAGAACATAGGTATAAGAAAATCTTACTCAGGGAAACATGATATTCCTTGTAATCTGGAAACTGAGGGCAAAAGTGTCGTACTTCCTAAATTACTGGAACATGTAAGAGTAAGCACCCGAGCAAAGAGCTATGATGAAACAATGCAGGATAAGGACAATATAAAGACCTTACAGCAAAATGATGAAATATTAAGTCAGATCTTTCTTTGGAAAAGTAATAATAAAAAGCCAACTTGGTCAGATATTTCTCATACGAGTCCTGAGATAAAATTTTATTGGTCCAGATTAAATTCCTTCATTATCAAAGATGAAATATTGTATAGAAAATGGGAAAGTAATGATGGTAAAAATTATGATTTACATCTAGTTATTCCCAAAAGCTTGAATGGTTTTGTGTTAAACCAAGTTCATAACACACTGACAGGAGGTCATTTGGGAGTCAGAAAAACTTTATACAAGATCAAAAAGAGATACTTCTGGTATCAAATTAGAAATGATGTAAAGAATTGGTGTTCAAAATGTGATACTTGTGCTATGAAAAAGGCACCACATCGAAAACCAAAAGCCCCTATGTGTAAATACCTGGTGGGTGCTCCTTGGGAGAGAATGGCAATTGATATATTGGGACCTCTTCCTCGGACAGATAACGGTAATAAATACATAATGGTGGTTGGGGACTATTTCACAAAGTGGATGGAAGCAATTCCAATACTTGATGCTGAAGCTAAGACTGTAGCGGATAAATTTGTAGAAAGAATAGTTTCTATTTTTGGTGTCCCCTTACAAATTCACTCTGACCAAGGGTCAAATTTTGAATCAAAAGTGTTTAAAGAAATGTGTATAATTTTGGGTATACACAAAACAAGAACAACTCCTTCAAGGCCACAATCTGATGGCATGATTGAAAAATTTAATTCCACATTAGAAACTATGTTATCAGCTTTTGTCAGAGAAAATCAAAGAGATTGGGATGAATATGTCTATTTATTGATGTTGGCCTATAGGTCATCAGAACATGAAAGCATAGGGACTTCGCCCAATTCTATGATGTTTGGAAGAGAATTAAATTTGCCTGTAGATTTGTTGTTGGGTAGATTATCTGGGAATGATTCCAATTCAGGAATGATATCTGATTATGCAAATAATTTATCTGATAAATTAGAGAAAATTCATGTCTTTGCAAGAAAGAAGTTGCAATTGTCAAGTGACAACATGAAAAAGAAATATGATATTGGATCTAAAATGCAAAATATTGTAGAAGGATCAGCTGTGTGGTTACATAATCCACACAGAACAAAGGGACTATGTCCAAAGTTACAAAGAAATTGGGAAGGTCCATACATAGTGATAGATAAAATAAATGATGTTATTTATCGTATTAGAAAAGGACCAAAGTATAAACCAAAGGTGGTACACCAAGATAGGTTAAAACCCTACAAAGGTGAAAATCCTCCACTGTGGGAATAGGATTAATAAATGAAACAGGATACCAAGAGAATGGAATATCTTGGTATCAGAGAAAGTCTATCCAGTCCAATATTAAGATAGAAATAAATAAGATATATATGAAATTATAAATCCTAAAAATATTTCATATATTGTCATTACAGGTTACAGTATATAGATGTGGAATATGTGAGGATTATAATTTCGATCAGTCCATAATGTGTAAGAGGCACATGACTGAAAAACACTCTGGCTATGGATGGCGGTGTCAGGAGTGCCGAATAGTATTCGCTCGTCAGTTGCCTCGACACAAAAACTGTCAAGGAGAACTAGAACTAATCAATAGGACGACCATGACCTGCACTAGGGAGGAGAAGGAGGCATATGAAGGATTTCAAAGAAATAGAGGTGACAAGGTCATTCTCGTTAGAATGTCATGTGGAGAAAAAATGAGTCTAACAAATGACCAAAGAAGTAGGTCACACATAAAAGGGAAGGTCTTCAAAAATGTAAAAATGAGTCCAAAGAAAAGAGCAGTATTAGAAAATGTATACAGACCAATGAAGATGAACTTTGGAGAGAAGAGTTGGTGCCGTGACCAGGAGAAGAAAGAAGAATTCCGTAGGCCGACACAGATAACACCAGTCAAAATACTACCGGTAACACCAGTCAAAATTCCAGCTGCTGCTGGTAAGGCTCATGAAGAGCCCAGTAAGACTGTGGGTCCAGCTGGTGATAGTCTGTACCAGAGTCAGAGAGAAGAAAAGAAATTAATGGTTGATAGTGAAGCATCATCAACGTCGTCGGAAAAAGGAGAGATATCAATAATGGAAGAAGGAGAATTCAGTGATGATGATGATGATGATGATATGAATGGTTTACAAGATAATAGTGGAAAAAAAGACAATGATACAAATGAGGATAGGATGAAAGTAACAGAAGTAGTTGACATTACGGAAATAAGCAGCAGTAAAACAGAACATATCTACACAGCAACACCAACTAGAATCTTGAAACTAGGGCAAATAGACAAAGGACAGAAAACCAGATTCATGTTTAACATTGGGGGGTGAAATTTGAAACCTGTGCCAACACAATTAACAATGTGCCAGATTCCGTTTTATTCGAACTTATAAACACAAATTCAACTGTCAATCCA
>NZ_CAHJWD020000153.1 GCF_903642095.1 Bathymodiolus brooksi thiotrophic gill symbiont | reverse complement strand
GACAGTTGAATCAGAAAAACGTAAAGCAAATAAAAGCATGGCATACTTTAAAAAACAAAACTCTGAATATCGGGAAATCAATCAGAATCAAAAGCAAGTAATTTTACAACTACAGAGAGATTTGTCGGACAAAGACAGAAACATAGACAATCTAATAGCACAAGTTAATGAACTCATTGAAGACAAAATGTCTGTTGAAACTTTTTCCGAAGGAGAATATCTACCGTCCGTCCGTCAGGTTGTTCAAGATCTACATTCATTTGGAGTAGGGGTGAAACATATCGGTCAGACAATACAAACTGTACTTAAACATTTAGTAGGAATCGAAGGTGTTAAAGTTCCAAGTGAATCCTCGAATAGAAGAATGATTCTAGAATCAAATTTATTGGCAAAACTACAGGTCGGAGAAAAAATGCTAAGTCATGGATTAAATACTTTACATTTTGATGGTACTACTGATGCTCAAAAACACTTCCTAGGATTTCAAATTTCAACTCCTGGTCAAAACCTATCGTTATCTATATCTGAAACCATTCGTGGTGATACACAAACTCAAGTTGACACATTGAAACAAGTTTTTAATGACTTGTCTGATGTAATGTCGTCTGATTCTACGGAGGAAAATAAAGATAAAATTTACGCCAATCTTATAATTAGTGTTAAGAATTTAATGTCCGATCAGCATATTGTCAACAAAAACTTTCTCGACGAGTTCACTAAATTGAGAACTTTCCTTCTTGAAGAGTTTGATACTAACTGGTGTAATTTGTCGGAAAATGAGAAAGAGAGGGCCTCTCAAATACACCAATATTTCTGTCATCTCCATGTGTTGGCTAATATGGGTGATAGTGCAAGCAAAGCCCTGAAGGAATATGAACAAATTTTAACCGGTGGATCGGGAAAAATGGGTAGAAATCTAAATAAAGATTTTTCAAGTTGGAACGATCAAGACAGTGCTGCTATCAGGAGTATACGAACAGCCTGTAGCTTGCTTGCTTCTGGTGGTAGCTCATCATCTGGTTGCCCTGAAGATTTTAAAGCATATCTAGCATCCAAAGACAAATTATATAAACTAAAAAAGTTTGAACATAACCGCTTTAATGTAATATTTGAAAACGCTGGGGCTGTTGTTTATCACAAGGACGATATAATTGATTTCTTGTCAAAATTGTCGTCAATGAACATGCTTCAAAGGTCTGTTTTGTCTGACTTAAAAGATGAAAATATTTATCAGGAAATAGTCGCCCTGGCTATTATCGGGAAAATTATTACCACGCCTTTCATGAAACTTGTAGACAGTAAAACTTTTGCAACACATATTCTTGACTTAAACAAACATTTCCACCAGTTGCAGATTGACTTAAAACACTGGTCATCAACACCAGATGATCTTACTGGAATCTCTGTGATATTCCCCGATTTCCCCCCCGCTAAAGATGTCGTATATCAGGCTTTATTCAATGTAAATGATACAGATGGCGAACCTCAAGAACATGGTGATGTTACGATTGAAGTTATCAGCCTTATTTGTACGCATCTTTACTTAACTGTCTCTCGACTTATGAAAAACCAGTTACCAGGTGGTTGTCATACGTCAGACGATGAAGCCAAGCGACAAGAATCCATTTCTGTACCGAAACATAATCGAGCGAGTGAGAAAAACTTTGCTGACATGAAACAAATACGACATTTCAAACCAAATGCATCTATTGAACACATCGAGGCCACACTAATGTGGATAAATAACAAAACCGTTGAATGGCTTGATTCCATGGATTTACAAGATAAAAATGCCAAAATTACTCTTGCAAAAAAACGTGCCCCTGATTACCTAGCAAAATGGCAAGAACGACGGAAAGAATTAAAACAAAAAAGAATCAACAGAATGAAAGAAAAAGAA
>NZ_CAHJWD020000152.1 GCF_903642095.1 Bathymodiolus brooksi thiotrophic gill symbiont | reverse complement strand
GAAGATATAAAGTCAATCCAGATGACAGAGAAATCCTGTATTGTAACGCTGAAAAGTGAACAGGCAAAATACAAGATCCTCAACTCGGAAATTTCATTGAAAAACAGGTCAGTTAACTTTTTTGAAATTGATAAAAATGTAACTAACGTGACAATTAAAGATGCGCCATGCGAAGTGAGTGATCAATTCATAGCCACACACATGTCGAAATACGGGCAAGTGATAAATGGTTCAATAAAAAGGGGTGTCATTAAAGGCACAAACATTGAAAATGGGACCAGATATGTTCAGATATTAAATTGTGCACCAATTCTTCCAGTTAGAACCAATTTTGGGCGATTCGAAATCCGACTGTATGCAGATAACAACAGGACGGAATGTTCATACTGCCAACAGACAAACCATCCCTATTACAGATGTCCTACTAAACCGACATCAATAAAAACTTGTTATAACTGCAATAAACAAGGACACATAGCCAAGTACTGTAAATATGATATCTTGTGCAAGCATTGTGGTGAGTGTGGCCATATACAACGTGACTGCCCTGCTCATAAAGAAGAAACAGCTAGGAAGGAATATGGTGACTATTTTCATGAAATCATAGAGGGTAGAAATACTCGAGACAACTCAAGCTTGGATGACGAAACAGAACGTAAAGACACATCAGGACAGGCTGATAGTAATCCTACTACAGACGACAACAATTCAGTAAATGTTTTACTAGGGGCTTCTAACTGTAAAAGACTTGGGAAAGTTTCACCAAATTGCATAAATGCATCAATTTCAGGTGCAACATTAGAAAATATAGATGAGACAATAAAACTAGCCAAATCTAAAGTGTTTGATAAAACTGTAGATAAAGTAGTAATATCCTTAGGTACAAACGACATTACAAAGTCTAAAGGTGATCATGACCAGGTTAATATTAATCTTACACATGCAATACACCAAGTAAAATGTAATTTCCCGAATTCTGTAGTTGGTATATGTACTATTCTCCCTAGAAAAGGGAAAGGTCCAAACATAACAAAATGTAATGACACAGTTTTAAATGTCAACATATTTTTGAAAAAGTTGTGTATTAGAGAACAAATTGAATGTGTAGATGCTTATGAATTGTTCACGAAACAAGGAAATGTGTTAAAGTCATTATTTGATAATACTGACTCCTCAGGTGTCCATATTAGCGTTGAAGGTTGTACGAAAATTAGAGACGAAATTGTAACCTTTTTCGATTCAGATAAAGTAATAAGTGTAGAGTTGAAAACCCCACGTAAACGCACAAACAGTGCGCTTTCGTCGACACCAAATTCTGTAGAGAGACAAAACAAACAAACCCGAATTGTATCGCCACCAGTGTAGTAATTTAATATTTGTACTGCTTTATTATGATAGTATTCATGTTTTTATTTTGTATAAATTATTATATTTGTGTGTATACAAATATTACAAGAGACTGTATTGTTTTGCAACAATTGATGTTATGATTTATTGTCAAGAATACGGTATTGTTACCGGTTGTAAACAAATAGTAGAAGTTGTAAGATTGAGCAATCAAGCGATAATAAAACAAATTAAAATTTCTCGTTATCGCATGAGACCTTTAAACACAAAATTATACATATTCTCCCACTATATGATTTATTGTAAGATACATGTTACTGTTGTTTGTTCCATACAAATGAAAAATCGTAAAATTGTGGAATTAAGCGATATATATCTATATATATGTTATTTTTTTCTATCGCATGAGGCTTTAGATCATAATATTACACTTTATTTATTTATGTCATGTCAATTTCTATTGCAACTATAAATATAAATGGGCTGAGAGATGATAAAAAACGTAGAACTTTTTTTGATTGGTTGATTAGTAAAAAAATCAATGTAATATGTGTTCAAGAGACGCACTGTACATTTTCTGAAATAGAATCATGGCAAAACTTGTGGAAAAGTTCTGGTGGATGCGAAAGTAGTTGGAATTGTGGAGTAAGGGCATCGCGAGGGGTAGGGGTTTTATTATATGATATTGATGCTACTGTTAAAGAAATTAGTTCCGATGATTTTGGGCGTATATTGTCATGTGAATTAAAATACGAAAATAAAACTTATATAATAACAAACGTGTATTGTCCAAATGATAGTGGGGTTAGAAAAACTTTTATTAGAGATATTGATCCATATGTGACAGATGGGAGTCTTACTGAAAAAATGCATATACTCACTGGCGATTTTAATTGTGTTTTAGATAAGGAAATAGATCGTTATCCTTCTCGTAATTATGATGATACGGGGGGAAAAGAACTTAAGACTATTATGACGAAAAATAATCTAATCGATATTTGGAGAGAAAAAAATCCGTCAGTGAAAAAATACACGTTTAGAAGAGGTAATTCTAAATCACGTATAGACTTAATATTGATCAGTGAAGAACTTTCCTGTCATATCATTAACATTAAAATAATTCATTGTCCGTTCAGTGATCATGATATTAAAATTATGAAATTAAACGTATGCGATATCACTAGAGGGTCTGGTACCTGGATAATGAATTTGCATACAATTAGATCTGATTATTTTCGACAAGTGTTTACAAATTGGTGGGTATATTGGAAATTAGAAAAGAAATCTTTTTCAAATTTGAGGGAATGGTGGGACATAGCCAAAATTAAGATTAAATCGATAACTATAGAAGCGTCTAAAAAGGTAAACACTACTGACGACAAGATAAAGGCTCTAGAAAATAAATTAGAGACATTAAAGGATATATCTGAACCCTCCAGGCAACAATTAGAAGAGTTAGCAGACTTAGAAAACCAAATACACTCACATTATGAAAATAAAACTGACGCCGCAAGGTTAAGAGCTAAAGTTGACTGGTACGAGAAGGGGGAACAATCAACTAAATATTTTTTTAATCTAGAGAGAAAAAATGGGCAAAATAAATTATGGCAAAAAATCAGGGGTCTAGATGGTAATTTAAAATATGATATCGACGAGATACTAGATGAACAGATAAATTTTTACGCAAATCTATTTTCAACAGAAGGGTGGGATAAAAATGTAGCAGAGGAACTGGTTACTCATATGGATAGAAAATTAACATGCGACGAAAGTGAAGATTTAGAAAAAGACTTGACAATTAATGAAATTAAGAAAATAATTTTTTCGATGAAACAATACAAATCACCTGGATTAGACGGGATTATAAATGAATTTTATCAGATATATTGGGATACAATAAAGGAAGATTTATTTGAAGTATTACTAGAAATTTTTGATAAATTTGAAATATGTGATTCCCAGTGTCGAGGAATGTTGACACTACTCCATAAAGGGGGGGATAGAGATAACATACGTAACTGGCGTCCAATAACATTATTAAATAGTGATTATAAAATCATATCAAAACTTTTAGCAAATCGCATGAAGCCAGTATTAAACAAAATTATTCATACGGATCAAAAAGGATTCGTAGCAGGGAGAAATATAAGCGAAAATAATCGTATGATTGATGATATTATAGAATTTGTAGATAATGAAGATGAGGAAGGTGTAATTATTTTTGTTGATCAGCAAAAAGCATTTGATAGAATGGAATGGGGGTGGTTAAATTATGTTATGGAATGTTTTAATTTTGGACTGAAATTTCGTGAATGGGTTTATATGTTATTTAAAAAGGGAAAAACCTGTATAAAAACAAATGGTTTCATATCAAAATTTTTCGCAATATCGCGTTCAGCCAGACAAGGATGTCCTGCTGCACCGATTTTGTACATTATTCAGGCAGAGCCGATGGCTTGTGCTATCCGAAACACTCCGGAAATACATGGTATCAAACTACCCGACTGTGAGGGGCAGCCCGTAAAGGAAGCAAAAATATGCATGTTTGCAGACGACACGCAACTCTTAAACAAAAACGAAGAATCTGTTGAACAATCCTTTTTAATTCTTTCGAAATTTGAAAAGGCATCCGGCTCTAAGATAAATTATGAAAAAACAAAAGGATTATTTATTGGTAGATTAAGGGGGAAACGACCCAGATTAACTAACATATCATGGATTTCAGATAATATAAAGACTTTAGGTGTTTTTCACGGGTACAATATAGACACTGATGACATTTGGAAAAAAATTATAAATAAAATGAAAAGCTGCACTCAGGTTTGGAAAACCAGAAATTTAACCTTTAAGGGAAAAACTTTAATCGTAAAAAATTTTCTGTTAGCTCAAATGGGATTTGAAACTGAAATGAGGGGGATACCAGAGAAATATAAAAAAGAGGTGAATGATTTGATTTGGAAATTTCTTTGGGACAATAAACCAAACCAAATAGAAAGAAACGTATGTTGCTTAAATATTAATGAAGGGGGGATGGGAATGATTAACATAGACAATTTTGTCAAAAGTAAACAGATAAAATTTATATACAAAATAATCAACAGTGAGATGGACTCATGGAATGCGATAGGTAAACACTGGTTACAGAAATACGATAAACAATTTGGAGTTGATTTTTTTCTTTGTAAATGCTCCGATATTAAAGGTTTAGATATTGCATCCATTCCAAAATACTATCAAGACGCTATACAAGCATGGAACAATTTTTTGGGGTCATGTTCTACGGAGTCTAAAAATGACATTTTAGATAAAAACATATTTGGTAACTCTGAGATCAAATTTAATAGAAATCCACTTTTTTTTCAATCGTTTTTGAGAAATAATATATTTAAAATAAACGATATATGGGATAAAAACAATAATACCTTTGTTGATAATCAGACTATATTTAATAGACTGGATGATAAAAGGAACTGGATATCAGAATGGGCAAAAATAAAAAAATCAATACCAGAAAATTTTGTTAAGAAATTAAAATCCGATGATAACGAAAAGATAAAAAAATCATTAGGTTTAAAAATAGATAGTAATTTGAATATTAGAAATCATAATAATAAAATCATTGTTCCAAAAGAGCTGAAACTGAAGAATATCCAGAAAGAAATACGTAAACCAATTACGCCAAAATGTCAATTCAAATGGGATACAATTTATGAAAAGAAATTTAACTGGATATCAATTTGGTATATACTGAACAAGATTAAATGTAAACAAAGCATTATCCAGTTCCAATGGAAATGTTTGCATAACATTGTCTATTCAGAATATAGATTACAAAAAATGGGAAAATCAGATGGTCAATGTCATTTTTGTAAAAATGAAATAGAGTCCCTTATGCATTTGTTTTACAGGTGTCATAAAATTAAACATGTCTTAGATGAATTAAAACACATTTTTAATAGCATTTTTGAAAAAAATATAGTACTTGTTGAGGAAAACTTAATCATTGGGGTGTATGAGGGAGAAATAACTGAAAATCTACTTTTAATGAATTTAGTAATTTGTATATTAAAATGGGTAATTTGGAAAACAAGAAATTATATAAAATATAATAAAAGTACTTACAGGGAAGCAATAGTTATCACAAATCTCAAAAATGAACTCAGAAGTAATATACAAATGATGATTAAGAACCCAGAAGTTCGAAACTTATATAATATTAGGAAATTACAGCTATTATTGGATACATTATGAATTTAGTTGTATTAATAATTCCTTTCATTGTTTACTGTGTAAAAATGTATGTTTATAAATTGAATATGAGAGATAAAATATGATTTATTTGCTTATGGTATTGTATTCTTACTACAACTGTACCAGTATTTATTTATTTAATTATATTGTTCATTGTAAATATTTGTAAACCTTTGAGGTTTCCTGGCACCCAGAGGTAAATTGTTCACAGGTGTAATATAGATATAATAAAAAAAAAAAAGATTGAGCAACACGAATCCACTAAAACCTGGACGAACTCCGATGATC
>NZ_CAHJWD020000151.1 GCF_903642095.1 Bathymodiolus brooksi thiotrophic gill symbiont | reverse complement strand
TATCGATTATATTTACCTGGTGTAACATGATTTATAATTACCTGGTGTAACAAGATTTATAATTACCTGGTGTAACATGATTTATAATTACCTGGTGTAACATGATTTATAATTACCTGGTGTAACAAGATTTATAATTACCTGGTGTAACATGATTTATAATTACCTGGTGTAACATGATTTATAATTACCTGGTGTAACAAGATTTATAATTACCTGGTGTAACAAGATTTATAATTACCTGTAGCCCTTTTCACAAAAATTCTTACGATAAAAAATTGTCGTAAGTGTAAAACTAAGATTAAAAAGAGTTTCACAAAAATACTTACGATAATCTTAAGTGTAAAAATAGTCCTAACTTTACGTGTAAAACTACCCTGTCCTAAGTGTAAAATTTTGATCGTAAGAGAAATTTTGGTCTTATCTTTTATCGTAAGTGAAAAAAATAGAAAAAAAGATGGACGATGTATTGGCGCTTCGACTTGAAAATAAGAGAGCAATTCATCGTTAGCGCATTTTCTCTGACCGTATGACAAACCTATTTACACATATTGATAAATGTTTATTGAAATGAATATGGTTTAATACAAACAGACGCTACAAATGGCATTGTTGTTTACTCCTTTTTGGCGTGACTAATAACAGAGTCTGTCTATAACGATGCATTCCGTACATTTACCTCTTCAATGCAGCAGTGTATCGTTTACATGACCAAAAAATCAGGATAATTCTCATTAATTTTAGATTTCAAATTGGGAACGATCGACAATCGAAAAGACTACATGTACTTGCAAACTTGGGGAGAATTCTTTTTTTTCATTTTTTTTTTGGATAAAAACAGGAATACGGGATTTTCTTCTAGACATCTACTTCGCTTACAAAAGTTTTGTATGAACAGCCGCTTTAGGACTGGAATTTTCTGGATCCAATGATATCGTTTTGATTTTGCCTTTATATTAGTAATATAATTTATTAATTTCTGGCAACTTCGATGATCATCGAACACTCTGGCAATACATAAACTTGTGTACATTCTTCTGTTATATTAATATTAATATATAACAGGGATATTTATTCGTCTTCATGATTGATAGATGATAAACACATCTTTATTTGGGTTATCTCAGAAAAATCGGGATAAATTTTCATCAGTAAAAGAACAAGCGTTTAATTTTATGTGGGATGGGATTAATTGGAAAAAAGGGGTAAATATTTTGCTGACAAATAACCGATAAAATGAATTATATGAATAGGGTTTTTTTCACACTCCAGATGCACTCCCTTAAAAAATACTTCTACCAAAAGTAACCACGCGTGGATGATGACGCACAACTCCAAGTAATGATAATTATTATAGATCATTTTAATTTACATGCATTAGAAATGTTCCTCTATACGAAAATCATACCCGTTCATATTTTGTGCAGTTATTGGTGACCGATTCATATACATTTTTTTGTATTAGATAAAAATTCAATATAAACATACAAACACATCATAGCATAAAAACTGCTTATAAATTAGTGCCGGGGATATTTTATAGAATAATTTTATTAAAAAAAATGCTTTGTTGTGCTATGGAAATGAAACTAGGTTGCTAAGGAAGATGGTTTATGGTGTTTAACGCCCCTTTCAACAATATATCGGTCAGTTTTATTGGTGGAGAAAACTGGAGTACTCGGAGAAAACCATTGACCTGTCGCAAATCACTGACAAACTTTATCACATAATATTGTATCGAGTACACCTAAGGAAGAATTTTTTTATCGTAAGTGTAATTTTAGTCGTAAGATTAAAATTTGTCGTAAGATAATCTTTGTGAAAAGGACTTAGGAATTGTCGTAAGATAATCTTAAGTGAAAAAGTTAGGACTATAGTTACGAATTTTTGTGAAAAGGGCTACAGGTATATTTCTTTATTTCGATCTATATTAAACACAAGACAATGTTCAACTATTCAGCAAATCTCAACAGACTAAGCAAGGTATGTTAGTTAAGTTGACAAAGCATTTCAATTTAAAAAAATTGAACTGCAAGCTTCTTATAACACCAACCAAATTTAATAAATAATTTCGATAAAAAAAAAAAAAAATTGAAGTTCTAATAGGTTTTAAAGGGTTAATACCGTGTGTCAGAAAAAAAATTCTTCGATTTCTCTAATATAAAAAATCAAATTTCTATAGATCTGAATTATTTTTTCAATTTAATTTCACAAAGTCGTAATCAACATTGTAGAAAAAAAAATATATATACAATTATACCATCAAGAGCCTGTATCGTTCACCTGGTTATAAAAAGACCCAATTGGTCCTATGTAAAAACTATGTCCTGCAGTGGTAGTCACCTTGGAATTACCATCAACATAAAAAACACAAAGTTTGTAAAGGACCTTCCAATGATTGATGCACAGTTTAGGTTCAATCAGTGCAATAGCTTCAGAGAAGAATATATTTCTG
>NZ_CAHJWD020000150.1 GCF_903642095.1 Bathymodiolus brooksi thiotrophic gill symbiont | reverse complement strand
TTAGAAACAGTAAAAAAAATGTACTTAAAATTGTTTTAATTATTGTAAATATCAATAAAGATGAAAATAAATCACTCATTTTCAAATCAATTCTCTCTTAAAAATGGATTGCTGTTTGTGATTGCCAATAGTACATCTATTTTGCATGCTTGTTTAAATGTAATTACTATGACTTTATGTAGTGCATGACATAAGTTGTTTTTAATGTTAATTTATATGTTTCTATATTAGGTAAAAAGCTCTCTAGAGCTTATGTTATTATGTTGTTGACATGCCGAATCAAAATAAAGTTTTCTATGTCTATGACAACTGTATAAATAACTAGCATAACATAATAACAACAAAATGTTATGTGAAATGTGACTTACAAGTAGTCGATGCTATCACCGCCCAAACCTCGATAACTAAACACTTGTGCGCTTTTTTCTGATACTACTAGTATCTAATAAAACCGGTTCTACAATTTCAATTTCCCCATTGTGAAGTTTCCATTTATATGTAGCAACATTCCAGCAGCACCTGCATATGGAGTATATATATCTTAGTTGATAAGGTATTCCAGAGCTTGTGATTCCTATGAGGATTTCCTTGATAGATTGTTGCTGATAACAGGGAAGCTACTGAACCAAGGGTTCCTCTTGGTTACGTTGAAGTAATCACTTCGAAAGTTTTACAGTCGCCACCATGACTTGGTTGACCACTATGGAATATATGTGTCACAAATGACCACGGATATGTTACACTTGTCGTAAACACTTCTCGGTCCTTTCCCCATTCATGACTTATCACCGGGTTTATAACTAGATTAACACCGTACGGGTACCACTAGTGGAGCGGGAACTGTCAACCCTTCCGGAGCACCTGAGTTCTCCCCCGGTTTTTTGTGGGGTTCGTAGTTTTATGTGTATGTTTTGTAGATCTTTTATTGTCCTTTTTCTTTTTGGCATTGTGTTCTTCTTCGATTTATGGATTCTGATTACCCCTTTGGTATCTTCAAACTCTTCTTCCTACATGTATGAACCATATGATGAAAATACTCTTTGAAGATTACTCCGCGTAAGTATTTCTCGATTGCTTCTTCGGTTTTCGCTAACAAATTCTAACATAACGTCCTTATTTCGCTTTGTAACCAAACGAACGATTTATCGATTGGGTATAATCTCATTAGCACATGCGCCGGTACATGTGACTGACTTTCCCGTCGTAAATGTACATTTTGATGAATTATCGTCTGCTCGAATTTGGCAGCATAAATTGTGTGCGACATTGTCCGCAAACGTAAATATGAATTACCGTCTTCCAATCAAAGTATTACTACCGTATTTGTACTCTTAGACATATCAGAATCGAAATAATTTATGGAAGCTAGAATGTGTTTTGAGTTTTAACATGGGTTGGCGGATATTAGTATTTTATATTCGCCATCCCATGTTAAAACTCAAAACACATTCGTCAACCCATGTTAAAACCCAAAACACATTCTGGCTTCCAAAATTTATTTCTTAATTATCTTATACTATACAAATGTATATGTGAAGGAAAAAAAATACTTAGCTTAGCTCCTCGGATAAGAAAATGGTTGGCCGGTACTTCAATCAGAGACACATAATAAATTGTTTTATATGACAGTGTCTAAAATATATTCACGGAACTAATACGATTTCCTCCCTCGAACATGCATTTTCAATCATTTATAAATATTCATGCGCAGGATTTTTAACTAATGATGCATCGGTTGATAATTTTAAAATTAAGAATAAAATATGATCAGATATCCAGCATTTATCATAAATTGGGGTATTGATTTTATATAAATATGAAATAAAGTAATATGAATTTACATACCGCAGAACTCAATTTTATTGCGCATAGATTTGCAAGATTCGGCATTAAAATGGAACAAATAGTAGTGAACTGGCTGTTCGTTGATAAATGCACATTTGATGTACAAAATCCCTCTTATATTGCTGTATAGATTGGAAGCTGCATCGTACAATACAATACAATAAGCTTTATCGTAAATTACATCTTCAATGTGCCAGGTTTGCATTAAAATATTTTTTCGCGTCAAAAGTTACTCTCTTATCGGAAACATATCTCCTGCCCTACGATCATCCGAACGGAAACCATTCTGCATACTGTCATTTGTTACAGTGCAGTACCATTCTCAATCGTAACTACTCGGCCACTCTCGCTACCCTACAAATAACCTCGTATGCATTAGGCGTATAAATCGCACTACTTTTCACATGTCAGTTACATGAAAGTTTGATAAAGTTATATTTTAAACAATTTTCTATATTTCAATTATTTTCATGGATAAAAGTTAAAGTTTTAATTAGTTTTGCCTGATAAGATTTTACTTAGTATGTCTTCCACATTCGATTTTCTGTTTCTAAATTTTACAAAAATCTTGTAAAATGAGCGTTGACAGAAGTGTATGGACATTCTCTATCCAGAGATGTCGTTCCTGCTACGCTAGACTCTATCTCTGTCAACGCCCATTTTACAAGATTCTTGTAAAAGTTAGAAACAGTAAAAAAAATGTACTTAAAATTGTTTTAATTATTGTAAATATCAATAAAGATGAAAATAAATCACTC
>NZ_CAHJWD020000149.1 GCF_903642095.1 Bathymodiolus brooksi thiotrophic gill symbiont | reverse complement strand
CTCGCTTTGATTATCCCTTACCATAATTTTTTTTTCTAATTCACTTTCTAATTTATGTCTAAGTTCTCTAGTTAATTTTGATTTGTTTTTACAATACATAGTGGTTACTTCTCGAATTTCAACTTTCATTGCGTCCCATAATAATCTTATGTCGATCTTATTATTATGATACTGTATTAAATATTTATCAATTACTTTATTTATTAACTGTTTATAATCATATTCCTGTATTACAGAATTATTAATTTTCCAATACCCTCTTCCCTTTTCAGACACCCCCGACCGAAAGGTTAAAACCACACTTTGATGATCAGTATACTGTATGACCGCAGGTTTAATTTTACAGCTTTGAACAAGCGATAAAAAATCTTTTCCTAAAAGAATCATATCAATCCGACTAGCTTGTGTTTTGTCTTTCCTACGCCATGTAAACTGTTGTCTGTTTTCATTATATATCCTCCAGACATCAATTAACTTATTAGTTTTTATAAAGGACTTTAAACTATTTACTGATTGCTTACAAACATTACCTGTACGTAAACTTCTACGATCTATGTCTTGCATTATCTCGTTAAAATCTCCCCCGACCACAAGAATACCCGTCCCATGTTCTTTACAGAAATTACTTACCTTTTTAAAAAACATGTTTCTTAAAGTTTTGCTATTTGGTGCATAAATGCATACTAACGAAAAAACTGCATCATCTATCTGTACATTTAATAAAACAATTCTGCCATTTTCATCAGTAACCTTGTCAATGACCTTATAATTGACTGCTTTATTAATAAATATTGCTACCCCCCTACTAGCAGATGTTCCTATACTACCATAAACGTTAAAATCTGTATTGAAATTTATTTCGTTTTCAATATTCTGATCGAAATGTGTTTCTTGAAAATAAGCTATATCACATTTCATTGACTTGACCCATTCTATAGCTCGACCTCTTTTCTCTCTGTTTTGCAAACCGTTCACATTTAAGCTACATAAATTTATCATATTTTTGACAGACATTTTTTATGAGATAAGATTTGTATTTGATATGTAACAATTCTATTTTTTTTTAACCACAAAAGGGTCATTAATATCCCATATTTACCCACTATCATATTTTTTTTTTATATATATAGCAATTCTAATTTTGTCAAATAGAAAAAAAACATAATTAATCTACAATATCTACACAATATTACAAATATGCAACATTTAATATCATTTTTAGCTCACCTGACCCAAAGGGTCAAGTGAGCTATTGCCATCACTTGGCGTCCGTCGTCGTCGTCCGTCGTCGTCGTACGTCGTAAACTTTTTCAAAAATCTTCTCCTCTGAAAGTACTAGACCAATGGAAACCAAACTTGGTCTGAATCATCACTAGGGTGTCTAGTTTCAAAATTGTG
>NZ_CAHJWD020000148.1 GCF_903642095.1 Bathymodiolus brooksi thiotrophic gill symbiont | reverse complement strand
TTTTGTTCTAGGTTTGTCTCTAACTTTGATCTGTATTTAGCTATATGCTTTACCTTCTGTTTTGTTTTAGGTTTTACCTGTTTTACCTGTTTCCGAGGTCTGGAATATGGGCTATTCAGCCCCTTGGACCCTTCTTAATAAATTCTTTTCATCTCCCGGTTGGTAGATATCTGGTGAAAATTTTATATCCAGATTTTTCCAATGATTGTTCAATTGGCTCTTGAAAGTATTGATTGTCTGCGAGTCTATTACTTTCTTTGGTATTTTGTTCCACTCATCCACAACTCTTTGCGAGAAGCTATATTTCCTAACATTTGTTCTACAGTTCTTTTTATATAATTTCTTGCTGTGACCCCTAGTGGTAGTTTGACTTAAAGGAAGAATTTGCTCATATTGCACTTTATCAATATTGTTGAGGATTTTGTAAGTTTCAATCATGTCAGCTCGGAGTCTTCTGTATTGGAGTGATGGTAGCCCTAAATATTTCAATCTTTGAGTGTAGGTTTTATGTTGTATATTTTTAATCAGTTTGGTGGCTCTTCTTTGAACATTTTCCAATTGTATGGCTTCTTTTTTGTATATCACTGACCATACACTGCTGCCATATTCTAGGTGTGGCCTTACGATACTTTTAAATACAGTTAGAAACATATCTTTATCCATAAAATCGAAGCTTCTTTTGATCATTCCTAATCTTTGATTTGCCTTTTTCGTCTGTAGATTAATGTGTTGTTTGAATTTAAGCTTGTCGTCGATTATTATCCCTAGATCTTTTTCTTCTGTTACTTGCTGTATATTACTTTCTCTCATTTTATATTTTATGTTGGTGTTAGGTCCTAAATGTATATGCTTGCATTTTGACTTGTTAAATTTCAATAACCACCTGTCTGACCATTTCAATAAACTATCTATATCATTTTGCAAACTGATTTGTTGCTTTTCCTCATTAACCACAGCATACAATTTGGTGTCATCTGCAAAAAGTTT
>NZ_CAHJWD020000147.1 GCF_903642095.1 Bathymodiolus brooksi thiotrophic gill symbiont | reverse complement strand
CCAGTTTCTCTGGATTGTCCGTTTTTGATTACCCCTTCGTCTTGTGTACCCTATGTTGCCAGTTTCTCTGGATTGTCCGTTTTTGATTACCCCTTCGTCTTGTGTACCCTATGTTGCCAGTTTCTCTGGATTGTCCGTTTTTGATTACCCCTTCGTCTTGTGTACCCTATGTTGCCAGTTTCTCTGGATTGTCCGTTTTTGATTACCCCTTCGTCTTGTGTAACCTATGTTACCAGTTTCTCTGGATTGTCAGTTTCTGATTACCGCTTCGTCTTGTGGACCCTATGTTGCCAGTTTCTCTCGATTGTCAGTTTTGTATTACCCCTTCGTCTTGTGTACCCTATTTTGCCAGTTTCTCTGGATTGTCAGTTTTGATTACCCCTTCGTCTTGTTGCCAGTTTCTCTGGATTGTCTGTTTTTGATTACCCCTTCGTCTTGTGTACCCTATGTTACCAGAGTCTCTGGATTGTCTGTTTCTGATTACCCCTTCGTCTTGTGTACCCTATGATGCTAGTTTCTCTCGATTGTTAGTTTTGTATTACCCCTTCGTCTTGTGTACCCTATGTTGCCAGTTTCTCTGGATTGTAAGTTTTGATTACCCCTTCGTCTTGTTGCCAGTTTCTCTGGATTGTCTGTTTTTTATTACCCCTTCGTCTTGTGTACCCTATGTTACCAGCTTCTCTGGATTGTCAGTTTCTGATTACCCCTTCGTCTTGTGTACCCTATGTTGCCAGTTTCTCTCGATTGTCAGTTTTGTATTACCCCTTCGTTTTGTGTACCCTATGTTGCCAGTTTCTCTGGATTGTCAGTTTTTATTACCCCTTCATCTTGTTGCCAGTTTCTCTGAATTGTCTGTTTCTGA
>NZ_CAHJWD020000146.1 GCF_903642095.1 Bathymodiolus brooksi thiotrophic gill symbiont | reverse complement strand
GAGAGTGCATTTGTCAGGGTGGAATTTCATGCACCATTCATTTTCCCAATGTCCCAGCTTATCTAGATCTTTTTGTAGGGTTTCAGCATCGTTGTTATTGGATATTGTCAGGTACGCTATTGTGTCGTCGGCAAAGAGTCTTACTGTTGATGTTAGTCTTGATTGGAGGTCGTTTATGTAGTAGAGGAAGAGCCCTGGACCTAGGACGGAGCCTTGGGGAACTCCTGAGTCCACACTGACTGCGTCAGAGGTAGATCCATCAATTACTACAGATTGTTTTCTGTTTGCAAGCCAGTTTTGTATCCACCTGACTGATTTTCCTATGATACCATAATGCTGCAGTTTGTGTATGAGTAGGCTATGGTTGACTTTGTCAAAAGCCTTAGCAAAGTCCAATATGAGGATATCTGTTTGTTGGCCTTCTTGTAAGTTCTTGGAGATGTCATCCACGAATTCAATGAGTTGCGTTTCACAGGAGTGGCCCTTTCGAAATCCATGTTGTAGCGGATACAGGATATTATTTTCTTCTCCATGTTTCATGATTTTACTGGCCAATATATGCTCCATAGTTTTACAACAGACTGATGTTAAGGATATTGGTCTGTAGTTTTCAGCTAACGTCTTTTGACCTTTCTTGTATACAGGCGAGACGTTTGCAATGCGCCAGTCATCCGGGACTACACCAGTGTCTAGTGATTTCTGGAATATAAGCTGCAGTAGTGGTGAAATATCTGTAGCTAGTTCTTTTAGAATCCTAGGTGATATGTTATCAGGTCCTGGTGCCTTGTATGGATTTAGCTGTTTTAGTAATTTTGTAATACCGTTGCAGGTGATATCAAAAGATTTCATATTTGGATGTTGTGTGGTTGTGGAGTTCATACGGTTTGAATTCAGGAATTCCTCAGTGGTATAGGATGTTTTCTCAGAGAAGGCCGATTTAAACTGGCGATTTAATATGTTTGATTTAGTAACTGGGTCACAGTACAGTTTACCATCCATTTTTAGTGATGAGATTCCAACTATGTCTTTACGTTTGTGTTTGATATATGTCCAGAACTTTTTCATCCCTGATCGTGGTTCGCTTTCATCTGGTGTTACTACATTTTCAATGTATTTCCAGTACGCCTGTCTGGTTATCTTTTGAGTATGATGTTTGAGATTGTTATACTGTTCTTGGGTTTGATGGTCACCAG
>NZ_CAHJWD020000145.1 GCF_903642095.1 Bathymodiolus brooksi thiotrophic gill symbiont | reverse complement strand
GGGAACAGTTAAAATACCACACTGTCGAACAATAAGAACATTCCACATTGTCGGGGACAGTTAAAATACCACACTGTTGTAACAGTAAGAACATTCCAGATTGTCGGGAACAGTTAAAATACCACACTGTCGAACAATAAGAACATTCCACATTGTCGGGGACAGTTAAAATACCACACTGTTGTAACAGTAAGAACATTCCAGATTGTCGGGAACAGTTAAAATACCACACTGTCGAACAATAAGAACATTCCACATTGTCGGGGACAGTTAAAATACCACACTGTCGGAACAGTAAGAACCTTTCACATGGTTGGGGACAGTTAAAATACCACACTGTAGGAACAGTAGGAACATTGCACAATGTCGCGGACAGTTAAAATACCAAACTGTAGGAACAGTAAGAACACTTCACATTGTCGGGGACAGTTAAAATACCACACTGTTGTAACAGTAAGAACATTCGAGATTGTCGGGAACATTTAAAATACCACACTGACGGAACAATAAGAACATTCCACATTGTCGGGGACAATTAAATTACCACACTGTCGGAACAGTAAGAACATTGCACAATGTCGCGGACGGTTAAAATACCAAACTGTAGGAACAGTAAGGACATTCCATATTGTCGGGGACAGTTAATATACCACACTACCGGGACGGTTCAAACACCACACTGTCGGTGCAGTTAAAATTCCACACTGTAGGAACAGTAAGAACATTCCATACTGCCGGGAACAGTTAAAATACCACACTCTCGGAACAGTAAGAACATTCCACATTGTCGTGGACAGTTAAAATACCATACTCTAGGAACAGTAAGATATTCCATATTGTTGGGGACAGTTAAATACCACACTGTAGGAACAGTAAGAATATTCCACATTGTCGGTGACAGTTAAAATACCAAACTGTCGGAACAGTAAGAACATTACACATTGTCGTGGACAGTTAAAATACCACAATGTAGGAAGTGTAAGAACATTCCACATTGTCGGGAACAGTTAAAATACTACACTGTAGGAAGAGTAAGAACATTCCATGCTGCCGGGAACAGTTAAATTACCACACTCTCGGAACGGTAAGAACATTTCACATTATCGGGGACAGTTAAACTACCACACTGTCGGTACAGTAAGAACATTCCACATTGTCGTGGAGAGTTAAAATACCACAATGTTGGAACAGTAAAAATATTCCGCATTATCGGTGACAGTTAAAATACCAAACTGTCGGAACAGTAAGAACATTACACATTGTCGGGGACAGTTAAAATTCCACACTGTCTGAACAGTAAGAACATTCCACATTGTCGGGAACAGTTAAAATACCACACCGCCGGAAAAGTAAAACATTCCACATTGTCGGGGACAGTTAAATACCACACTGTCGGAACAGTAAGAACATTCCACATTGTCGGGAACAGTTAAAATACCACACTGTAGGAACAGTAAGAACATTCAACATTGTCGTGGACAATTAAAATACCACACTGTAGGAACAGTAAGAACATTTCACATTGTCCTGGACATTGCACATTGTCGGGGAAAGTTAAAATACCACACTGTAGGAACATTAAGAACATTCCACATCGTAAAGGACAATTAAAATACCACACTGTAGGAACAGTAAGAACATTCCAGATTGTCGGGAACAGTTAAAATACCACACTGTTGGAACAGTAAGAACATTGCACATTGTCGGAGACAGTTAAAATACCACACTGTCGGAACAGTAAGAACATTCCACATTGTCGGGAACAGTTAAAATACCACACTGTCGGAACAATAA
>NZ_CAHJWD020000144.1 GCF_903642095.1 Bathymodiolus brooksi thiotrophic gill symbiont | reverse complement strand
CCTTTCTTTGAACTAGAACCCAAACGTTGGCAATGTCACCACCAATATTTCGTGGGACTTCGACATCTGTTACTTTAAACATATTTTATTGTTCAAAAAGACAAAAGGATAAGACACAAGTTAAACAACTTAGACAGTCTTCTCCCATTACATATATTTCAAAATACACAATTGAACATAATGATATTTAATTACACAAATTTATAGTAAACGTTTATAGTAAATGAAGGCATGAAGAAAAATATAAACAGTAAAACAATTAAAACCCTCATGGAGCCTCATTGACTATATGATCAACATATAGATAACCTATTGATACATATCGAACAGACCCAAATGCGTACTACGTGGCAATGGACATATTTACTTTCATTCATCTATTGGGATTTAGTTGCTGAAAATAGTCATGGTAAGTAAATATATTTCTATTTATTTTGTAAGATCAAATAGTCTTCAAAGATCATCCAGAGGTTTTATTTTCAATTATGATCATTCGAATAACACGTTAACATTTGTGTCAAAATGGTATACCTGTAAGGGAATTCACCTGGTTGTTTTGTTACAATTATACTGAAAAACGACCAGTATCTTTAATATATCTTTGAATAATTAAAAATATTTCACAATTTGTTTCATCTGATAGAAAATCATTTCCAAATAACAAAGTATCAACATTTATTTCTACCCCGTTCATATTCAGTATTGCCAATGACGATAACATTTTATTTCTATATACAATATAACGATTACAAAATAGCAAATAATGATCCGCATTTTCATTTTGGTATCCACATATACAGTTTGGATTTGAAATTAAATTAGTACTATACAAGTCTTCTTTCAATGAACTACATTTGTTTCTTATCCTCGTGTGTAATACACTAAGATATCTATTACCACATGAAAAGTGTGCGGATTTTTTCACATTTTGAAAATATATCTGACGGATTTTTGACTTAAAATGAGCTAAAATAGGGATTTGTCGGATATTAAGATCCAACGTATTCCACAGCTTAATAGTTGAAGGAAAAAAAGATTGTTGAAGAAGTGCAAGTCTGTTTACTTGTTGACTTATATTTTGACTGTTACGTAAATAATAATTTGAAGTTTCAGAAACTGTAGGTGGTATTAAATCTGATAAATATTCAGGTGCCAGATTATTATAAATTTTGTAAAATAATGTGAGATTTTTAACTTCTCTCCTTACTTTCAATTTATCCCATCCCGTTTCTTTGTAAATAGATGCTATACTAGCGTAACTGGGAAAACCACAAACAATACGAGCGGCTTCAGTTTGCACTTTTTCTAAACGATTTGAATTGAATTGGCCACAATTAAACCAAACTTCAGACGCATATTCTAAAATTGGCCTTATAAATGTTAAATAAATTTTTTCAAGATAGTTTCGTTTAAGTTTAAATTTAAGTTTTCTTAATACATTTATTTGTTTAGAAGATTTTTCTATAAGTTTATCAATATGTTTGGTCCACTTACAGTCATTACTAAAAATAACACCTAAATGTTTATGCAATTCAACATCTCTTAATGAAGCACCCTCAAAGTCAAAATTGAAATAAAGTTTTGTGTCTCTAGAACTGAAGACCATAATTTCAGTTTTATTTTGATTGAATTTGACTAACCAACGTTTTGACCAATCTTTTAGGTAAGCTAAATCTAAATTTACCATGTCTTGTAAAGAATCTTTGTCATTTGCAATGTGCCCAATCGATGTATCATCTGCAAATAATCTACCTAAACCAGTCATACCATCTGCAATGTCATTTATAAATACCAAAAATAATAACGGGCCTAAAACCGACCCTTGAGGCACCCCTGCTTTAAGCTGACCAATGTTTGATAGAGCATCTTTTATCACAACTCTTTGTGTGCGGTTTGATAAGTAACTTTTTAACCAGATAAGCAAATTGTCCCCTATACCATATCTTTCCAATTTGAGTAAAAGCCCTTTTATCCACACAGTGTCGAAAGCTTTACTTATATCGGCAAACGTTACACTTGTAAATTGCTTACTGTCTAAAGCTAGTAAAATTCTATGATATAACTCTACAAGTTGATGGGTAGTAGAGCAACCTGGTAAAAAACCTGACTGAAATTTACACAATAATTTATTTCCCTGTAAATGATTAAAAATATGTTTAAAAACTATTTTTTCTAAAAGTTTACTAACACAGGAAAGCAATGAGACTGGTCTATAATTAGAAGGGAATGATTTGTCTCCTGCTTTGAATAAAGGAATGACATGGGCTAATTTCCAATCTGTTGGGAAAATATTTTGATGGAGAGATTTATTAAACAACATGCATAATGGTTTTGAAATTTGAACTTTTACTGCAATAAGCATCTTGTTACTTATGATATCCGGTCCAACAGCTTTATTAGCATCTAAAGTGGAAATCATATCCAAAATATCTTGCTCACTCACTATTATTTGCGAGAGAACATTTTTACACCTAACTTCAAAAGGGGGTAGGTCTTTATTTCTGTCATTTAGATCAGAAACAGAGCAAAAGTGTCTATTCAATATACCAGCTTTTTCGAAACAATCGTAAGATAAATTAAAATTATTATCACGATCTCTAAGAGGTGGCATAGTATTCGCAGAACGTTCGTTTTTTATTAAC
>NZ_CAHJWD020000143.1 GCF_903642095.1 Bathymodiolus brooksi thiotrophic gill symbiont | reverse complement strand
TATTTTTGGTATAGAAAAATACTTTGAAAAGCACATCGTAAATATCTCTGTAAGAAATATTCAACCTTGTTCAGTAAAAAAATATATGGCATGGAATACAAGAAGACGACGCTTGAAATGGTCGCGTAACGGTGTGGGACATTTTCATTAGAATTCGTAAAACCGTTAAATTTTGAACAGAATCATCTTGATTTCCCCGATTTTTCGATTTTTCAGTTCTATATTACATGCACATTGTGAATATTTACTTTTGTTCTGTTATGATATATAGAAATTATATTTTATGAGTAGTTTACCATTACTCTACAACAAAATTTTCCGATAAATTGCAGCGTCTACATCTCAAACCTCATCTGGAAGGTGGCCATCTTGAATGGGAAACAAGCGTAACGTCATAATCCCACGCGTATAAGTAATTGGCGGACTTTTCCGTCGTTGCTTGCGAAACAAGAGAACATTTTGTGCAATTCGTTTTTTTGTTAGGCAATTTTACTCAGTTTATGTGCAACAATTTAGTTACGCGTCTACAGCGATTTTCAACAATTTTTCCTTAATATTATGCCAAAATTCGTTTTAATTATCGGATTTTGAACTATTTAAGCATAAGATTGTTAATGTTTGCAAAATTTTGAAGCTTTTGATATATAATAGGTCTAACTTCAATAAAAATTAAAAGTCTCATAGATATTTTAAAATGAATTAGCGCAGTATCCCCAATACCGTGCGCAACGTCATTATAGGACTTTTATGTAAGTTTGTGAGTGACTTGGTCCAGGTTATACATCAATAAACTCCGGAAAAAATGCGTTTAATCCTTATAATTCTGTAACTAAGTTTTTTTTTCTTCATTTGTTTTGAAAATTTACCTTTGGGGATCCCCAGTACGCACACATACATTCCATTGATGTGTGTCGGCCATGAATAACAAAATGCACTAACCTTGTTTTCCTACATTGATAACTAGACGGTGATGTAATTAAGTTACTGATATTTTCCAATTTGATGGCATTTTGCATTTAGCTACTCAAACAAGTAAAATGCCCACAAAATCGTAAAATAAATCAGTAACCAGCTTGTGTCAATCAGCGTCCCTTGTAAACAACGTCACAGGATGACGATATATTACAAAAGTCAAAGTCGATAGATGGTTGTCTTAAGTATTTTTTCCGGAATTTTTTTTATGTCAACAATACAAGCTTTTTTTTTTCATTGGCATTTATTTTTTTATTTCATATCTAACAATAATTGTCGATTATTAACAACTGTTCAAGTGTTCGATATTATGTTTGACAACTCTGCTCTGCCCTCTTGTTAGCGCTCGAAATGATGAACGAATGAACTCCGACTTTTTTTTAAATATTTTTACGCAGGAATTGTTCAATCGAATCTATGTTGGAAAATACACAATAAATATGTTTTTTATGTTAACATCCATATCTTTGTTTTAAAATATCTTGTTCAAATACAAATAATTCAAAATCAATTCAAAATTTCCGAAGGAGGTAAATGGAACAGCCACCAAATGCCGTCTGTATACAGTTCACGAATGGTTAAAAATCACCGTATTTGTCCTATTAGAATCGAAATAATTCATGGCAGGCATAGAGTTGTGCAAATTTACACATGGGCTGGGCCTTTATATTCGAATTTTACCCTGAGCGGTAGCGAGGGGTAAAAT
>NZ_CAHJWD020000142.1 GCF_903642095.1 Bathymodiolus brooksi thiotrophic gill symbiont | reverse complement strand
TAAATAAAATTATGCTTTAAAGCTATCTACAAGCATTACAGTGGCATGAGCTACCATTCCATGAATTAATCAAGTTTTTGAATTGTTTAAAAGAATTTTCCAGTCTAAAGTGGTTTGGTAGCTCATTCCATGTTTTGGCAGCAAAATATTTAAAAGTTTTAATACCATACCTAGTTGTTCTGGTCGATGGTATACTAGCAGTATTTTGGTATCTGAAAGAATATTTACTTTGTTTAATTGTAATTAAATCATGTAAGTACAAAGGACTGGTTTTATTGACAATTTTGAATGTTTCAATGGCTATAGTTCTAATTCGCCTGATTTTTAAAGTGGGTAATTTGGATTTTGTTAAAAGTTCTTCATATGTGCTGTCAGTATCATCATAGATAAATTTCAGAGCTCTAAATTGTATTTTTTCCATTTTATTTGTATTTTGTTCACTGCAAAAGTGCCATGTTACAGGGCAATAATTAAAGTTCGAGAAAATATAAGAGTAGTATATTGTAAGTCTACCAAGTTTTGTTAAGTATTTACCAATTCTTTTTAAAATGTTCAGTTGTCTTGAGGCTTTTTTACAGATATTTGCTATATGAGTATTAAAATTTAGTTCAAAATCTATTGTGACTCCCAAAAGTTTTACCTCATCTTCGCATTTTATTATATTACCATTAAGATTAAAAGAGATATTTTCATTTTTAGTTTTTTTTCCAATTGCTATCGCTTGAAATTTGTCTGGATTTGCTTTCATTTGGTTTTCAGTAAACCAGTCTATTAAAGTTAGGCTGTCTCTTTCAAGTACTGTGATTAATTGATCCAGATTGTGGCCTTCATATGACAAAGTGTTATCATCTGCATAATTATAGAGGGAACTTTCTTGTATAAAATAAAATATATCATTTATAAATATTTTAAAAAGTACAGGGCCTAAAATAGAACCTTGAGGTACACCTTTATATATGTCTTCCCATTCGCTCATTATATTGCCGATTTTGACACACTGTTTTCTGTTAGAGAGATAATTTTTTATCAGTTTCAATGCAGATTCACTTACTCCGTATGCATCTAGTTTATTTATTAACAGTTTATGGGGAAGGCAGTCAAAAGCTTTTGACAAATCCATGAGGATGGCCGCTACAAATTTATTTTCATCCAGGGCCTTTTTCCAATCTTCTATTATTTTTAGAAGAGCTGTTTGGCAACCATAACCCGATCGGAATGCTGACAGAGAAGGATGAAACACCTTGTCAAAGAAGGTCACAGTCTGCTCATATATTGCTCTTTCATAAAATTTTGAAATAGTAGGTAAGATACTTACAGGTCTATAATTGCATTTATCTAAAGAGTTATTTTTCTTGAATAGTGGTACAACTTGGGCTTCTTTTAATTTTTCTGGAAAAATGGAATTATTTATTGATTTATTTATTAAATTTGTAATTGGTTGAACAATAGCTGGTTTTGCAAATTTTAGAAGTTTTGCCGAAATGCCATCACGTCCGGTTGCTTTTTTTGAATTTGCTTTATTTATTTGCTTTGATACAAAATCATTTTCAATTTCATGAAATATTAATTTAGGAATTTCTTTCTTATTTTCTTTTATAATTTTAATACTTAGATGTTCTTCGGCAGATAAATTATTATCATTACCAATATCCTTTGCCACATTTATGAAAAAATTATTAAAATTATTTGCTACTTGAAGTTGGTCATTTATGATCTTATTATTGTCTTCTAAGATAATATCTTTAGTTATATTACTACCCTTATTAGTTAAAAATGGTTTAATTGTTGGATAAAAGTCAGTAGATTTTGGTCCGCCAACACATCTTTCATAGAAATATGTTCTAATTGATTGCTTTTTTAATTTTGTTACTAAATTTCTTTGCTTTCGATATGCCTCCCAATTTTTGTTACTTTTATCTTTTAAAAATTCATTATGTGTCATCCGTTTTTTATAAACAGCACTTCTCAGGGTTTTATTCATAAAAGGGGCTGGCTGTGATATTGATTTCCTTTTTTTCATAGGAGCATGTTCATCAATAGTATTGACCATAACTTCTTCAAATTTATTATAAGCTTCGTCTACATCTTCAATTTCAGTAATTTTATCCAAATCAGATTTCATTAGATCATTTACAAAATTTTCTTCAGAAAAGTTTTTAAAACTCCTGTATGTCTTAAAGCTCTTTTTAGCAGGATTTATATTACCCTTTATTTGCACAGAAATTAAGTTGTGGACATCACTAATACCACAATTGAAATTTAAGACATTCATACAATTATTGGGTGAATTAGTTAATATAACATCATTTAAAGTAGGATCTGCTATCTTTGTGAAACATGTTGGCCTTTTTACCAGGTTTGTAAGGTCTAAGATATCACAAACACTTACCAATGGTGCACATTTTTTCTCATCTAAAAAATCATAATTGAGATCACCAATATACATAAAATTATCATATTTTGTTGTAATTTTATCACATGTTTTAATAAAATCATCATTGAAAGTTTTGTCATTTATTGTTTGTGGTCTGTAGACACCTGAAATTAACCATTTTTTATTACCTACTAATATTTCTATACATATTGATTCTATATTTTTAAATTCAAGAATTTTCTTACGGTCACATGGTAAGTCTGATCTCACATATGCAGCAATTCCTCCGCCGTACGCTGTTCGATCAGCACGCCAAAAGTGATAATTGTTTACTTGAAATTGTGCATCTGGGAATTGGTCGTCAATTTTGGTTTCAGCCAAGAATAGCATATCAATTGTATTTGATGTTAATAATTCACATATATGA
>NZ_CAHJWD020000141.1 GCF_903642095.1 Bathymodiolus brooksi thiotrophic gill symbiont | reverse complement strand
TGAGTTTATTTTGTTTTTTACTTGCTAGTAATTCGGATAATACAATAATTCTCAGATTGTTTTCGTAATAATCTTGGCAATAAATTCGCGTATTATCAAACCTCTTTCCTTTAAACTTAATCGCAGTTACATTTTTTAATGCCATTGTTGTAATTTTCTGAACTATAAACATCTTTTACGGCTGTTTTCTCTTTAATTCTTAAAAGAATGTTTTGTAATTTTTTCTTGCCTTTTTCTTTCAAAAAATTTAATATTTTGTCTTTATTTTTCTCGTCAATATATAATTCTATTTCAGAATAATTTGGTAATTTTACCTTATTTCTTTTCATGGTTAACCTATAAGTTAATTATTATTAAACAATCCCGTGGAAAGATACCTGTCCCCTCGGTCGCAAACAACAGTAACAATGATTGCATTATCAACTTTTTTGGACAATTCAATGGCGGCAGATACTGCACCGCCACTGGAAACGCCAGCAAAAATACCTTCTTTCGTGGCTAAATAACGGGTGGTTTGTTCGGCAGCCGCTTGTGAAACATCCATGATTAAATCTACTTTAGAGGCATCAAATATTTTAGGCAAATACGCCTCAGGCCAGCGACGAATGCCAGCAATTTTTGCTCCATCTTCAGGCTGAACGCCAACAATTTGCACAGTAGAATTTTTGGCTTTCAGAGTAGTTGACACCCCCATAATCGTGCCAGTTGTTCCCATGGCAGAGACAAAATGCGTGATTTTACCCTCTGTATCTTGCCAAATTTCCTCAGCAGTTGTATTGATATGTGCACCTGAATTATCTACATTAGAAAATTGGTCAAGTTGTTTGCCCTTGCCATCTTTTTCCATCTTATCAGCCAAGTCCCTAGCACCCTCCATGCCTTTTTCTTCACTCACTAAAATTAACTCAGCACCATACGCTGCCATCGCATCACGCCGTTCTTGCGAAAGATTGCTCGGCATAATCAATACCATTTTATATCCCTTAATTGCCGCCACCATCGCTAAGGCAATGCCCGTATTGCCACTGGTAGCCTCAATCAGCGTATCACCTGTGCTAATCTCACCACGCACTTCAGCTTGAGTAATCATATTAAACGCCGCACGATCTTTCACCGAACCTGCGGGATTGTTACCTTCAAGTTTAAGTAAGATAGTGTTAGAGAGATTGGGGTTTAAGCGTTGGAGTTTAACGAGTGGGGTGTTGCCAATGGTTTGTTCTATAGTTTGATATTTCATAATTTTCTAACTCCTGAAAGTAAGGTATTAAAACTAATAGATGTATTGATACCATCTAATTTTAAGTAGAGCGTTATTGCTTTTGAACTGGTATTTTTTGTCATTCTTATTTTGCATTGGTTAAATTATTGACATTAGTAAAAAGCGTATCTTTTAAAAAACCAAAAATATTAAAAAATGTGGTTTTTCCAGAGTTATTGGCACCAACAATTACACAAAATTTAGGAATATCTTCTATATCAGCAATTTTAAATGCCTTAAAAATTTTGATTTTTTACAGATTCTATTTTCATCGCTTTTTTACATATTACTTAAAATCGCCTTTTTAACCTCTTCCATCACTGGATTGATGTTAATCATTTCATCTTTACATTGAGCAATGGCAGTATCAGGGTCTTTTAAGCCATGACCTGTTAAAGTGCAGACGATTTTGGATCCTTCGGGGATTTTTCCGCTTTTAATGTCAAGCATTGCACCTGCCAGTGAGGTGGCTGAGGCAGGTTCGCAGAAAATACCTTCTTGTTCGGTGAGTAGTTTTTGTGCTGCAAGGATGTCATCATCGCTGATGGCATCGAACCAGCCATTTGATTCTTTTTCTACTTTGTGGGCTAAGTCCCAACTTTGTGGGTGACCAATGCGAATGGCAGTGGCAATGGTTTCGGGGTTGTCTATCATTTTACCTTTGACAAAAGGGGCGGCTCCTGCTGCTTGATAGCCGACCATTCTG
Organism: Bathymodiolus brooksi thiotrophic gill symbiont; assembly: GCF_903642095.1. GTDB lineage: Bacteria > Pseudomonadota > Gammaproteobacteria > PS1 > Pseudothioglobaceae > Thiodubiliella. The sequence goes on along the minus strand of NZ_CAHJWD020000141.1, from coordinate 7,915 downwards.
GGGGTGTTGTTGGCTTTGCCTTCTTGATGATATTCTGTATACCCTATCCAGTGGGCGGAAATATTGCCTGCATTGCCGACTGGTAAGCAGTGGTAATCAGGTGCTTCACCTAATTCTTCAATAATCTCAAATGCTGCTGTTTTTTGCCCTTGTAAACGAAAGGGATTGATTGAATTTACAATAGATACGGGTGCATGATCGGCCACTTCTTTTACTAAACGCATACCATCGTCAAAATTACCTTTGATTTGGATAATCACAGCACCGTGAATCATTGCTTGTGCCAATTTACCCAGTGCGATTTTTCCCTCAGGAATAAGTACGAATGCTTTAATGCCAGCGCGTGCTGCATAAGCCGCTGCTGATGCGGAAGTGTTGCCTGTAGAGGCACAAATAATAGCCTTGGAGCCAGCTTCAACTGCCTTGGTTACTGCCATAGTCATACCACGGTCTTTAAATGAACCTGTTGGGTTTAAGCCTTCGTATTTCACATAAATATCAACTTTTTTGCCTAGTAGGGCGGGAATGTTTTCTAAGCGAATAAGTGGCGTATTGCCTTCGCCTAGGCTAATAAAGCGTGTGTTTTCATCCACGGGTAATCTGTTTTTATAATGGTTAATTAAGCCGGTATATCTCATTCTTTTCTCCTTTTAATTTTATATTTTCCCTAATCTATCTGACGGAATGGGGAAAATATACACAAGTTTTTTTTGTTTTAATCTAATGTTTCCACATGAATGATTTTAATCTTTTCTTGGATAAAATCATGATTTTGAATTTCTGCCACCGCTGCTTGAATATCACCAGTCTTTACTTGATTGGTGATAATGGCAATGTGTGCATTGTCTTGTTCGTCAATTTGCTTTTGCACAACTGCTTCTACGCTGATATTGTGATTAGCAAAAATTGCTGTAATATCTGCCAATACACCCGGTTTATCAGTAGCCAATAAACGCAAGTAAAAGATGCTTTCAATGTCATTATGATTTTGACAAGGCATTGCTACAAACGATTTCCAGCCCAAAACATCGCTACTTACTGTGCCTTTAATAACATCAATCAAATCGGCAATTACCGCACTTGCCGTTGCCTCATCGCCTGCACCAGCCCCATAATAAAGCGTTGAACCCACCGCATTACCTTGAACCAATACTGCATTCATTACCCCGTCAACATTCGCCAATAAACGAGTTTTGGGAATTAAGGTTGGATGCACACGCATTTGAATCTCACCCTTTAACTTCTTGGCAATGCCTAAGTGCTTAATGGAATAACCTAATTCTGTAGCAAAAGCCACATCTTCACCACTAATTTCACTAATACCTTCGGTAGAAACTTTGTCAAACTGCAACTCACAACCAAAAGCAATGGCTGCCAATATGGCTAATTTGTGTGCTGCATCAATACCTTCAACATCAAAAGTTGGGTCGGCTTCAGCATAACCCAATTCCTGTGCTTCTTTTAAAACACTGTCAAAATCTCTGCCTTTGTCACGCATTTCAGTTAAGATAAAGTTACCTGTGCCATTGATAATGCCAGCCACCATTTCGATTTGATTGGCACTCAGTCCTTGCTCTAAAGATTTAAGGATTGGAATCCCCCCCGCCACTGCCGCTTCAAATAACAAATGTGTATTATTCGCTTTTGCCAAAGCCAGTAGTTCATTACCATGCGTGGCAATCAAAGCTTTGTTAGCTGTAATGACATGCTTGCCATTTTTAATTGCTGTTTCCACTAATTCTTTCGCCAAACCCGTGCCACCCATTAACTCTAGCACGATATCAATTGAATCATTATTAACAATTTCAGCTGGGTCTTGCGTCAGTTGAATACCATCCGTTGAACAAATCCGAGATTGATTAATATCGCGTATTGCAGCGTGTGTTACTTGGATTTGCGTGCCTGTGCGACGCTTAATTTCAGTTTGATTTTTTGCCAAAACATTGACAACGCCACCGCCAACAGTCCCCAGCCCTAAAATTCCGATATTCATCGTATTTGTCCTAATGATAAAATTAAAGAGCCAAATTATACCAATTCGCTTGAGTAAGCCTTACCTGATTTTGCAAGAGGTTTTATAAGAAAGGGCATTAAAAAAATGATTTTTCATTTTTAAATCAAAGCATCAAGATTACACCATAATTTAAGCTTTATTCACCAAAACTGCAGGGAACGGGTTTATAACCGTATCATTTACATTTTCCACGGTAGACATCATAATTAGAAGATGGGAATTTATTCATCATTTCAGATGTTCCTATTTTTGTTTGATATTTACCTACGGTTTGATAATCGTATGACAGCACACCTTCTCTAAAATAATCATTTATAAACTGATTGCTATCAGCCGTATGCCCTTTAATAAGTTTTGCTTGATTTTATAAAGAAGAGGGCGTTAGGGAATTGGGATTGCACTACATTTAAATGGGCGGGAGTAGCACTTAGGGATTTGGTGTTGGTTGTTAAAAACGATAGGGGCTAAAGATTTGAGCATATCTTCATAAACAGGTTTTTTAAAATCAACGATGACTTTAATAGGGTGCCAATAATCAACCCACATCCAATCATCAAATTCAATTTGTGAATGCTCATCTAGTTTAATATTGTTTTCTTTGCCAATGAATTTCAACAAGAACCAAACTTGCTTTTGACCAATACAAGTTGGTTTTTGCTTACGCCGAATGCAAGAATCAGGCAAATTATAACGCAACCATTTTGGCGTTTTGGCAATAACATTGACATGCTTGGGGGTTAAACCAACTTCTTCTTTCAATTCACGAAACAAAGCTTCAAGCTCATTTTCGCCATCGTCAATACCACCTTGTGGAAATTGCCAACCGTCTTGTTGATGGCGTTTGGCTAAAAACACCTGATTTTTATCATTGATAATAACAATACCAATATTGGCACGGTATCCTTCTTTATCAATCATTATGGTGTCAAGGGTTTGTAATTAATCGTCGCTAGAAAAACCTAAAATATACAGCAAACTGGTGAACATATTGTGTAACGCTAAATACAATCCCACTGTTGCAGCGATGTAATTAGTCTCGCCACCGTTGATAATAGATGACATTTGCGACAGCATATAAGCACCCATTAGCAACACCACTACAAATGAAATCGCCAAACTTACAAGAGAGGATCCAATCAAAAATACATTGACTAAAGACAAAACAATTATGCCAATCATAGCAAAAAATATCATCCCATTTAAAAAACTAAAATCTTTCTTAGTATTTTGCGCATAAAAACTAATGGCAAAAAACGACACCCCCGTCCCAGTCAATGCCTGTAATACCAATTCACCACCATTTGGCATTGATAAATAATGCGTCAACATCGGCCCAAGGGAATACCCCAGCAAACCCGCTACAGCAAAAGCCGTAAAAATACCATTATTGCTATTTTGCGTTCTTGGCAAAACAAACCAAATCACCACAAGTGCAGCAACTGAGCTTACTATCGCCGAGCCATAACCCGCACCAGAGGCAACAGAAAACCAAGATGCCAAACCACCAAAAATCAGTGTATAAGATAATAGCCTCATTGTGTCTGATAAAACCTTGTTTTTAACTTTGACCGTTGTAGTACCTGCACTTGCAGTTGTTGAAAATGTACGCATGATTTTTCCCTCTTTATAGATAAGTGTAAAATAGCTATTTTATTCTGAAAACAGCATGCAATGAAACTAATTTTAGGCAACGGCAAAACCGCACAATCTATTGCACGCTTTTTAGACAAGAAAAACACCCCCTTTACGCTATTCGAAGACACTAGGAAAATTAAAGACCCATCTGTTTTACAAGGCATTGACGAGATTTTTATCTCACCGGGCATTCCACAAACGCAACCTATTGTTATCTGGGCAAGAGCACAAAATATCTCTATCACCAGCGATATTGAATTATTCTCACGCCACGCCCAAGCCCCAATTATCGGCATTACTGGCTCAAATGGCAAATCAACCGTTACCCAATTACTCGGCGAAATGATTGCTAACGATAACAAAAAAGTCGCCATTGGTGGCAACATCGGCAAACCAGCACTTGATTGCCTATCTCCTAATGTTGAGTTTTATGTGCTTGAACTCTCAAGTTATCAGCTCGATTACACACAAAATTTAAATCTATTCGCTGGCGTGGTGCTTAACATCACCCCCGACCACCTAGACCGATACCCCAGTTTTGAGCATTATGTTAACGCCAAACTCAGCCTATACCAACACTGTCAAACCAAGGTTATAAATAGTGATGAAGCCCTAGTATCCCAAGACCCATCTGCCAAGCATTTTGGTATTGATATGCCCAAACAGCCTGTTGATTTTGGCACCGTTACTTGCCACGGCAGTTGTTATTTTTTAAAAGGCGATGATATGTTAATGGCAGTCAATGAAATGCAATTAATTGGCGAACACAATGTTACCAATATCCTAGCCGCATTATCCTTAGGCGATCAAATTGGCTTAGATATGACATCAATGATTGCGTGTATCAAGACCTTTAAAGGGCTAGAACACCGCCTAGAATGGGTTGCCCAAAAACAAAATATTGATTATTACAACGACTCCAAAGCCACCAATGCCATCTCCACCATCAAAGCCATCAAAGCCCTAACCAACAAATACAAAACCATCACCCTAATCCTCGGCGGCACCCCAAAAGACGAAAACTATAGCAAACTATTCACCCTCATCAACAAACACATCACCAGCGTCATCCTCATCGGTCAAAGCACCAACACCTTCAAAAACCACTTAAAAACCACCCAAATCACTCAAGCCAACTCAATGCAAACAGCCATCAAACTCGCCAGCAATACCAACTGCGAAGCCGTGCTACTATCCCCAGCCTGTGCCAGTTTTGATATGTTTGATAATTTTGAGCATCGGGGGCGGGTGTTTAAAGAAGAAATAAAAACTAAATACTAATATTTTTGTATTAACTTGTGTGTAGACATATTATATTTTATATGTATAATTTTCAAAATAGACATTAATGATGAAGTTATGAGGTTAAAAGATATTGCCACAATTAAAACAGGCTTGGTGTTTTCACGCAAGAAAAGCAGCACGCTATGATGTGCAAAAAAAATATCAGAAAATCACTTTAAAATCTTTTTCTAATTCAACACAGATTAACCCAAACTCTTTAGATGAGTTTGTTTCTAATAGCGAAGTCAAGCAAGAGTATTTAACCCAAACAAATGATATTATTATCAGACTAAGAGCGCCAAATATCGCCCTCTATGTTGATAAAAACGCACAAGGGTTGGTTATTTCATCATTAATGAGTGTTATTAGGCTAAATGATAAAAATATTAACAGCAGGTTTCTAGCCTATTATCTTAATTCCAAACAAAGTCAAAAAATATTCAATATAGCAGTTAAAGGCACAACCATACCAATGATAAGAACTGGAGATATTGCCGAACTGGATATTTCTTTACTACCATTATCAACACAAAGAAAAGTAATTAAAACGATGGATTTACTTTATAAAGAACAAGCGTTATTGACAGAGTTAACTAAGAAAAAACAAATTTTTACCCAAAATATACTAGATACAATAACAAAGCAATTTCAAGGAGAAAAATAATGGCAAAAACAACAAAAGAAATAATTAATAATATTGTTTGGAAGGCTTGCGATACCTTTCGTGGCACATTAGACAGCACACAATATAAAGATTATATTTTAACTATGCTGTTTGTTAAATATTTGTCTGATTTTTATCGTGAAAAATTAGAATTATTGCACAAAAAATATAACAACAATCAGGATAGAATCGCCAAAGCCATTAAACTTGAAAAGTTCATTCTTGATGATAAATGCACTTTTGAATACCTACTCACACAAAAAGAGTCAAGTGAATTGGGGCAAGTCATTAACAAAGTATTGGAAAAAATTCAAGAAGACAATCTTGAAAAATTAGAAGGTATTTTTAGAAGTATTGATTTTAATAATGAAATCCATTTAGGCAATACCAAACAAAGAAACGCCATACTCAAACATTTATTAGAAGATTTTGCTGATGAAAAACTAGATTTACGCCCATCAATGTTGGCAGGGGAGGATGTGATTGGCGATGCTTATGAATACCTTATTGCCCATTTTGCTTCTGATGCTGGCAAGAAGGGTGGAGAATTTTTTACCCCAAGTCATATATCAACCCTATTGGCTCAATTAGTAGGTGCCAAAGATGGCGATAGGATTTACGATCCTGCTTGTGGCTCTGGTTCATTACTTATCAAAGCCGCTAAAGAGATAGGCAACAATAATTTTGCACTATTTGGTCAAGAAAAAAACGGACAAACCCAAACCTTTAGCAAAATGAATATGTTTTTACATGAAATTAATGAGGCAGATATTCGCTTGGGCGACACACTTAGAAACCCATTACATTTAGATAATGACCATTTAATGAAATTTGATATAGTGGTGGCAAACCCACCTTTTTCATTGGATAAATGGGGCGTGATGATTTGGAGAATGATTTATATAGGCGTTTTGATTATGGTCTTCCCCCTAAATCAAAAGGCGATTATGCCTTTGTCCTGCATATGCTATCTAGCCTTAATACAGAGGGCACTATGGGCGTAGTATTGCCACACGGTGTCTTATTTCGTGGTGCGAGTGAGGGCAAAATTAGGCAGAAAATTTTAGATAATAATTTGTTAGATTGCGTTATTGGCTTACCTGCCAATCTATTTTTTGGCACTTCTATCCCTGTAGCCATTTTAGTTTTTAAGAAAAACAGAAAAAATACTGATGTTTTATTTATCGATGCAAGTAAAGAATTTACCAAGAACAAAAATCAAAATATACTTGAAGACTCGCATATTGATAAAATTTTAACCACCTACAAAAACCGTAAAGAATTAGAAAAATACAGTCATTTAGCAAATTTAACAGAAATTCAAGAAAATGACTATAATCTTAACATCCCTAGATTCGTAGATACTTTTGAAGAAGAGGCAATTGTGGACATTGCCCAAACTAAAAAAGACATTAGCAAAATAGAAACTGAACTGGCGGGCATTAAAAAACAAATGAGCAGTTATTTGCAGGAGTTAGGGTTATGAACTACAAAATAATAGACCAACTAAAAGTAAAACTTGACAAATATCGACCGTTGTCCAATGAAATACTTACCAATCTAGTTGATGATTTAATTGTTAAATGGACCTATAACTCAAATGCCATAGAGGGCAACACACTTACCTTACAAGAAACGAAAGTAGTGCTATCAGGTATTACTATCGGCGGCAAAACGATGATAGAACACCTCGAGGCAATCAACCACAAAAATGCCATTTTATTTATCCAAGAATTAACCGACAAAAACAACACTTTAACGGAACTGGATGTTAAACAAATACATACTTTGGTGCTTAAAAATATCAACGACCAAAATGCTGGAAGTTACCGCAAAACCAATGTTATTATCAGCGGTGCAGAACACAAACCAGTAGAATTTTTTAAGGTAGCGCAAAAAATGGCAGATTTTATTGACAGTTACCCACAAAATCAAAAAAAAATGCACCCAGTAGAGTTAGCCGCAAGAGTGCATATTGATTTTGTTGGCATTCACCCCTTTATTGATGGCAACGGTAGAACAGCAAGATTACTAATGAACCTTGAACTTTTAAAAGCAGGTTTCCCTCCTATTGTCATTAAAGTAGCAGACAGATTGGAATATTATCAAGCATTAGATTTGGCACACACAAAACAAGATTACCAACCTTTTATGAATTTAACCATCAAAGCAGTTGAGCGAAGTTTTGAGCCTTATTTTTATGTATTGGGCGAGAAATTACTCTAAAACCAGACAATGAAAATGGATAAAAACTTACACATTCCACAAGGCTATCGGCAAACTGAAGTTGGGGTTATTCCTGATGATTGGGAGGTTGT
>NZ_CAHJWD020000140.1 GCF_903642095.1 Bathymodiolus brooksi thiotrophic gill symbiont | reverse complement strand
GCACTAGCGGTGAAATTCTTGATGACAAAGGCACTCAATTGATGCTACTTAGTTGGCAGACAAATGAAAATGAAATGTTAGAAGACGCACATTTAAACTTTTTGGCTTTCACTGGAACAGTGTTAGTAACAGGCGAGGTGCCTACTGCTGCTGTGCGTGATTACCTTACTACACAAATACCTTTAGAAGATTCTAAAATTAAAAAAGTTATTAATGAAGTGCGTATTGCAGAAAATAGTAGCCTACTTGATCGCATAAAAGATTCATCCATTACTGGGCAAATTGAAGTATTATTTCTTGATCAAGAGGTGTTTAATCCTGTGCATGTAAAAGTTACTACGGAAAATCGCACTGTCTATCTCGTGGGCTCCGTTACTCAACGCGAAGCAAATCATGCTACAAAAATTGCCTCTACGGCAAAAGGCGTAAAACGCATTGTTAAATTATTCCATTATCTAAAAAACCGTCCTGCAGCTGAAATTGAACACGACAAACAAAAGAAAATTGAAGCAGAAAATGAAGCTAAAAAAGCAGAACTACAACGCCAAAATCAACTGTCAACCCCTGCTTTTGACTGGGGAAAATGAATAACGGTGCTGACTTTTAATTGCACCAAATTTTCCCAATGCAATTAAATGTTGTTTTGTGCCATAACCCTTATGCTGTGCAAAGCCGTATTCAGGGTGAAAAACATCTAATTCAATCATCTGCCTATCGCGGGTTACTTTGGCAATAATTGATGCAGCTGAAATAGCTGGCTCGGTTAAATCGCCTTTAATAATGGGCGTGCAATTTTCCAGTTTAGGACAACGATTGCCATCTACTAAAACCCTATCATATTGAATATTCAAACTTTCTACTGCACGCTTCATTGCTAGCATCGTGGCTTGCAGAATATTAATATCATCAATTTCATTCGCACTTGATTCACCCACTGCCCACTGGCATTGGTCGGTAATTAGGGTGTATAAAACCTCACGCTTTTTCTCGCTGAGTTTTTTAGAATCGGTCAATTCAGGCAAATCAAAATCATCAGGCAAAATTACCGCACCTGCCACCACATTGCCTACCAAACAGCCTCTGCCCACCTCGTCAATGCCAATAATAATCATTTGTAAGCCTTGATGCGTTGCTCTAAGTCGTTTGGTGCAATAAAAACAAAGGCTCGTCCTTGTTTAGCATGTTGCAATAAGTTAAGTGCTGATAAACCCACCAAGTCAGTTTTTGCAGTTTGATAACTAATAGATTGTGAAATTTTATGCCCTGCAATGGTATAAACCGAACCGGGATATTTTAGTGCATGTTGAATGACCATAGCTTGGCGTGAATTGACTTTGCCATTACTTAAATAATTACCTAATAAATTAAGTGCTTGTTGCTGTTGCTGTTGCTTTTCATCAACATAATCAAACAATCCAGCAATAGACTGGGTAATAAATTTAAGCTGGCTGTTAATAAAATAAGTCAAATCAAATTCATCACTTTCAACCATTAAAAATGACTTTCCATATTGAACTTGCGCTTTCTTAATATACCTTGACAAGGTAATATATTGAAACAACCAATAATTATTTTTCAAAATCACCCAATAAAACAAAGCCCTTGTAGTGCGTCCATTACCATCAGCAAAAGGGTGGTCATATGCCAAAGCAAAGTGCACAACAATCGCCCGAATAATGGGATGCACAAAATAATCAGGTGCACTGCCATTGGCAAAATCGCACAAGACTTTTAGTCTACTGGGCAGTTCTTGAAAATCAGGCGGATGATGCAAAATGGTCTGTGTGCTATTATCAATCACATTAACTTCATTGTCCCGCCTAAGTTTACCAACCTCTGAATTATCCATCGTTCCCTTGGTAACAATGGTATGTAGTTGCAAAATCAAACTTGGGGTTAACTCGTCTTGTTTATGCTCGTTAATAAATTTAATGGCATGATAATTATTGTAAATCATTTTCTGCGAATGGTCTTCAGGTGTTTTGTTATGTTTCAACATCTCCCGTGCGACCTTTCTAGTGGTTGCTGCACCTTCCAATTGGGAGGAACTAATCGCCTCATCTATTAATGAACGCACAATATACCTGTCTTTATTATTATCAATATTTTTGGCCTCAAGTGAGCCACGCATTTTTGAATCTATCTCATGGAGATTTTTCTGAATATCATCTGTCAAAACAAAAGAGAAATCCTCAGAAAAAGGCAACTTTTTTTGCTGTTGCAAGCGTGAAAATTTAATAAAATGCCAATATTGATCAATATCATCAAACTTATCAGGTGTTTTTAGATGGCGTAATTTATCCCAATGCAAATAGCGTTTTTTTTCATCAACAACAGTAAGCACAACCCCTTGTTGTATTTTTTTAAATAATACAAGCGATGTTTCCAAAGAAGTTTTAGGTGGCGGAACAATTTTCATAAAAACAACGACAAGTAAAAAATTGCCATTATATCACTAATTACTAATTACTAATTACTAATTACTAATTTTTATTAAATTAGTAATTAAATAAAATTTTTGGCATATTCTTTGTGTTGACGGGGTTAATCTTATACTCAGACTTATGAATTAACCTTTAATACCCACCCATAATAACACTAACTACTAATCGCTTTAAAGCCAATATCGGTACGATAATAAGCATTTTCCCAGTCAATTTTTTGTAACAATGCATAAGCATTTGCCTGTGCATCCTTAGTATCCACACCGAGTGCAGTAGCACATAAAACACGCCCGCCATTGCTAACAACATCATCACCTTTCATCTTAGTGCCAGCATGAAATACTTTAGCCGAAGCATTGTCCTCTGGCAATCCAATCACTTCGCCCGAAGGATAAGCACTAGGATAACCATTCGCCGCTAACACGACACCCATTGATGAACGCTCATCCCATTCAACGCTAACTTGGTCTAATTTTTGTTGCGTTGCCAACAAGCATAATTGCGCTAAATTAGAGTGTAAACGCATCATAATCGGCTGTGTTTCTGGGTCGCCAAAACGACAATTGTATTCCAAAACTTTAGAATGCCCTTGCTGGTCAATCATCAACCCTGCATACAAAAAACCCGTATAAGGACTACCCTCAGCCGCCATACCCTCAACCGTTGGGCGGATAACCGTGTCCATTACATCCTGAAAAATCTCATCGGTAACAATCGGTGCTGGCGAATAAGCACCCATGCCACCAGTATTCGGACCTTTATCGCCGTTGTCTCGTGCCTTATGGTCTTGCGAAGTCGCCATTGGCAAGATATTTTTACCATCAACCATTACAATAAAACTCGCCTCTTCCCCCCTTAAAAACTCCTCAATCACCACACGAGAACCCGCTTTGCCAAAGCGATTACCTTCCAACATATCGTTAATCGCATCACTCGCCTCTTGCTGTGTATTGGCAATAATCACCCCTTTACCCGCCGCCAAACCATCCGCTTTAATTACAATCGGCGTGCCTTTTTCTTGCACATACTTCACCGCAGGCTCAACCTCAGTAAAAACATCATAAAATGCAGTTGGAATATTATTTCTATCAAGAAAATCTTTACAAAATGCCTTTGACCCCTCCAGTTGTGAAGCCGCCTGAGTAGGCCCAAAAATCGCCAACCCCTCCGCCTGAAACGCATCCACCACCCCAATCACCAACGGTGCCTCAGGCCCCACAATGGTAATATCAATACCATTATTTTTAGCAAACTCAATCAAAGCACCAATATCCTCCACACCAATATCAACATTCGTCAACTTGTCCTCCAACTGCGTCCCCGCATTACCGGGTGCCACAAAAACCGCCTCAACACTATCAAACTTAGCACACTGCCAAGAAATAGCATGCTCACGCCCACCACTGCCTATTACCAAAATTTTCATAAAATCTCCTCTGTTATTAATTGTTGACTAATGGCGTGTATTTTATCCAAACAATATTGAATTTTTTCCATTCCATTTGTAAAATTATTTATTGCCTGATTAAAATCGCTCTCATCTTGCTTATTGGTTGAATAGTGTGTGATTAATACAAAAGTAAATCCTTCCAACCATTTCAATAGTTCACCTGATACTTGAATTTTTCCACCCCACCATCGTTGTAAATATTGCCCTATCAAAACACCCAACTCAGAATTTGGCAACAATTTTTCTTGCGACCAATATCCCAGTATTTTCAGTTGCATTAAATTAATTTCCTCTATTTTTTTCCTGTCTGCCAAACCTGCCAAAACTTGATAACAATCTTTGGCTTTATCAAGGTCTGTTTTGCCATAATGAACACCTAAATTAACCAGTGCTTTGGCTTGTGTGATATAAATTTCTTGATG
>NZ_CAHJWD020000139.1 GCF_903642095.1 Bathymodiolus brooksi thiotrophic gill symbiont | reverse complement strand
TAAAAAAAAATCAATTTCAAGTTCAAAATTTTCAAAATTTCAAAAATTTCAAATTTCAAAATTTCAAAAATTTCAAAAAATTTCAAAATTCTAAAATCAACAAAAACAAAAAAAAAACTTTTAAAGTTCAAAATTACAAAAATTTCTTAAAATTTCAAAAATTTTCAAAAAATTCTAAATTTTCATAAGATTTCAAAATTTTCAAAAAAATTCAAAATTTTCATAAGATATCAAAATTTTGATTTTTAAATAATAATATTGAAAAATGATAAAACAATTATAGCCTACCATTTCGGTCAATACTATTGCCTTCTTCAAAAAGAATGAAGATTACCTAAAATTGAAATTGACTGGTTAATAAAAGTATTAAGAAATGGGTGTTTTCATAATGGACCGGTTATATGTCCAAGGTTAGTCATAATGGCTCAAGGAAGGTTGTATTGGCCCGAGGCAATTTTTGAAGTTATTAAACACACATTTTAAATCTGTTGAAAATATTACTGATGGCCGGTTTGTGCCCTATATCACTGGTTGTGTTGTGAACTTTAATATAAACATGAAATAGTTTAACATTTGTTAAAAATTTGTCAAAAGTTATTAAACACACATTTTGCTTAAATACATGTATTTATTTAAATGCCCAATCCTTGGTCTGTTGTTCGGTATAATAAAACAGTTATTGCCTTCAATGGATTGTAAACATCAGAATTGTTAACCCTCAAGGGGTTGTTTCCCTCGGGCTAAAGCCCTCGGGAAAACAACCCCCATCAGGTTAACAATTCTGGATGTTTACATCCATTGAAGGCAATAATTGTTTAATGTTTAAATTAAAATACAAGTAATATCATTACACAATTAAATAGTGAGTGTGTG
>NZ_CAHJWD020000138.1 GCF_903642095.1 Bathymodiolus brooksi thiotrophic gill symbiont | reverse complement strand
AAGTTTGCTTTTAAAGACGTAAGTACCAAGAACAGTGAACCTACCTACTGAACCATACTTCTACTTCTACTTGATTACTGCCTAGGGCTATCGCATCACAGGCAAGTGACATCAACAACATGGATAAAAGCACCAAAGTGCGTATATACAATTAAAAACAATAAAAACAGGAATCACTGTGTATGTCTAGGTTGTCAAACTCTGTAGACGAGAACCAAATTCGTCCACAGAGGTGACATGCACTAGGTGAGTTGGCAGAGCATTCCAGTCTTTGATAGTCCTAGGCAGGAAGCTGTTTTTGTACTGTTCGTAGTTGGCTCTGATTTCAATGAAAGCTTTGGAGTGAGATCTTGTTCCACTGTATGTTGACTGGGTGACATAGTCCGGGATTTCAACTGGCGAATTTTGGTTTACTGCCTTATGAAAGACGATGAGTCTCTTGTTCTTTCTTCTAATCTGAAGGGGCTGCCAGTTCAAGTCGTTGAGCATAGATGTTACGCTGTCTTGGTAAGAATATTTTCCAGTTACAAAGCGTGCCCCTTTTCGCTGGACTTTTTCAAGAGCTTGAATGTCTTGTTTATGGTATGGGTCCCATACTGTTGAAGTGTACTCGAGATGTGGTAGTACTAATGCAGTAAATGCTCTCTTCTTAACATCTGGGTTACAACCATAAAGGTGTCTTCGAAGCAGGTTGAGGATCTTCTGAGCTTTCCCAGTTATAAGTCCAATGTGGTGTTTCCATGTTAAGTCTGATGTCAATTCTACTCCTAGGTACGGATGGTGTTCTACTCGTAGGAGGGTGTGGTTGTCAATTGTATACTCTGTGTCTAAAAATTTGGTCTTCCGTGTAATCTTAAGGAGGTGGCATTTGGCTGCATTAAATGTCATCAGCCAGGTATGTGACCAATCTACCAGTGTGTTGAGATCTTGTTGTAGTTGTTTATGGTCTTGTTTGGTGTCAATGGTCCTGTACAGTAGACAATCATCTGCAAAAAGCTTGATTCTGGTTTGTGGAGATATTTTATCTGCTATGTCATTTACGTAGAGCAGAAACATCAAAGGACCCAGTACCGTGCCCTGGGGGACACCTGATATGA
>NZ_CAHJWD020000137.1 GCF_903642095.1 Bathymodiolus brooksi thiotrophic gill symbiont | reverse complement strand
CTTTGCTGAACGTGTCTGTGGTAGAATATTGTGAACAATTACTGTTTAATGTTATAATTTCAATTAAATACTAGTACCGTATTTAGGGTTGCATAATGCGCATTGGTGCATAATGCGCACCCCCTCTTGGCCTTGAAAATCTCCAGAAAAAAACTAGTTCGTGTCTATAATGCGCATGGACATTCCCAAAAAATCGCCATCTGTATCCAATGAAATTCTGCCAATTAAGGCACACCTCCTTGATTGGAGTAATAAAACACAATGTTACTATATCCCAATTGTCAATTCAATCCAGCACCAAAGTATTTACACGTCACATGTTATTTACATAGTTCATATTAAGTAAAGTCGCTTAAAAGGTAAAATACATGTATTTTAAAACAATATATGTCTAGGTGATCTGTATACACACAAGAGTTATTGACTACGCAGAAATGTTTATCTTTCTCTTACATCTCAACAGGTCGTTCTTCGCAAGCAGTTCATATCTTTTACAGTGCAATTTGTATATTAATTGCCTACACAGTGGCTCAATGCTGGTGCAAGTATTTGCTTTTAAGCTATTATTCACAGCGTAGTGAAATGGATTAATAATCAATTGTATAATATCTAGTTGCGGGTTAGTACAGTGTGAAGCAAACAGTTTACTACTTTCCTCAATAATGTTATTTATCGTTGGTGCTCGGAGATATTCCAAGGTTTTGCAGCATATTAAGAAGTGTGAGACAGTTTCTTCTGCCTGGTTACACAGTTTGCAGGTTGGATCAATAGGGTTTTGATTATAAGCTGCTCTCATAGTTTGTAGCATGTAATTCCCAGTTGCAAGTTTAAGTCTGGTTGGAATTCTGTTGATATCTTTCTGGTTGACAGTATTTGTTTTGGCTAGTGGATGGATTTTTCCAATTTCATATGTTGGTGAGAGGTATTTCAGAGTAGAATAATATTTTATTTCCTCATTAATTCTGTCACTCCAATAATTATATATTGCTGATGTAATCAGACTCTTCCATTTTGTTTTAGATAAATGGTTTTGCATATAATGTATTGGATCCTCTAGGTCGTATTTTATACATAGCTTTTTTATTTCCATGAACCAGCTGTTACTGTCAAGACTTTTGATATGTAATTGTCTTTCTGCTAACTTCCATTCAGTGGAGTTTTTATGCGCTCTTGTAATATTGCCGAACATTGTAAAAACCTTGGTATGTATCTCTGCTTCCAGAGGTAATAGTCCTGATATCATGTATATAGCAGGATCTGCTACATTTATAGTCAGGGACAACAATTGCTTTAAAAGCTTCTTGTAATAATTTTGTATGTCATCTAATATTTTTCCTTTTGGTATTACGATTTCTAGTCCATAGGTTAATATTGGTAAGATATAAGTTTTCAGCAGTGATATTGATGTTTCAGGATCTAGGCCATTTTCGCCATGCAATCCAGTACCCATGAGGCTGTATGTGGCTCTTCTGGCTTTTCTAATGTTTTCATCTACGGTAGTTCGTGCTGAGTTGGTGTCAGATCTGGTAATTCCAATATGGGTGGCTTTATCTACTACTGGCATTATTCTATTATCTATTTTCCAGAAGCCTTCATTTGTTACAATTGTCTTAATTTTGGATTTGACTGGAAGAATAACACTTTTGGCAGGTTGTAGTTGGTATCCTTCACGTTTGCTGAAATCTACTGCAATGTCCACCATCGTTTGTATATCCAATGGGTTGTAAGCAATCAATGCAACATCATCTGCGCAGGTCGGAGCACAGACATTAATATTTCCAATTTTCCCACCTAATCCAGAGTCATCAAGGAAATTCAGGAGAGGGTTGATATACAGTTTATACAGGTCGGCACTTAAGACTCCGCCTTGTCGAACACCCTGTTCAATTTTAAAGTTTTGTTCGGACATTAGGTTTTTCCATTTTATATGGGATACTGCATTTTCATAAAGACTATTTATTAATAGGATAGACTGATCCGAAAATTCATACTGATGTAGTCTTCTAATTAGGTTTGCATGCACTACAACATCGAACGCTGACTTTGCATCCAACATAGCAATGTATGTAGGTCTTTTGAGATCTTTGTTTTCTCGTTCAAATTCTTCTACAAGTAATTCACAAAGAAGTGGTGATGAGTTTTCTGTGAATCCTTTTTGTAGTGGATTCTGATTCAATAGGATTTTGCCATTTTCTCTTATTTTTAGTATTTTCTCTATTATTTTAGAAAGTGTAGGTGTTACTGTAATTCCTCTGTAGTTCTTAGCATTTTTGCAGTCACCTTTATTTTTGAATACAGGGAATAAGATTCCAATTTTCAGAATATCCGGAATGTGATGTAGTTGGAAGGTTTTATTGAGTACCTCTTGTATATATTTTACAAGATTATCCCCTCCATAGACAATATTTTCAGCAGTGATGCCATAAAAGTCTGCTGCTTTGTTACGATTTAAACTGTTGATAGCTTTTTTTACTTCTTGTTTGGTCACTGGAACATGTACGGCTCTTTCTTTACATGATTGGATGATGGTTTGATATTCAGCTTCGGCTAGGTGTAAGTAATCCTTATCATAATTCTCACATATGGAGCGTTCTGCTAGTTGTTCAAAGTGTGATTTCCATCCTTCTAGTATCTGGTCTTCTGTATTGTGTGTTTGATTTCCAACATAAAGTTCGTCAATAAATCTTGTTAGTTTTCCGCGTTGCTGTCTTATGATTCTATAAAATAGAGTTTTATCAGAGGTCCTAGCTTCTGTTATTGTTTGTCTCTCTTGTATACGTTTTTGTGCCATTTCTTTTCTGCAGTTTTTCCTCAGTTCATATGTTGTAATTTTCTTTTCCATCAAGAAGGGGTCATGGATGTCCTTTATTCGCCCATTTGTTTTCCAGTTATAAAATGCAGTCTTTTTATTTTTTATAGCCTCGAGTATTTCCTCTGACATTACTTGTAATTTAGGTTTGTTCTTCCTTATTTTTGGCTTTGGAGTAATAGCACTAGCTGCATTATTTATGAGACTGTTTAGATTAAGAAAGGCTTTCTCAACATCTTTAGCTGTTTCCAAAGTTAGATCTGAAGATTGTATTCCTTCATTGACTAATTCTATATATTTGTCTTTGTCTGCCGTATCCCATTTAATTTTTGTCTTTTGAGTATGTGCATGTTTTTGATTCTTATCTATTGGTTTTTTATACTTCAAAGTTAGTAGTATGGGATAATGATCAGAGACATTTGCTATGACGTCAATTTTCTTGATGCTGCTTATCTGATCTCTGTAACTCTCTTGGAACAGTATATAATCAATTGATGTACAATCTTTTCCCTTAGCATTGATAAAAGTAGGTCCCATTTCTTTCGTGTACATCTGGTGTTCAGCCATAAATTCTACTACATATTGCTGTCTAGTTGTGGTATTGATATTTGTAATTTCTTCATTAAAGTCCCCTCCAATGATTACTTGATGTGTTTGCTCATAAGTTGACATTATTTCATGTAACTGGTCTATACATTCTTGGAATTCATTTTGACTGTTGGGAGAACCTTTACAAGGAAGATAGACAGAGATGATTAATAGATTTGGGTCTCCTGTGATCTCTATGGATTGTATACGATTGTTGCCTATTGTCAGTGGAGTTACTATTGTATCAATATCTTTTCTCCAAAGTATAGCTGTTCCACCATATCCTCTTGGCATGCGCAACGGTGTAATTGGGTCATTGGAGTCCACTGCTTTGCCTACTCCTGTATATTGCTGGTGAATTTCGTTTAACAAATTCAGTTGGCAATC
>NZ_CAHJWD020000136.1 GCF_903642095.1 Bathymodiolus brooksi thiotrophic gill symbiont | reverse complement strand
AACACACAAATGCATGACCCCCAACACACAAATACATGACCTCCAACACATAAATACATGACCCCCAACACATAAATGCATGACCCCCAACACATAAATACATGACCCCCAACACATAAATACATGACCCCCAACACACAAATACATGACCCCCAACACACAAATACATGACCCCCAACCCACAAATACATGACCCCCAACACATAAATACATGACCCCAACACACAAATGCATGACCCCTAACACACAAATACATGATCCCAACACACAAATACATGACCCCTAACACACAAATACAAGACCTCCAACACACAAGTGCATGACCCCCAACACTCAAATACATGACCCCCAACACATAAATACATGATCCCCAACACAAAAATACATGATCCCAACACATAAATACATGTCTCCCAACACATAAATACATGACCTCCAACACATAAATACATGACCCCTAACACACAAATACATGACCCCCAACACATAAATAATTGACCCCCAACACATAAATACATGACCCCAACAAACAAATACATGACCCTCAGCACACATATACATGACCCCCAACACACAAATACAAGACCTCCAACACACAAATGCATGACCCCCAACACTCAAATACATGACCTCCAACACATAAATACATGACCCCCAACACATAAATGCATGACCCCCAACACATAAATACATGACCCCAAATACATTAATACATGCCCACCAACACATAAATACATGACCCCCAACACATGAATACAAGACCTCCAACACACAAATACATGACCCCCAACACATAAATACATGACCCCAACACATAAATGCATGACCCCCAACACATAAATACATGACCCCAACACATAAAT
>NZ_CAHJWD020000135.1 GCF_903642095.1 Bathymodiolus brooksi thiotrophic gill symbiont | reverse complement strand
CATGTGGTAACCCAAGATTTATTTCACTCGAGGTGAGCACACAATCCATCATATCCCTAGTATAAATACTCTAAAGAATGTGGTAACCCAAGATCTACCTCACTCAAGGTGAGCACCCAATCCATCATATCCCTAGTATAAATAATCTAAAGAATGTGGCAACCCAAGATCTATTTCACTCGAGGTGAGCACACAATCAATCATATCCCTAGTATAAATACTGTAAAGAATGTGGTATCCCAAGATCTACCTCACTCGAGGTGAGCACACAATCCATCATATCCCTAGTATAAATACTCTAAAGAATGTGGTAATCCAAGTTTTATTTCACTCGAGGAGAGGACACAATTCTTCATATCCCTAGTATAAATACTGTAAAGAATGTGGTAACCCAAGATCTATTTCACTCGAGGTGAGCACACAATCCATCATATCCCTAGTATAAATACTCTAAAGAATGTGGTAACCCAAGATCTACCTCACTCGAGGTCAGCACAATATCCATCATATCCCTAGTATAAATGCTCTAAAGAATGTGGTAACCCAAGATCTACTTCACTCGAGGAGAGAACAAAATCCATCATATCCCTAGTATAAATACTCAAAAAATGTGGTAACCCAAGATCTACCTCACTAGAGGCGAGCCCAGAATCCATCATATCTCTAGTATAAATAATGTGGTAACCCAAGATCTACCTCACTCGAGGTCAGCCCAATATCCATCATATCCCTAGTATAAATACTCTAAAGAATGTGGTAACCCAAGATCTACCTCACTCGAGGAGAGAACACAATCCATCATATCCCTAGTATAAATACTCTAAAGAATGTGGTAACCCAAGATCTACCTCACTCGAGGAGAGGACACAATCCATCATAT
>NZ_CAHJWD020000134.1 GCF_903642095.1 Bathymodiolus brooksi thiotrophic gill symbiont | reverse complement strand
ACCGGCGGACATAAGGGCTAGGTAATCGCCTTCGGATAGGGATAAATTTCGGTTTTTGGCGAGGAAATCGCCGGTTTCGCAAATTGGTCCGACTAAATCCCAATTTGCTTGGGTGCCTGTCGCGTTTTCGTTGATGGGTAGAACTTGGTGGTAGGCGTTGTAGAAACTGGGGCGGAGTAGATCGTTCATGGCGCCATCGACAATGGCAAATGCGTGGGTTGAGTTTTGTTTTAAAAATTCAACTTTGGTGATAAAAATGCCAGCATTGCCAACAATGGCTCTGCCGGGTTCTAGGATAATTTCGGTTTGCCCTACTTTGCTGATGATGGCGTTAATATAGGCTTGGATATTGATGGTTTCTTCGCCTTCGTAATTAATGCCAACGCCGCCGCCTAGATCTAGGTGTTGAATGTTAATGTTGTGTGTGTTGAGTTGTTCAAGTAGTGCTAATACTTTATCCAGTGCGTCTAAAAATGGGGAGACATCGGTAATTTGTGAGCCGATGTGGCAATCGAGTCCTTGCACGGTTAAGTGTTTGGAATTTTGTGTGTGTTGGTATAACTCAAGTGCTTCGTCCATATCAACGCCAAATTTGTTTTCTTTTAATCCTGTGGAAATGTAGGGGTGGGTTTTGGCATCAACATTGGGATTGACACGGATGGAGATTGGGGCTTGTTTGCCGACAGAGTGGGCAACGGATTCTATTCTGTTTAATTCGGAGGCGGATTCTACATTGAAACAACGCACGCCTACTTCGAGTGCTCGTTTGATTTCTATTGTCGTTTTTGCTACGCCTGAAAAAACGCATTTATCTGCTGTGCCACCTGCGGCAAGTACGCGTTCTAATTCGCCAATGGAGACAATGTCAAAGCCAGCACCGATTTTTGCCAATATATTTAATACTGCCAAATTAGAATTTGCCTTGACTGCGTAACAAACTAAATGCGGATGGGTGCCAAAGGCTTGGTCAAATTCACGCCAGTTGTTTTCAATATCGGTGCGAGAATAAACATAAAGTGGCGACCCGTAAGTATCCATTAACTCGCTAATGGCAACAGAATCGGCGTGTAGGGTGTTATTTTGATAAGAAAAACTCATAATGTGGAATCCGTTTGTGTGGCATTTATCGTGGTTAATGGGGTGGGTTTAACCTGTTCTAATTCGCCCATTCTGCCACAAGCAGAAAGGCTGATAACAATGGTTAATGCTGTTAATTTAAGGATTGTTTTCATATTAATCTTCTGTTAATTTAGCGCTTATTTTAACAGTAATTCATCCAATCTTTGAATGAACGCATGTCGTGACATATTGAACGCACCTAGGCTTTGTAAATGTGGATTTTGCACTTGGCAATCAACCAATTCATAGCCCATATTTTGCACCAAATGCACAAAGGCGATTTTTGAGGCATTGCTCACTAGGGAAAACATTGATTCACCAAAAAACACCTTGCCCATACGCACGCCATACAATCCGCCGACCAGTGTTGCATTTTGATATACTTCCACCGATTGCACCACGCCTTGTGTGTGTAATTCGGTATAGGCTTGCACCATGGCTTTGTCAATCCAAGTGCTGTCTTGTTCTTTGCGTTTGATGCTTTTACAGTGATGAATCACGCGTTTAAAATTGCTGTTGATTTTGATGGTAAATTGGTTAGAACGCAGTGTTTTTCCCAAGCTTTTAGAAATGTGTAGCGTCTCAGGGGTGATTACCATTCGTGGATTTGGACAATACCAAAGCACTGGATCGTTCTCACTATACCAAGGAAAAATACCCTGTTGATAAGCACAAATCAATCGCTCAGAAGACAAATCACCGCCAATTGCAATCAAGCCATTTGGCTCATCTAACGCTAATTCAACCTTTGGAAACGGCGTGTTTGGCGTATATAGAATAAATTCTTCAGGAATGTTGATTTTTAACAATCTCCCTTGCCATATACAACGCTGCAATACTTCTGGCTTCGGTTAAATCCTCATGATAAACCAAATTTTCTAGGTTAGATAATTGATGTTCAACCACTTCTAATGGCTCTGGTTCATCGCCCTGTGCATTATCTTTGTATAAATCCTGTGCTAATACAATATAGGTAATACTAGATTGATAACCGGGGGCAATGGTCATTTCCTTGATAAAAGTGAGTTTATTGGCACCATAGCCAATTTCCTCAATTAACTCTCTATTGGCGGCTTCAAGTGGTGTTTCGCCATCGTCAATTTTCCCTTTCGTGAGTGCCAATTCATATCTGTCTGTGCCACCAGAATATTCATAAATCATCAGCACTGTGTCATCGTTTAACATAGGCACAACTAATACTGCACCGTTTTCAGAGGGTTTTAGCCGTTCGTATTGGCGTTTTTCGCCATTAGAAAAAGCAACATCCATACTTTGAATGTTAAAAAATTTTGTCGTGGCAATATTTTTAATATTAGATACTTTAGGTTTTTTGTGCATACGCCCATTATAAAGTATTTAAAAGTCTTTACATAAATATGAATAATCAGCAAAAAATTAAACAGGGGGAATATGGTGTATCATATTTCATAATTTAATTTGAATTTAAGGGGAAATGTTATGAAAAAAAGTCTATTGGTATTACTGGTAATTGTTGTTGGTGTTTATTTATTCTTCAATTCAGAGACACATAAATTTGAAAAAATTGCCGACAATGTTTTTGTCATGCATGGCCCATTGGAAGAGCCTAATCCAGAAAATAAAGGATTTATGAACAATCCGGGGGTTATCGTCGGCAAAAATGGTGTCATTATCATCGACCCCGGTAGTAGTTACCAAATTGGCAAAATGGTGCTTGATAAAGTCAAAGCCATTACCGACAAACCTATTTTTGCAGTATTTAACACTCATATTCACGGCGACCACTGGCTGGGTAACCAAGCCATTGTTGAGCAATATCCAGCAGTCAAAATCTATGCCCATAAAGATATGATTAAGCAAGCCAAAGAGGGTGAAGGCGAGCGTTGGGTAGCGTTAATGAATACCTTAACCGAGGGTGCAACTGATGGCACTATTGCCACTTTTCCCACCGATGCTACCACGAACTTACAAATTATTAAAATAGACAGTGAAACCTTTAAAATGCACCACGATATCACAGGTGCAGCACACACCAATACCGATTTAATGGTTGAACATATACCAAGTAAAACCCTATTCCTTGGCGACAATGGTTTTATCCACAGACAAAGCAGATTTGACAACACTTCTGATATGCACGGCAACATTAAAGCCTTAGAATACGCCATTAATTTAAATCTTACACACTATATACCTGGACATGGGCCAACAGGTGATGCGAACCATGCTATTAAGCCATATTTAGATTATTTATTGATTATTCAAGATGAGGTTGAAAAAGGTTATAAAGAAGATTTGGCTGATTATGAAATTAAACCCATTGCGCTTAAAAAGCTAGCAGCCTACCGAGATTGGAATGGATTTGATAGCCAATTTGGCAGACACATTAATAAAATGCTACTTGAAGTTGAGGCGTTGGACGATTAACTTGGTGGTTAATTAATAGCCAGTCCCTGATAAAATCTATAACACAAAATAAGGGTTTTTTATTAAAAGCCTAAAAAAGCACACTAAATTGTTTAAAGCTTTTTTTGTTATTATTTCTTGGAAATGACATCAGGCATAACTGCACGCTCTAAATATTTTATGGCATCTTCTGTTACCTGTTGGCAATCGCCCATAAAGCAGATTTGCATCCAATTATTTTTCAATAAATAGCTACTGTTATAACTAACCAAAATACCTAAATTAAGCATTTTTTTCCCTAATTTTGAAGACGACACGCTTTTTGGTAAAACAATTGTAGTGATATGTGGTGCGCGATAATTTTCATGTGCCAATACCTTGAGTTTGGTTTTTTCTATTTTCACACGAAAATCACACGACCATTCTTTAACTTGGCTAAACTGAGTATCCCAATCCTTTTTTAAGGCAATAA
The DNA here is from genome assembly GCF_903642095.1 of Bathymodiolus brooksi thiotrophic gill symbiont. Classification (GTDB taxonomy): domain Bacteria; phylum Pseudomonadota; class Gammaproteobacteria; order PS1; family Pseudothioglobaceae; genus Thiodubiliella. Next base: position 28,589 of record NZ_CAHJWD020000134.1, on the reverse strand, counting down.
TTAGCCCATAAATGGCATTGGAAGAAATGGTATATGGCACACCTTGTGCCTGCTCATAATCAGATAGGTCAAAACAACGAGGTAATAAACAATCAACTTCACTCACCAGTCCACTGCTAAAAATAAGTGCCAACCCAGGCAGGGATCCCATACCTTTACCACTCGTTGCCGAGGCAAGATAAACACCTGTCAAATCAACAGCACAAGAGCCAATTGTGCTAATAGCATCCAAACATAATAAAATATCTTGCTGTTGGCACCATTCTCGTATTGAATTTACATCATTTAATACACCTGTTGAAGTTTCGCAATGCACCATCCATAACCAGCGAAATTTGCCATTGTCGTTATTAATTTGCTTGAGAAAATCTGGTGTAAATGCCAAGCCATCATCCACAATAAAAACTTCATAATCTAAATTAGCCCGTCTTGCGTGGTCTGCTATACGCCTGCCAAACTCTCCGCTAACCAGAACAATGCCCTTGCCCGATATTTTTGATAACTGTGCTGCAATAATATCATTGGCAAAGGTTCCACTGCCAGTTGTAATATACGCCTGCTTTGTATTTAAACGCTGACACAAAGTATCTTGTAAGCGGGAAAAATCTTTCATAAAATCATTGCCTCTATGAGAGATTGGCGTTTTTGAATAGGCGGTCATAATGCTCTTGCTAATGGAAACAGGACCTGGTAAATAGTTAAAAATTGTTTGATTTTGATTAAGGGATTTTAGTTTTTTCTTAGAATCAATTGCATGATCAAATGTAATATACATCGGCTGAAATTGCACATCTTGAGCACCAACGAGTCCACCAAATGCTTGAAATCCAAGATGTCGATAAAGTTTTGCTTGCTTGGTAATGCCAGAAATAACCACTAAATCGTAACCCTGTTTCATAACAAACTCAAACAATTTTTCAAAAATACCAGACAAGACATCACTATGACGATTTCTAGACACAATACTTAACAATCTAACCTCACAAATTGACTGAAAACTAGGCAAATACTGATCAATGTTTCCTAACTTATTGTCCAGAGAAAATGGACGCTTGCCATTAACAGATAGCATTCCTAGTAAATCTTGACCTTGTAAACAAATAATATAGCTATTGTGCTCATGAAACTTGTCAATCAATTTTTTTTCTTGATTGCTATTGTGTTGCGGAATTTCCTCAACAAAAGTTTGATAATTCAATCGATGTACGGCTTCAAATTCCCATGTTTCAGAAGCGATTTTAAAAATTAATGTCTTGTTATTCATGATAAAGTCAATTCTTTATGTATATTATTTTTATGTGCATAAACAACCAGTATACTAGAAATAACAATAGCATAAGTGATGGGTAAAGATTGAGAATCTCGTATGATAATAAATATTAATAAAAGAATAACACTCAGTATCCAAGACAATGTAAATCGCCGTGTTATTAAAAACAGAAGTCCACTAACCAGTGCTATAAATACAACAACATAGATATCAATCATTAAAAATGCACCCAACGCTGTTGCGATGCCTTTCCCGCCACGAAAGTTTAAATAAAATGGCCATATATGCCCAGCAATAACTGCAATAATCATAATTGAAATAATCGTGTCGGTTTGCTTTAACATCCGAGCAATTGACAACACCAATACCGCTTTTAAACAATCGCCAACCAGCGTTATGACAAAACCAGATTTTCCCATTAAACGGCCCACATTCGTTGCCCCTATGCTGCCACTACCGTGGTTACGAATATCTTGCTTCATTTTCCACCAAATCAAATGATAGCCCGTTGCAAAACTTCCCATACAATAGGCGAATACAATCAACAAAAAACCAGTTATCAAATCAAGCATGATACTTTTCCTCCTATTTTTTACTTTTCAAACCATAGAAAATCAGCAAATCCGAAGCAACAATGTGTTTAATTAAGTATCCGTTGATAATGCCTAATAAATTAAATACTTGCGTGCCAAAATATTCAAAAACTTTAGCCAAAGCATACGCAACTAATAAAAACCAGTCCGATTTTACGCCATTAGACTGGTTCTTAAAGTTAAATAAAATAATTGGAATAATCAATATTTGCATTTTCTATTTTTTAAATTAGAGTGTAAAGCAATAAAAAATACTTTGCATTCAACTGCTAGGTTAATATTAAGTTTGTGTTATTTTTTTCAATACATTTCAAAAAATAACACTAGTTAAAAAATCCGTCCATGTGTAATTCGGTAAGGTCGCTAAAACCACCAATATGTTTGTCGTCAATCACAATTTGTGGCACCATTCTAGCACCATTGGTAACCTTTGAAAATTCTGCCATAAGTGCACGGTCTTCATCAATCATTTTTTGCTCAAAAGGCAAATTCCATTTGTCCAATAAAGCTTTGGTTTTAACGCAAATCGGACAAGTGTTGGTAGAATAAACGATTATTTTCATGCCAATGCCTCCACTACCAAATCGCCCATTTTACTCGTGCCAATAACACTATTACCTTCGCTGGCAATATCTTGCGTGCGATAACCTTGGTCTAATACCGTGGTAACTGCCGCTTCGATTTTCTCAGCTAAGTTTGATTGATTAAGCGAATAACGCAACATCATTGCCACTGACAAAATAGTCGCCAAAGGATTGGCAACATCTTTGCCTGCAATATCAGGTGCTGACCCGTGAATAGGTTCATACATACCAAAACCATCTCCATTTAATGAAGCCGATGGCAACATACCGATTGAGCCTGTGAGCATTGCCGCACAATCAGACAACACATCGCCAAACAAATTACTGGTAACCATTACATCAAATTGCTTGGGGGCTTTAACAAGTTGCATAGCGGCGTTATCCACATACATATGCGACAATTCTACGGTTGGATAATCTTTTGCCACATCCTCCATCACCTCACGCCACAACTCGCATACCTCTAGCACATTGGCCTTATCCACTGAGCAAACTCGCCCCTGACGAAGTTGTGCAATTTTAAACGCTGAGTGTCCAATACGCCTAATTTCTGACTCATAATAAGTGGCTGTATTGAACCCATATTTCTGCCCATCACGCATCTCAATCCCACGCGGCTGTCCAAAATAAATGCCTGCTACTAACTCACGCACAATCATTAAATCCAGTCCAGAAACTACTTCTTCTTTAAGAGTTGAAGCGCTGGCAAGTTGTGGATATAAAATCGCAGGGCGTAAATTAGAAAACAAATCCATCTCAGCACGCAAACCTAATAATCCTCGCTCTGGTCTCAAATCCCGCTCTAATTTCTCCCACTGATAACCACCCACAGCACCTAACAAAATACTATCGCATTCTTTAGCAGCGTCTAATGTCGCTTGCGGTAAAGGTGAGCCTGTCTCATCATAAGCTGTTCCGCCAATCAAGCCATGCACCAATTCCATATCTAGCGTATGATTTTTATTCAAAAAATCAATAACTTTTAACGCTTGCTCAACAATCTCTTGCCCGATGCCGTCCCCTGGTAATATGAGTACCTTTGACATTAAACTTCTATCATATCAAATTGATCCTTACTTGCACCACAATCAGGACAAACCCAATCCAAAGGCACATCTTCCCATTTTGTACCCGGCTCAATACCTTCTTTTGGTGCACCTAGCGCTTCATCATAAACCCAATCACAAATAATACATTTATAAGTTTTCATTTTTTCTCCGTAAAAAAGGAAGCATCAACCGCTCCCTTTTTTTATAAAAATAATTTATTTATAGATTGTCAACATTCTTAGCCAAATATTCAGCCACGCCTTCAGGTGTGTCTTTCATACCTTCATCGCCTTTGTTCCAGCCTGCTGGGCAAACTTCACCATGCGTGGTATGAAAATCAAGTGCATCAACCATACGCAACATTTCATCAACATCTCTACCTAAAGGCAAATCGTTTACCACTTGATGACGAACAACAAAATCTTCGTCAATTAAGAATGAAGCACGAAGTGCAATGCCTGCTGGATGGACAATACCATAAGACTCCATAATTGAATGATTAACATCAGCAACTAAAGGAAAGTCAATCTTACCTAAACCGCCATCTTTAGGCTCAGTGTTACGCCATGCGTTGTGAGTAAATTGCGAATCAATTGATACGCCAACCACTTCAACACCTTTTTCTGCAAATTGTGCTATACGATGATGATGCGCTAAAATCTCTGAAGGGCAAACAAAAGTAAAATCTAGTGGATAAAAGAACACACAAATTTTCTTACCTTTAAGGCTAGAAAGAGTGAAATTATCTACGATTGAACCATCTGCTAATACTGCTGCAGAAGTAAAATCTGGTGCTTGTTGTGTTACTAAAACGCTCATATTATTCTCCTAATTGAATATAATTTAAAAACAAACAATTATACACATCAAGAGGATAATACACCCCTAAAAATCTAAGTTATAATACAAAATCAGCTGTGTGTTGCTTTGGTCAGGGAAATAGGCTTTATATTCACCATCTGCACCCCCTGTGGTTTTAGAATATGAGGCGTTAAGTTGCAAATTATCATTGATATCATAACGCCATTTGAATGTATTGAGTGCAGAATCATCAGAACTCATACGACGCGCTAAACTGAACTCATGCTCACCCATAACTTTGCTAACTCGTAAGAAATTATATTGCTGGCGGATGCCTACAGGTCGCACTAAAGTTAAATAAGCAATATTCATATTTTGATATTCGCTGTCGCTCAATCCTCTATCATCTTGACTGGTCTCAGCAATAATGCTGAAATTGTTATCACTGGTCCAATGCCAACCGAGCATTGCGTGGGTGTATTGTTTTCCGTCCTTAGTGCGGTCTGTGAGTGGTGGAGGTGCTGTCATAGGGATGGGTGCTGGCACACTAGGAATGGTTGTGCCTTTGCGGGTAAAAAATGAGCCATAGACTTTTGAATTATCATTCACAATGCTACGAAATCCTGCACCGACTCCCAACTTAACCTCTTCTTTATTGTGTGCAACCATAATGATATCAGTCTCGTCAGATAAAAGGTAATTCAGGTGCACTGCTTGAGATTTATAACCATGGCCACGCACATTATTACGCTCTTTATTATCATTACTGGTATAGAAATCTAAGTGCACATCTTCCATACTATAACGAACGACAACCGCATTAATGCCAAGTTTTTCATTCAGATCATCATCGTTGTTGGCTGGGTGATATGGGTCAGTCAGTCCAAGCGGGTTGAAGGCATAGCCAAGTTGCCAGTTCTCGGAAAATTTACCAAACTGCACACTAAGATTGTCATTCACATCAGCGATATAAAATAGTTTTTGCACAATGTTTTTGTCGGTTTCAGTATCACGCTTAAATTGATATTCAACGCCTTCAATATCACCACTAAATGACACGATGCCATTGGTTTTTTCTGTATCTCTTAAAGTAGCTGCCACATTTGACGCTTCCCAATCACCACCTCTATCCACCTTGTAACTGTGGGAGATTATGGTTACTTGATTGACAAACTTGGCATTTGCAATGCCCGCTAAAAACAAAGCTAAAACAAGGAGTTTCATTTATCTAATTGCATTGCGCATACCTCGACTGGTCAACAAACGCTTAGGGATTTTCTTGTCTTTAACGCTGATAAAAGTCATGATGGTTTTTTTGTTCTTGTTTTTTCCTTTATAAGTGATAGTTTTGAGCAATTCCCCTTCAACATCATACTGCATTTGTTTGTATAACTTACCACTCACCAAATAGGCTTTTGCATCTACTGGTCGTTGGTTGTCGTTGGTAATTGATAAAATAATTTTATGATAAGTAGCACTAGATTTTTTGGCAATCAACTCTAAAACCGTTACATCATCTTTCTCTTCAATAATGCTTGGCGTGTAGTTCTTACTAAATTTAAGTCCCGCTAAATCACCATAAGAAGCCTGCCCTAATAAGCGTTGGATTGGAGTGATGCGTACTGCACGACTACTACGCTTAGGTGCAACATACATACCTTTGTTGCTTAACAAAACACGATTGCCTTTATCGGCACCGTCCAACACATCCACTAAACTCTGTCCGTCTTGATGATAGACTTTATAGTTTCTGCTCTTCTTTATCGTGCCATTTTTAAAGTCATCAATCCTGATATCAAGCTGTGCATATTGATAAGGTGAACGAAATTTATCTGCCACTTGCAGTAGTTCATCAGCACTCATCCGTGCTATTACAGAGAATGACAATAAAAGTAATGTGAGTATGCGTAATATTTTCATAGCTATGTGTGGTTTAATTGCTCAACAACTTTCTTCTTGAGGATTTTATTAATCGGCAAGTATGAAGCAACGACACCTAACACGCTCATCATTGCCAACACCCAAAAAGCTGTGCCCATAGTTGGTAATATAAGTAATGGATATGCTGTAGTGCGCCCTGGTGGTGGTGGCATCATAATGCCCGATTGATTAAGCACTAACGCTAAGCCAAGTCCGAGAATTGCACCAAGCACTGCACCTATAAAACCGATAATCAGTCCTTCAAAAATAAAGTTAAGTCGTAATTGCCACTTCTTAATGCCGAAGGCGCGTAATGTGCCGATTTCTGGCACACGCTCGTTCACCGTATTACCCATTACATTCGCCACTGAAAGCAAAGCCACCACCATAATGATAACACCCATTACAGTGAAAATACTATAGTAAATAGTTTCCACTGCTTTAAAATACGGCTTGATATCATACCAAGGGCGTGCACTCATCACGCTACCTTTTAGTAAGTTGTTCACTTTTGGCAACACTGTTCTGGTCGCTTCAATATCTCTGAGCTGCACCACGATGCTACTGGTTTTATCCGTCAATAAGAGTTGATGTGCAAGTTCAATTGGCACTTTGAGTGCCAACTGATTGGTAATCGGAATGCCCGTATCATAAATACCGGTCACAGTTGCATCAATCGCATTGATACCGCCTTCAACGGTGTTTGCAAGCAGCACAACTTCACCACCTACATCAACGCTGAGTTTTTTCGCCAAATCAACCGCTAAAATTACTTGGAAAGGGTTTTTCTCAGTGTCTTTAAACATCTTACCCTTGACAAATGCCCCTGCAGAATTGCCTTGTTGTAAGCGCACTTCTTTAGAGCTTTCAATGCCTGTGGCACGGAACACCGTGCTAATGCTGTCGTCTTTTGAGACAATACCTGTGAATAGGACACGCTGCATAACACGACGCACATCTTTATTGCTCTCTAATTTCTTAACCGTGTCATCAGCCATTTTTTTGCTGAGTCCAAATTCTAATAATTCCGTTTCAAACTCATTGATCATACGATTGTCAACGATTTGCATATTGCCTGTGCCACCTTGCACAATCATTCGAGTCAAGCCCCAGAAAGTAAAATTGATATAACCATGTGCCAAGATAATAGAACCAGAGATAATTGCGACCGTCCAGATTGCCACCATTGAACGGCGTTTGTTACGCACAACATTGCGCCATGCGATTTTAAACCATTTGCCTATCATACAATCTCTCCGTCTAACAGTTTAATTGTGTTGTTGACCTTCGCTAACAAACGCTCATCGTGCGTGGAAAACAAAAATGCCGTGCCAAGGTCTTGATTGAGTTTTCGCATCAGCTCAATCAGCTTCAAAGTATTTTCTGAATCTAAATTTGCTGTTGGCTCGTCTGCCAAAATCAATTTTGACTCACCCATCAATGAGCGTGCCACCGACACACGCTGTTGCTGTCCGCCTGAGAGTTGATTGGGAAACGCATTCATTTTATCTTCTAACCCCACTTGCTCCAAAAAATGTTGTGCCTGTGCTTTGCGCTCTTGTGCATTGGAAATGCTTGAGAGTGCTGACATTTCCACATTCTCTTGTGCAGTCAACACGGGGAGTAAATTAAAATCTTGGAAAATAAAACCCAAATCAAAGGCACGCAAATGATTGATGTGTTGCTCGTTGCTGTTGTCAATTTTTTCGCCATCAAAATAATACTCACCACTGGTGGCATCATCCAATAAACCAATAATATTAAGTAGCGTGCTTTTGCCCGAACCACTCGGCCCTGACACAGCCGTAAATGCACCTGCATCCACTTCTAAGTCAATGCCTTTAAGTGCTCTAACTTCAGCGATATCAGTGCCAAAAACTTTGGTGATTTTTTTGAGTTGCATTAACATTACATTACATCGAAAACAATTTTTGTGCCCGAATCCTTTAAGTCAAACTGTGCATCAAAATAATCTGGCGGTCCAAATATGCCTCGGGCATCATTCGAAAAACCATACGGTTCACTCGGCACACCAAAAAATGATTTGTCTAGCTCTTTGTTGTTATTTTTGTCATGATATGCCGATATAGCATATACGCCCACTGGTGCTGTGATTCTAAAAGCTATTGCACCTTCTGTGGCGGGTTCTACAATGCCCTTTGTGCTTTCACCTGTTGATTGATTGATAATCATAGTTGGCGTGCCACTTGGGAATCTCACCTTATCCGTTTCAGCAAAAACAGCAAGACGAATATTGCCCTTGTTGCTCTGAATATTGTCAATAGTCACTGTCAAATTTGCTGCAAATGTAGTTGAGCCTATTGATAATAGTAATGCAATTATTTTTTTCATTATTTTTTTCCTTTTTGGGATAAACTGGAAATAATTATAATATGTTTGAAAAAATGATGTAAATAAAGAGATAAAATGACTTTTTATCGTATAAATGGTCAATAAAAGCGATGAATGGTATCGTAAAATACACCCTATGTTAAAAATTTACAACACACTCAGTAAACAAAAAGAAGAATTTCATCCTATCAATTCAGAAAAGGTGGGGATGTATGTTTGTGGTATGACAGTTTACGATTATTGCCACATGGGTCATGCACGAGTGCTGGTGATGTTTGATGTTATTACCCGCCATCTTAGACGCCATTTTCCCAATGTTGAATATGTGCGTAATATTACCGATATTGACGATAAAATCATCCAGCGTGCCATTGAAAATGAAGAGGATATTTATACACTGACCAACCGTTTTATCGAGGCGATGCATGAAGATGAGCGTGCACTTAGCATCTTGCCACCCGATATTGAGCCACGCGCCACCGATGCCATTGAGCAAATGTTTTATATGATTGAATCTTTGATTAAAAAAGGCATTGCTTATCAAGGTAAAAGTGGCGATGTATATTATTCAGTGCGTAAATTTAAAGATTATGGCAAACTGAGCGGTAAAAACCTTGATGAACTTGAAGCAGGTGCTAGAGTTGATGTGGAAACAGACAAAAAAGACCCCTTAGATTTTGTGCTTTGGAAAATGGCAAAACCGAGCGAACCCAGTTGGGCATCCCCTTGGGGTGAAGGTCGCCCTGGTTGGCATATTGAATGTTCAGCAATGTCATGCACACACCTTGGTAAGCATTTTGATATTCATGGTGGTGGTATGGATTTAGCGTTTCCACATCATGAAAATGAGATTGCACAATCTGAGGGTGCTAACGACTGCACTTTTGTTAATACTTGGATGCATATAGGCTTTGTCAACATCAATGATGAGAAAATGAGCAAATCACTAAATAATTTTTTCACCATTCGTGGCGTGTTGGAAAATTATGATGGTGAATCACTGCGTTACTTTATTATGAGTTCACATTATCGCTCTCCGCTGAACTTTTCAAACGAAAACTTAGACCTTGCCAAAACCGCCTTAACCCGACTATATACAGCAATGCGTGGACTGCAAGCCTCAGAATCGGCAATGACAGAAGTCTCACAACGCTTTGATTTTGAAGCACGAATAACGGCAGCCTTAGATGATGACTTTAATACCCCAATTGCACTCAGTATCTTATTTGAATTGGCCAAAACTGCGAATGCCGAGCGTGAAAAAGACCAAAATCAAGCAAATGCCTTAGGTCAATTATTAAAAAAACTCGGCGGCTATCTCGGTATTTTGCAAATGAATGCAGAGGAATTTCTTAAGCAAGGCGTGTCTCTATCTGACGAAGAAATTGATCAAAAAATTAAGCAACGAAATGAAGCACGAGCCAACAAAAAGTTTGCCATATCCGACCAAATTAGAGACCAATTAGCCGAACTAGGCATTATTTTAGAAGACAGTGCAGGTGTAACAACATGGCGCAAAAAATAAAATTCAAAAGCCCAGTTTCTGAACAAATCAATTGGGCAGAGATTGACACCATTCTGCTGGATATGGATGGCACACTGCTGGATTTGAACTTTGATTTGCATTTTTGGATGGAATATATACCCTTGATTTTTGCCAATAAACACGACCTAACGCATGATGAAGCCAAGGATAAACTTTTCCCTATTTTCAGAGCTGAAGAAGGGAAATTGCATTGGTATTGCTTAGATTATTGGCAAGAAAAATTACAACTTGATATTGCCAAACTCAAAGAAGATGTTGCACATTTGATTCAAATCCATCCTTTTGTGTTGGAGTTTTTAACCCAAGCCAAAATCCATAAAAAACGCATTTATTTAGTAACAAACGCCCATAGGAAAACCATTCAACTGAAAATGCAAATAACCAATTTGGCTTCCTATTTTGATGACATTATTTCTTCTCATGATTATAATTTTGCCAAAGAAAAACAAGAATTTTGGCACAAATTAGAAAATGAAATTAAATTTGATAAAGTAAAAAGCATTTTCTTTGACGATTCAGCATCTGTCTTAAAATCTGCCAAACAATACGGTATCGGCACAGTCGTTGCCATTAGCAAACCCAGTTCTAAAGTGGATGCTAAAAAAATTGAAGGTTTTATTAACATTGAAACCTTTGAGCACGCACTGATCAATCTAAAACATTAATGAAAATGAAAATTGGCATCTTATCGGACTCTCATGGTTGGATTCATCCTGAAATTATCAGCTTAATGAACAGTTGTGATCAAATAATTCATGCTGGAGATATTATAGAACAACAAACCTTAGAGGTGTTTACCACGCCACTAACCGCAGTGAGAGGCAATAATGACGCACACCTTAAATTTGCTGATATTGAAATATTTGAACTTCTTGGTGGCACATTAGCGGTAGAACACGGACATAAACATGGGTGGAAAACGCCATCCCATGACTCTTTGCGAAAAGCCCACGCCAAAGCAAAAATAGTAATTTATGGACACACGCACAAACAAATAATTGACAAAACTGCCACACCTTGGGTCATTAACCCCGGTGCATCAGGTGCAGTGCGTAATGGTGGCAGTTCTAAATGCTTAATCCTCACTATTAACGAAGCACAAAAATGGGAAATTACACCCCATCATTTTGCCAACAAAAAATAAATCAATGAATACAATAATTCAACCTAGTAACCCTAAACAAGCCAAAGAAATAGCAATATTATTACAAAAATCAATTACTGAGCTTTGTGGTCCAGATTATGACAATAACAAAACCATTGTGAGCGATTGGTTAGAAAATAAAACAGAGGCGAACATTGTAAAATGGATTAAAAATAACGACACTTATGCAATCTCTGCCTTCCTTGAAAATAAAATAGTCGGCTTTGGTTTATTTACAATTAATGGAAAAATACTACTCCTTTATGTTTTGCCAAAATTTAAAGGTAAATACATTGGTAAGTCTTTATATCTTTATATTGAAAAACTGTTGTTGCACAAAGGCGTTAAAAGAGTTATTGCATACAGCACGATAACAGCAAAACCATTCTATCTAAAAATGGGCTTTAAACAATTTAAAAACCCTATTAAAGTAGGTGATTTTAATGTAGAATTTCCACTTGAAAAGAACATTACCACGGAACTTTTATAGAAACATAGGTAATGAACAAAATTCAATTTTTACCCTCAAAAGAGGGTTTTAATGAAGTTCATGTGGGGTGGTCATTGGCTTAGCCGCACTGATTATATGCACTTTCAAGCCAGTCCATTTTTCTCATACTTGTTTCCTCTCCTTGATTACAAGAGCGGCAGAACCTTATTAACTCTGGAGAAAAGTGCAGACCGAATTTTGCATAAGTTTTCTATTGAAAGCACAGAGATAGCCAAATGGTCATTAATGGCACAAACTTTATCCCGAAAATTTTGCACAGATGTTTGTTAAAAATATCGCCCAATTTGAGGTGTTAGGCGAGGACAAATTTTACCGAATGCTTTATATAGAGCTTCAAGTGCAAATGAATAAAAAATTCTGATTGAAGGTCTAATACTAAAACGCTAAAAGCATTTTTTTACCTATTGACCCACGCTTTTGCACCCCCTTATAAAAAATGATATTTTGCTTGATTATTCATAATGGCTAAAAGTCTCACTGTATAATTGACGGTTTTTTATAATGTCAAAAGGATACAACAAATGAAGAACGCTTTTTATGCACAATCTGGTGGTGTAACTGCCGTAATTAATGCTTCTGCCTGTGGTGTGATTGAAACAGCACGCAAGCATTCAGACAAAATCGGCACGGTTTATGCAGGTCAAAATGGTATTATTGGAGCGTTGACTGAGAATCTAATTGACACCTCTAAAGAATCTGATGCTGATATTTCAGCACTTAAGCACACACCTTCTGGTGGCTTTGGTTCTTGTCGTTATAAAATGAAATCTTTGGAAGATAATAAAGCGGAATACGAAAGATTAATTGAAGTATTTAAAGCACATGATATTGGCTATTTTTTCTACAATGGTGGTGGCGATTCAGCCGATACTTGTTTAAAGGTTTCTCAATTATCTGAGTCTATGGGCTATCCAATTCAAGCAATTCATGTGCCAAAAACAGTTGATAACGATTTACCAGTAACCGACAATTGCCCAGGATTTGGCTCTGTTGCGAAATATATTGCCGTTTCTACTATGGAAGCAAGTTTTGATGTAGCCTCTATGTGTGCTACTTCAACCAAAATTTTTGTTTTAGAAGTGATGGGTCGTCATGCTGGCTGGATTGCAGCAGCAGGTGGCTTGGTTGACGATTCAATTCCAGTAGTAATTTTGTTCCCAGAAGTAGATTTTGATGAGAAAAAATTCTTAGCCAAAGTTGATGCCAATGTTAAAGAATTTGGTTATTGCACAATTGTGGTTTCTGAAGGTACAAAATGGGCAGACGGCCGTTTCCTTGCTGAACAAGGCACTCGTGATGACTTTGGTCACGCACAACTCGGTGGTGCAGCACCCGTAGTTGCTAACTTAATTAAAGACGCATTGGGGCATAAATACCACTGGGCAGTAGCAGACTATTTACAGCGTGCAGCACGCCACTTGTCTTCTAAATCTGATGTTGAGCAAGCTTATGCATTAGGTGAAGCAGCAGTAAACTTAGCAATGGAAGGCAAAAATTCAGTTATGCCTGCGGTAATTAGAACCTCAAATAACCCTTATACTTGGGAAATTGGCATGGGTGAATTAAAAGACATTGCGAATGTTGAAAAAATGATGCCAATGGACTATATTTCTGATGATGGCTTTGGTATTACCGATGCCTGTCGTGAATATTTACAGCCACTTATCGAAGGCGAAGATTACCCACCATACAAAAATGGCTTGCCAGATTATGTGGTGATGAAAAAAGAAATGGTAGAGAAGAAATTACCACCATTTGAAGTTTAATTTCAGTCTATAAATTTAAGGGGGTTTATGTTACGCAAGTGGCATAAACCTTTTTTTATTGAGACCTTTACATAAATAAGGAGTAAAACAATATGTCAATTGGCCCAAGAGAAATTAGCGTCCCCTTTCGTCCTATTCCACTCGATGTCCCTGAGGGAATGAAGCCAAATGAGTTTTTTAATTCGCCTGAAAACTTAGCGGATTTAACCAATAATAACGGCTTATTAACCAATGCTGAAGACTTACTACTTTATAGAAAAGCGTTAGGGCACTCTAATGAATTTGATTGTTCTATTATTTATAACACCTCGAAAAGCATCTTAAACCCCCTAGGTCGCCCAGTACGCCGTACGCAGCTGCCTAACAATGTTAGAAAGGTTTGGAATCGTATGAACCAAATTGTGATTGCTTTTATGCTAGAACACTATCCCGACCCTGAGAAACATCTTGTTTTAGCGGGCGAGGCTTCGCTTGATTCTACTTGGCCAATTACCTCCCCTGGCGTGCCAAGTATTCGTATGCTGCATAATCACTTTATTGTATTTGACAAACAACAACTTAAGGATGCCAAAGTAGCGGATACAAATAACCCAAACTTAACCGATGGCGGACAACATTCTTTATTTGCCGCTTATATGCAGGATGTTTATGTAGAGTTTTTGTCCTCACTTGACTTGAAAATACTAAAACCCATTGTTGGCGAAGCCTCTGGATTGTCCTTAACTGGATACCCACAGGGATTACCTAGCTGGGAAATCAGCGGTGGCATTGGTAGCTTGAAAAATATCGATTTTTGGAAAGAATATGATTTAGTGCTCAAGGGTTTCTTAGATTTTTACCGCACTTTTTTTGCCCAAGTATCAAGTCGCAATTCTGGCGTGCCAGATAACGCCTATTTTACTAAAGAGATTGAAAAAACGCTGCTGTTTAATAACTGCTTTTTATCAGCAGCAAAAAAAGTCAGAGACCAGTGCATTGCAGATGCCAGATACGCAACTTCTATTCGCTGGCAACCCGCATTTAAACAACTTATCTATCGTGATGACCAAGGCAGATTGGTGGTTACCATCTCGCAGAACTCAATCGGCAACGCCATTACTGAGCTTTTAGGCGTGGTGGTAAAACGCACGCCAGATGCAAAGGGTTATGAAAAATCTGAGCCTGCACTGATTGAAAAATTGCTCAAACTCCGCTCAAGATTGGTTGAAGCAGATTTAGGTCACGGCATCAAAACTAAGTATTGGGATAAATAATACTTTCCATTTATAAATAATTGAGCTATAATTCATCCAATTACTATCATGGGGGGAGTAATGGATACACTATCAATGTCAATTGGCGTTTCAATCATCGCCGTTATATACGGTTTAATTACCATTAGTTGGATTAACAAACAGCCCGCTGGCTCGGATAAAATGAGGGAAATTTCCGATGCCATCGCAGAAGGGGCAAAAGCCTATCTCAATCGTCAATATTCAACGATTGGTGTAGTTGGTGGGGTTTTGTTTATTATTATCACCTATTTTCTCGGCGTACCAGTTGGTATCGGGTTCTTGATTGGTGCAGTATTATCAGGTGCCACGGGCTATATTGGTATGAATGTATCGGTAAAATCAAACTCTCGCACCGCCGAGGCGGCTAAAAATGGTATAAACGCTGCCTTCCAAGTTGCCTTCAAAGGCGGTGCAATAACAGGTATGCTGGTTGTTGGCTTGGCACTTCTAGGTGTTTCTGGATTTTATGCTGGTTTATTGGCTTTTGACATTGAACAAAAAGAGGCGTTACACGCACTCATCGGGCTTGCTTTTGGTGGCTCATTGATTTCAATCTTCGCACGATTAGGTGGCGGTATCTTTACCAAAGGTGCAGATGTTGGTGCAGATATTGTTGGCAAAGTTGAAGCTGGTATCCCCGAAGATGACCCACGCAATCCTGCTGTGATTGCTGACAATGTGGGTGACAATGTAGGCGACTGTGCAGGTATGGCAGCCGACTTATTTGAAACTTACGCCGTTACTATTATTGCAACAATGATGTTGGCTGGTGTTTTGAACCTAGGCGAGAATGCAATTCTGTATCCATTAGCCTTAGGTGCAGTCTCAATTATTGCCTCAATTATCGGCACTTTCTTTGTCAAAGTATCCGAAGGTGGTTCTATTATGGGTGCACTTTACAAAGGTTTGATTGTCTCTGCAGTATTGGCAGGTATTGCCTTTTATTTCATCACCGATAATATGAGTATGAGTATGAATTTATTCTATGCATCGCTCATTGGTCTAGTATTAACGGCAGTGATGGTCGTAGTTACCGAATACTATACTTCAACTGAGCATTCACCCGTGCAACACATCGCCGAAGCTTCACTGACAGGCGACGGTACTAATGTTATTGCTGGGCTAGGCTTGTCAATGAAATCCACTGCATTGCCAGTTTTGGCAGTATGTGCCAGTATTTGGGGTGCACACACATTGGGTGGCTTATACGGCATTGCCATTGCTGCAACAGCAATGCTATCAATGACTGGCGTTATCGTTGCCTTAGATGCATACGGTCCAATTACTGATAATGCAGGTGGTATTGCTGAAATGGCAGAACTACCCGAAGAAATTCGTAACATTACCGACCCACTAGATGCGGTTGGTAATACCACCAAAGCAGTGACCAAGGGTTATGCAATCGGCTCTGCTGGTCTTGCGGCCTTGGTGTTGTTCGCTGACTTTACGCATGAATTAGGGCAATTAGCCAAATTCAAAGACATTGCCTTTGATTTGTCAAATCACAAAGTAATTATTGGTCTATTCTTAGGTGGTTTAGTGCCTTATTTATTTGGTGCAATGGCAATGGAGGCAGTGGGTCGTGCGGCCGGCGGTATCGTCAATGAAGTGCGCAGACAATTCAAAGAAATGCCGGGCATTATGGATTACACACAAAAACCCGACTATTCTAAGGCCGTAGATATGCTCACCCAAGCCGCTATTAAAGAAATGATTGTGCCTTCCCTCCTGCCTATCTTATTCCCAATAGCCGTTGGCTTATTATTAGGTGCTGAAGCACTAGGCGGGTTATTAATTGGCTCTATTGCTACAGGTATCTTTGTTGCTATCTCCATGACCACTGGCGGTGGTGCATGGGACAATGCCAAAAAATACATTGAAGATGGACATTGTGGCGGTAAAGGCTCCGATGCACATAAAGCGGCAATCACGGGGGATACTGTAGGCGACCCTTATAAAGACACAGCAGGCCCTGCCATTAATCCACTCATCAAGATTATGAATATTGTAGCAATTATGATTATTCCACTGCTATAATAAAAAATCATTCTCAATAAAAAAGGTGCTTACGCACCTTTTTTATTTTCTAGAAAATCTAAAAACTATTTATTAATTTCCACCTTTAAGCCCTTGGTATTCTTTGAGAGTGAAAAATCAGCCTGTGCTTTCATAATTGAATCAACGCATTCATCTAGGTCGTTATACTCATCTACACCAGTGTCAAAACGCTTATCACGCATAAAGTAAAACATATTTTTATACTTGCCATCTGCTATCTTAAGAACCACAAAAGTGTAATAACCGTCTTCCCAAACTGCTGCTGGCTTTTCTTCGCCACCAACTTCAATATCACCCATATGCACACCATGGTCTTTCTTTTGCCAGCGTCCATCAATATGCTTTTTAATGGTGTCAATTTCAGATTGGATAAAGTCTATTGCCATAATATTAAATACCTTAAATTAGTGAATTTTGCGAGCATTTGGCATATCAAACACTGGTGTATCTTCAATTGGGCCACCAGCAGTGGCTTCTTCATCAGTTGGCTCACGCACAGTAATAACTTGTAGAATAAAAACAACTTCTCTGCCGCACATTGGATTGTTACCATCAACAGTAACTGAATTCTCATCAACACGAGTAACGATAAAATCTTTAGGCTCGCCTGCTTCATTCTCCATAGTAACAGTCATACCGATTTTTCTATATTCTTTTGGCACATTGTCAATATGGTCAATAAAAACCAATGATTCATCTCTAGGACCATAGATTTCATCGCAGTTAATAGGCAACTCAATCACATCGCCTTGCTCTTGACCTACCAATTCTGCCGTTACTTCAGATGACAAAACTTCACTAATCCCCTGTATGTAACCGAGCGGGAACTCAACTTCAGATAACACATCTTTGGTTTTTTTATCAATGACTTTATAAGTCAATTCAACAAATTTACCATCTTCAATGACCATTTTACTCATTGCTAAAAAATAGTAGCACCGAAGATTTTAATATCATTATCTTCGTTATAACCCAATACTAAACGACCAAGATATTCATTACCTGACATATTCTTATTGGTTTGCTTATAAAGCACAGTTACATGCTCACCACGACGAATCATACCCAAATATTCAGGGTCTTTTTCTAAGCCTTTGGTTAATTTACTACGAGCAAATTGTTTGCCCATTTCAATTTCATTGGCACCACGAAGCATTTCTTCAGAAAAATTTCGAGTAAATGCACCATAATTTTTATTATTAGAGTATTTAACCAAATCATTCCAAAATGGGTTGGCAACTGCCAATATCTCTTCATCTGTTTTTTCAATAATATTCATTTTTTTATTCTTAGCTAAATTATTTTTTTGAGACCGCTATATACACTGAGTATTTGCTCAATGCATATAAAGGTCTCTTTAAACAAAATAAAAAACCAACATAAGAATGTTGGTTTTTCATCGTTTCCAACAAAAACTTATTAAAAGCCTTTGTTAAGTAAGATTCCTACTTCTCGCTGTCACCAACTAAGTGATACAATGGCTGTTTCTCCATCTTGTATTCACCAGTAGTGCGATCACGCTGTGAAGTCGTCAAAACATGCCAATTTTCATCATCAAGTTTCATCTTATCACCACGATAGTAGTAACCCGGCCAACGAGTTTCCTCACGGAACAAAGTATGTTGAACCACGCACTCAGAAGTGCGGTGACGGTGCTTAAGCTCCCATGCACGCAACAACTGGTGAATATCTTCTGCACCTACTTTTTCCAAATCTTCTTCTAAAATCTTCAACTTATGAAGACCCATATTTAAAAGCTTGTCATTAGTCATATATTGAACTGTTACCCCACCAGCATACTCGTCCATCAACTTTTGTAAACGCTGTAAACCAGGCATTGGCAAAATGTAACTTGGTGATACTGTGCCACCAACGATTTCATTGCGACCTACTGTGTAAGTTTCTAAAGGCTTATAAATCTCAGCCTTACGATCGTCAATTTGCTTTTGTGAAACACTAATACCTTTTGCTTTGCCATCATCAATATATTTACAAGCAGCTTTCGCAGATAAGCGACCTTCAGTAAATGAACCTGAAGAGAATGCATGCGGTGTGCCACCAACAGCATCACCCGCACCAAATAAACCATCAACGGTCATCATACGGTTATAGCCCCAGAAATACTCAGGAATATTACCTGAAATATCCTCAGGACCTGAACACCATGCGCCACAACCTGTAGCGTGCGAACCCATAACATACGGCTCAGAAGTTGTTAATTCGGGATTGATGTATTTAGGATCAATGTCTGTTGCAGCCCATAATACCGCTTGACCAACTGTCATGCCTAAGAAGTTTTCCCATCCTACTTCTTCTAAATGAGGGTCTTGGAATGCTTCTACTGTTACCATGTGAATTGGACCACGACCTGCAGCTACTTCTGAGATAAAGGCATGGTTACGCAAACAAGTTGGAATTGGCTTGTGAGAGAAATGTTGATTTTCAGTATCAAGATATGCCTTGCCCACTCTTTCTGCTAATTCTGGGAACCATTTTGACTCATACTCGTCGCCGTAAGCATTTTGAGTATAAGTTTTAAGGTGTAAGAAGTAAGCGCCAACTGGACCATAACCGTCTTTGAATCGAGCCAAAACGATACGATTTTCCATTTGCGTCATCTTCGCACCTGCTTCAATTAATAATGCATAAGCAGAACCTGAAGACCATGGCGCATACCATACACGACCTGCACCTTCACCTACTGAACGCGGCTTAAAGATGTTAGACGCACCACCAGCACCAACAACAACTGTCTTAGATTTAAAGACATGGTAGTTACCTGTACGCACATTGAAACCAACGGCACCTGCAACACGGTTGTCTTGAGCATCGTCCATTAACAAGTGTGTTACCATAATACGGTTAAAAGTCTTATCGGCATTTACTTTAGCAGCTTCAGCAACGATAGGCTTGTAAGATTCACCGTGAATCATAATCTGCCAACGACCTTCACGCATATAAGCACCTTTACCAAGTTCACCTTCTGGTAAGTCTGCTCTTTTAGGGTCTTTCATTAATGGCAAACCCCATTCTTCAAACTTATGCACTGCAGAGTCAACATGACGCGCCATATCAAAAGCCAAATCTTCACGAACCATACCCATTAAGTCCATACGCGCATAACGCACATGATCTTCAGGATTGTTTTCGCCCCAGCGTGTACCCATATAACAGTTAATCGCATATAGACCTTGAGCAACCGCACCACTTCGGTCAATATTTGCTTTTTCAGCAATTATAACCTTCTTGTCACGACCCCAGTATCTTGCTTCATAAGCAGCACCTGTGCCACCTAAACCTGCACCAACAACTAAAATGTCGATGTTATCTTCAATAATTGTCTTGTAGCTCATTAGTAATACACTCCTTCTTTAAGTTCCAAACCGTTAGACTTTAACGTGTGTAAACCACCGTCATCTAAGCGAATTGACTCAGGCTCAAACGCTAGTAACTCTGAGTTACGCATTTCAGCACTCGGCTCTGCTTCGTTTCTGAAGTCAGGGATTGCTGAGCCCCATGGTTTAGTAGTGATTGGCGATAAGAAGTTCTTCTCACGACCATCTCTAAATTTAATTTTCCATGCAATCGTGCCTTTTTCTTCATCACGAATTACACGAACACTGTGACCTAGTGGTGCAAAGTCTGCATAGCCACGAACATCAATTGCTTGATGTGGACATGCTTTGACACATGAGTAACACTCCCAGCACATGTTAGGTTCAATATTTAAAGCACGACGATATTTTTTATCGATGTGCATAATGTCAGATGGGCAGATATCTACACAATGTCCACAACCATCACAACGGGTCATATATACAAAAGTTGGCATATTATTTTCCTTTTTTTAAGTTAGTTTATAAAATTAGTAATGGTTTGGCGTTTCACGCTTAATACCAAGACCCATATCCATTGGTGCATCAACTAACAGCTCCATGGAATGTCTTTTTTGTTGCTCAGGCTCATCTCTAGTAAGCGTTGGTAAGTTTTCAGCTGAACCGTCTGCTTTAGTAATACGCTTATCATAAGCAGCAAATGGCTTAAAGAACATATGTGAGAACTTAGACCAGTAAACGCCACCAAACAAAGAAGCAGTTGCAAGAATTACGAATGCAAACTCCCAACCCATTGAGTTGCTATTAAAAGACCAAATTAATGCACTAACAGAGGTTGCCATTAATGACAAACTAAATGCATCCCTTCTTAAATCAATATTAAACGGTGAATTACCTTCAGCAGCAACATCAACTTTGAAACAAAACCAAAACCAAAAACTACCTACAAACAACATAATCGCACCAATGTGCCATATTAGCGTTAAGGTTACATTATCGCCACTTTGGCCAAATATCATCGCTGCTGTTGAAGCATTAAATAAAATGAAGCCATACATCGTTAGCAAATGGACCAGTCTACGAACAGGATTGTTAAACTCACCTGCTGAAATAACATCCGTTGCAATCGTTGCTACTGCAATACCGACCTTGTCGCCAGCAGTCAATTCTTTTGTTGCATTTTTCTTGGCTTTGCTTGCATTTTCAAAGAAATACTTAGCGCTTTTCTTATGCAACATATCCATTACTGTCATAATGATAACAAGTGCAACCATTATGATGGCATAGGTTTGCATATCAGTATATGTGATATTTGTTGTCGCTTCTAATAAAGCGATTGGTGTATTAGTGATCATAGTTTTATTCCTCCTATAGGTAGTTAATCACATTAAAAAAATTATCGAACTTTTTAAAAACCGACAATTATATACTAGTTAGCAGAAGCCTCAACATAATTATGTTAAAGCTTCTGCTAGTTGGTATTTATTTGGCTGAGTGTCCACTCAACTTAATCTCTACTTTGTCTTCTTCTTTAATAGTGGCATAATAAGCCTGCAAAACTTTGGCCACTTCTGGACGCGAAAACTCTTCAGGCAAATCTTCACCATCCGAAAGCATCTTGCGCACTTTAGTGCCTGACAATAAAACACGGTCTTTTGCCTCGTGTGGACAAGTCTTCATTGAAGACATGCCACCACATTCGTGACACCAAAAAGTCCAGTCAATTTTAAGTGGCTGTGTGATGAGTGCATCCTCTGCAATTTCATCAAAAATATTGTGTGCATCAAATGGGCCATAATAATCATCAACACCCGCATGGTCACGACCAACAATTAGGTGTGAGCAGCCATAATTTTGTCTAAATAATGCGTGCAATAATGCTTCTCTTGGGCCTGCATAACGCATATCTAATGGGTAACCAGATTGTAACACTGTGTTATCAACAAAATAATTATCAATCAAAGTTGAAATCGCTTCTGAACGCACATCAGCAGGAATATCACCTGCTTTAAGTCCACCCAATACTGAGTGAATCATTACGCCATCACAAATCTCTACGGCAATTTTTGCCAAATATTCATGTGAGCGGTGCATTGGGTTGCGCGTTTGAAAAGCAGCGATGGTTTTCCAACCTTTCTCGTCAAAATAAGCACGCGTTTCAGCAGGTGTCATATACAAGTTACCAAACTTTTCAGGGAAACCACCGTCAGACAATACTTTAATTGGGCCAGCAAGATTATACTTACCTTGTGCCTTCACCATAACCACACCAGGATGTGCATTTTCAGTAGTTTTAAATACCGTCTCACATTCGTGGTCTTTATCAATGCCATACTTCTCGGTAACTGTCATTGTTGCCAAAATTTCGCCAGATTTTCCGCTTGTAATTGCAATCTCATCGCCCACCTTCACATCTTCATCATCGGTTGATAAGGTAACAGGAATTGGCCAGAATAAACCGTTTGTCATTGTCATATTATCACAAACACCTTGCCAATCTGCTTCCCCCATAAAACCATCTAATGGATTAAAACCGCCAATACCCAACATAACGATATCACCCTCTTCTCTAGAGGAGCAAGTAATTTTTTGTAATGATTCTGCTCTCGTTAACTCTGATGTTAAAGCATCACCTGATAATGCCAATGCATTGATTGTATCGCTACCGTGTGGTGGGACTAATTTTGACATGCCTCATCCTATATTAAATTTAAAAAACAAAATTATACCAATAGCGACTTTTGACACTTTCATTTATGGTAATATTTTTTCCTACCTCCTAAGGGGTATATTGAAGACATTACAACTTAATTTTAAATTTAACACGCTGAGTGCCGTCTTTAGATTTATTAGCAACAATCTTTTCTTCTTTGATATCATAATTCAGAACGCCGCCACTAAAAGACTCAAAACCTTGAGTTAAATGCGCTTTGCCCTTAAGCTGTACCAGTTGTTTGTCAATAAAATAAACAATCTTCTGTGCCACTGCCCCTACAAAATTTGATTGATTAGATTGGTTTTGTTTATAGTATGCGAGCTTCTTTTTAGTGCCTGTAGCGATTACTTTAGTAATGACTTGCTTTTTACTAAAAATTTGTATTTTTTCAGCACTAATGGTTAGGGAGCCTTGTGTGATGCTAGCGTTGCCTGTATAAGTATTAAGCCCCAAGCGTTCATCAATCACCACAGTATATGCCTTCACATCCATTGGCACTCTCTTATCAGGCAGTGCATACGATGCAAAAGACAATAATAGAATAATTGACAAAATTCTACTCATAATGCCCCACCACGCCACCTGTTAGTTTTATTTTCTGTTTTTTGATGTTGTAATACATACCCGTTGAATGAATATTTAATGTCTTAGATTGATAATGCACTTTTTCTTTGGTGCTATAAATCTCATTGCCACTTGAGCGATCAACAGTCAAAAACTTAGTATCAATACTTGCACCTGATTTTTGTAAAATTTTCACCTTGCCAAGCAAAATTGCCCGTCTTTTTTTCATATCCATATCAATACCTTGTGCATCAATTTTATTACCTGATGCCAAATAAGTGGTATTGTGCTTAGAGTAATAATGTTTTTTTTGGTTTGATTGATCAATAAACAAATCCTGAGTAAATATCCTCTGACCACCCTCTTGTTTGATACGATTTTTACCTTTTAACTGCATCATATCTTCTGTCACTTTTACATACACGCCTTCTGCCACCACTGTCGCTCTTTCATCAAAATAAATCACTTCTTGATGACTAATTAAATCATGAGTTTTGGTGTTTATTGACAATTCTTTGGCATTAATTTTATAAGTAACGCCTGTTTTAGAGCGGATATCCACCTCACCTTTGAATTTAACTTCGCCCGTGTCTAAATATTGGGCGCGTTTTGAAGTTATGGTATATATCTCTGCACCACTTTTACTATAAGTAATCACTTTTGGTGCCAACAATAAATCAGGGTTATTGTCAAAATTAAAATATTGCTTGGCTTTAATAAAATGCAAAATCCGTTGCTTTTCATCAAAACCTTGTAAGACAAAATTATCAATTTTTTCAATATAATTAATGCTTTTATTTGACGCTGTCCCCTTTGATTTGTCTGATGTGAATAACGATGAAACCAGTAATATAAAAAGCCAAACAATGCCAATAAACACTATAATAAGAGTCATAATCAACAAATTGCGTCTTAAGTGGAAACTAATCATAATAAAAGAATAAGCGGCATTTACGCTATCACGCCAAACCATGCCTTAAACATTGACGCAATGGAAAAAGTTATCATTCAATACAATATTACCCTATTGCAATATCGACATAAAACGCTTGATGCACAAACACGACTCAATGAAGCGACGCAACTGCAACAACTGTGCTTGAAACATCATACTTTATTTATCATCAATGATGACATTAACCTAGCAAAAAAAATAATGGCTGATGGCGTGCATCTGGGCAGAAATGACGCATCAATCCAACAAGCACGCACACAACTCGGTGCAAGTGCCATCATCGGTGTTTCGTGCTATAACGATATTATTTTAGCAAAAAATGCACAAAACCAAGGTGCAGATTATGTGGCTTTTGGTGCACTATTCTCCTCCCTTAGCAAGCCTAATGCACCTCAATGTAGTTTGAATATTATTACCCAAGCACAACAAATACTTGATATTCCCATTGTTGGTATTGGTGGTATTAACTTCAACAATCAACAACAAGCATTTAATGCGGGTTGTAACGCTGTAGCAATGATTAATGCCTTAATCAATCATTAATATCTAGCGTTTGACGCTTGCCAATACCTGCATAAATTCATCTCCATTCTTCTGTAAAAGTGAACAAATGTAATGCTAAAAACAGACACAATAACCCCTTTAAAAGCCACACTCTTTTATCTAAAATCACCATTCTTTTTAAGATTAAATACCAATGATTCCATCAACATTGCAATCAGAAATCTCAATTAAAACAGGGATTGTGGGGCAATATAGAGCACAACGAACTGGTATTTTATAAATTTCAAACAGTGTTGTTTTATAGAAGAGTAATTGCTTGGCATGCTGAGCCTGTTGGCGTTGGATAAATTTTTCTAGCGGTTCATTTTCAGCAGGTTCAGCGGTTTTAAAGTCAATTATCCATAGCGTGCCTTTATCGATAAACAACCTATCAATGGCAATAGTGCGTCCATCCACTATAAACTCAGCCTCATTTATAGCACTGTCTCGCGCTTTAAATAACCAATCAAATTTTGAATCACTTTTGGTATTCTCAAGTAGTTTAATGATAAACACTTGCCAACGCTCAATGTCTTGTGGTGCTGTGCCAATTTCAATTAATCGATTGCGAATATTCTGTTCACTTGGCGTAAATAATTGTTGTTCGTAATATTGATGCACCAACGAACCTAATGTGCTTTTAAATAAACGCTCAAAGTTTTGCTGGTATTGCACAGATTCGCCTTGTGTTTGAGTTTTATTATCAGATGTTTTTAATTGAGAAAATCGATGTAGCAAAGGTGCCTTAAGGTCTGTTACAGTATCAGGAGTTGTATCAATGTTTTCAAAACGATGCGTAAAAAACGGCATTAAAAACGCCAACAAAGAATTGCCATTAGCTTTGCCAGATTGACTCACTGCACCTAATAAATGCAAATTTGTCTTAGCACGCGTCATTGCCACATACAATAAACGCATAGTTTCAAATTTATTTTGTTGCGATTCGATAAATTTCAAATATTCATAAGTGCTACTTTCACCTTCATCAAAGGCTGATTTAATTGGTGCCAGTAACAAAGATTTCTGGGAGAATTCACGCAATTGAATAATCGGCGAACTGTCACTTCTAGGCTTTTTTCCTAAACTGGGAATAATAACAGTGTCAAACTCCAACCCCTTTGATGCATGAATGGTCATCAGTTTAACCTGGGCTTTATCGCTGGGTGCATAGAGACTTTCCATTGCACTGGTAATAGCGGATATATTAAGGTTATTGTGCTGCTCACAGTGATGAATAATTTGCAAAAATTCATCTTTAATCGCTAATTCAGTATTGGATAATGTGGCGTTTTTTAACCCTAATTGATTAAGACTGTGGGTTAATAATTCAACAAAATTAAAACGCCCTTGATTATTGATGGCATCTTGCAAACAGTGATGCAGGTGTTTGGCGCGTTTCTGCCCATCTTGACTTAATTTTTCCAGCGTATTTACATCCGCAAGTTGCTGATAAATAACACAAGAGTCATCAGCAGATAACACCAGCAAATCATTCAAAATAAGCCCACACCAAGGTGCACGCAAAATACTTAACCACGCTAGTTTATCGCCCAAATGTAACAATGCTTTGGTGAGTGAAAGCAAATCACGGGTTAATAAATGGTTTTGTAATCTGGTAATTTCGACCGACTCAAAGGTAATGTTGTCATCTTTAAGTTGTTGAGAAATATATTCTAAATGTGAGCGAGTACGCACCAAAACTGCAATTGTGCCAGATGCATTTTTCCCTAAAGAGGCTTTGACAACCTTACTAACTGTTTGTGCCTCAAGTCCAAATTGGTCGCAAGCAAAAGGATGAAAAACAATAGCTTGCTCTTGTTCATCATCTGAATTTGAATGCGAATGTGAATAAGAAATTGCCCCCTGATAAATATCATTATGCACTGGGAAAATATCTTGGAAAAAGTGATTATTGCCCTCAACAATACTTTTTGAAGAACGGAAATTAGTGCTTAATATCAGCGATATTGGTGCAATATTAGCAATACCTTGACCTTGCACCTGTAGAAATAAACCCACTTGCGATTCTCTAAATCGGTAAATTGACTGCATCGGGTCGCCCACTAAAAACAGGGTCTTGCCATCACCTTCTTGCCATTCATTAACCAGTTTTTCAATGGTGTCAAACTGCGATGTCGAGGTATCTTGAAACTCATCAATCAGCAAATGCTGAACTTTATAATCTAAAAATAAAGCAATATCACTCACGCCCGCTGTCTCGTCCAACGCCTGATTAGCATTCAGTGCCACTTCGATAAAATCGTGTGCTTGTTCGCATTCAAAATGCAGGTTTAATTGTGCCACACAAAGTTTTAACACCTTGGCAATCGTTACCAAAATATCAGATTGTTTTTGCGAAAAAACCACATCGGGCAAAGTATTTAATTGTTTCAATCCCAGTCTTAACGCTTCATTAAACAATTCTGCTGGTAATTTTTTCTCCAAAGCCTTACGCCAATCGCCCTTTTTAGTCAAACAAAAATCACCAATCAATTTCCATTTTTCCAAATCCGCACAATCTACACTAGGTAACGATGTAATCTTATTGTAATCTAAGTTATTGTTGGACAACATCAACGCAAAAAAATCTGCCTGAAAATACCGTTCTGCCAAGTGATGCAAATCCTCAAGACTTTTCATAACAATCGCTTTAGCCGTATCCTGCAACACCTTTGGATCCATCACGCCATCCTTATACAAATGTATCAGCCACTGGTCTCGTTTAGACAACATTTGCGTGACCAAATTTTCAAACCTAAGCACATTATTATCCAAATGCAACAACAAATCAGCGATTGCCTCACCATATTCCTCATCATCAATCATCAATAATGCCTGCCCAGCCGCCTCTTTATAAGCATTCTCACGCACCCATTGATCTGCCATAATCTGTCGTGGAACCAACTGATTTGGCAAGGGAAAACGGTTAGTAATCAAACTATAAAGCCCATCAATTGTTGAGATTTTCAAACGCTTCGGATTTTGCAACAACTGCCAATCCAATTCCTCTGAACGCCGCATAACACGCAACGCCAAATCATAAGTTATCTGCTTATGCACCTCCTTTGGCCGCAAATCAAAACTAGATTGCAACGCCAACAAAACCCGCTGCGTCATTTCCGCAACCGCCTTATTTGTAAAAGTCATTGCAATAATATTCTCAGGCACCTCACAACTTGCCAACAACTTCAAATACCGTTGCGTTAATAACTCCGTCTTCCCCGAACCCGCAGGTGCTTGAATAATAAAAGACTGGCTAATGTCTAAGGCTTGTTGGCGTTGGGCTAAATCATTCATTGTTTTTTAATTTTTTGCAAATATTCTACCAATTCGTCAACATTAGTATGGGGGTTATCCTTTGCATTTTGACATGCAATTGATACCTTGTCCTCTAAAAAAATATTTTCCGACTTATTGTAATTTGGAAGATATTGCTTAAACTCTCTACATTTTTTAAGTTCGTCAAAATTAATAAATGGTCTATCAGTTTTTATAAAATGCAGTAACAACCAAAACTCAAAACAAGGCTCTGAAAAAGCATAATAATAGACACCCTTAGGCGTTGCCTGGTCAATATGATTTTTTGTTTGTTGATATTTTGTATGCCC
>NZ_CAHJWD020000133.1 GCF_903642095.1 Bathymodiolus brooksi thiotrophic gill symbiont | reverse complement strand
GACAAAGGATCATATTATAATTATTTACTCTTGGGAATTTTAGGCATTTTTTTCTGCAGTTTTTTTTACATAACTATATTCCTTATTAATTGATTTCTCAAAATTTCATTACAGGTACAGTTAATTTGTCTTTGGGATGGGATCTCTATCAGATAGGTTGATCTTTTCAAAATGTGTTTATTTTCATTTTATCGTCAACTGTAACTGATGATATTTAACATAAATCTCTTCTTAAGAAATGTTCTGTATTTGAAGTAGATTGCATACATGTAATTAAATGTAACAAGTTCATCTAAAGAACCCTTTGTTTCTGTGATAGCCACACACTGTAAATATGGGAGGAGCTCTATTGGTATAACTTACATGTATAAGTGTATGCATGTATCATTATACATTTATTTTGTAGGCTTTGTGCATGAAGTCTAATTTCTGGTTCATCAATAAATCATCATGGTAGCTTTCGTGATCTGAGTTTAATCCCTATAAAATTGCCTCAGGACTAGATTAGTTGATAGTAAAATGTAAAATATAATGTTGTTGACTTGTCTGGCCTATAGCTAGAAGAACATGAAATTGAATACCTCTGATTAGATGATGGTGAAATTTGCTGTTGTCTAGCTATAGCTATGTGTTGATCGGTCTGACATTACAGGACATGAAGCAGGTGACATCTGTGGCTTCCAATATTACATGGGGCCAGGAATTATTTCGACTGGTTTGCCATATGTTGAAAAGTTACAAGGTCAGCTATGTGCCTATAACAGCTATAACCTCAAATCCAACTGTACTTGTTTACCACTTTTACAGAAATGAACCAGCTCTGAAATTATAATGAAGAAATTTAAACTATTTTATTCATAGTCTCATTTATATACACAATGTACAGGTATCATCAATGAAATGATCATACTGTCTTAACGATAAAAAAAAAGAGGCTACTTCCCCCTGCCTCCTAAGTATATACATGTAGCCAGAAATGAGGTACCATTTGATAATTTGCATATCTAAGATGGGGACATCATGGGGAAGTCTGCAATTTTCATATGATCTACATTAAAGATATAATTTCTAATTGCATGCATGTTATTTTCTGAACTTGAAAATTATATACCTTTGGCTAAAATCAAGCTAAATAATAAATGAAATAACAATTAAATGTTCGAGGTTCCTGGACAAAATGAAAATCGGATGCATCTAACCTTTATCTGATCTTAAGAGTCTATGTAAAAATGTCTGTAATACAGAGACGTGCAAAAAGTATTCGGTCACTGTGATGTTTTACTATATATTTCATATAAAACCACATTTTTTAAAAACATTATTCCAAAGTCGACTCTTGTTCGATTTTGATGATTTTTTTACCAACAAAAACAGAATTAAATGTAGTTTTACAAAGTGATTTTAGCATAATTTTATAATCTATAATTTTTATGAGTTCACAATTTAAACACAAAACAAAATTTTGAACGTCAAAAATACAATACAATGATAGTACATTTGAAGACAAATAATTTAAGTTTGCATTTAAATCATGAATATTTAAAATCTGTGCTTCCAAAAAATATTTAAAAATAATCACAGAAAATTACATACGTTCTCGCTTCTGACGTTCTGTTGGTAAAAATTTCATCAAAATCGAACAATGTTTTTAAAAAATGTGGTTTTACATGAAATATATAGTAAAAAATCACAGTGACCGAATACTTTTGGCACGTCTCTGTACCTCATTGCTTTGGTTACTGACATAACTACATTTTTGTACATGTACAAGGTATGTATCGTCACGGTATGTGTTTTCGTGCGTCATCTGTTTTCGTGGTATCCATTTTATTTTGATTTCCACAGTGCACGCATTATTTTTGACGTGTCTTCCGGTTTCTATTTATGGAACATAAACAATACGAAAGCTGACATCTGTAAAAAAATGATAAAGTTTACTTTTAAAGACGTAAGTACCAAAAACAGTGAACCTACCTACTGAACCATACTTTTTGTAATGCCAAAAATGTACTTCATTTATAAAGTAG
>NZ_CAHJWD020000132.1 GCF_903642095.1 Bathymodiolus brooksi thiotrophic gill symbiont | reverse complement strand
CAAGAGAAAATATACATGACACCTCACTTTCCTGGCTTGGTACATACACTTCTAGAGCAGATATACATGACAGCTTACTTGCCTGGCCTGGTACATACACTGCAAGAGCAGATATACATGACACGTCACTTTCCTGACTTGGTACATACACTTCTAGAGCAGATATACATGACAACTCACTTTCCTGGCTTGGTACATATACGTCTAGAGCAGATATACATGACAGCTCACTTTCCTGGCTTGGTACATACACTTCTAGAGCAGATATACATGACAGCTCACTTTCCTGGCTTGGAACATAGACTTCTAGAGCAGATATACATGACATCTCACTCTCCTGGCTTGGTACATACACTTCTAGAGCAGATATACATGACAGCTCACTTTCCTGACTTGGTACATACACTTCTAGAGCAGATATACATGACACCTCACTTTCCTGACATGGTACATACACTTCTAGAGCAGATATGCATGACAGCTTGCTTTCCTGACTTGGTACATACACTTCTAGAGCAGATATACATGACACCTCACTTTCCTGGCTTGGTACATACACTTCTAGAGCAGATATACATGACACGTCACTTTCCTGACTTGGTACATACACTTCTAGAGCAGATATACATGACAGCTCACTTTCCTGGCTTGGTACATATACTTCTAGAGCAGATATACATGAGAGCTCACTTTCCTGGCTTGGTACATACACTTCTAGAGCAGATATACATGACAGCTCACTTTCCTGGCTTGGAACATAGACTTCTAGAGCAGATATACATGACATCCCCCTCTCCTGGCTTGGTACATACACTTCTAGAGCAGATATACATGACAGCTCACTTTCCTGACTTGGTACATACACTTCTAGAGCAGATATACATGACAACTCACTTTCCTGGCTTGGTACATATACGTCTAGAGCAGATATACATGACAGCTCACTTTCCTGGCTTGGTACATAGACGTCTAGAGCAGATATACATGACAGCTCACTTTCCTGGCTTGGTACATATACTTCTAGAGCAGATATACATGAGAGCTCACTTTCCTGGCTTGGTACATATA
>NZ_CAHJWD020000131.1 GCF_903642095.1 Bathymodiolus brooksi thiotrophic gill symbiont | reverse complement strand
CTTTACATGAACCCCACTAAAAACCTGATAGAAGATAAAATTCACATGAATCCCACTAAAAACCTGATAGACCTTAAACTTTACATGAACCCCACTAAAAACCTGATAGAAGATAAACTTTACATGAACCCCACTAAAAACCTGATAGAAGATAAAATTCACATGAATCCCACTAAAAACCTGATAGACCTTAATCTTTACATGAACCCCACTAAAAACCTGATAGAAGATAAACTTTACATGAACCCCACTAAAAACCTGATAGAAGATAAAATTCACATGAATCCCACTAAAAACCTGATAGACCTTAAACTTTACATGAACCCCACTAAAAACCTGATAGAACCTAAGATTTACATCAACCCCACTAAAAACTTGATAGAAACTAAACTTTACCTCAACACCACTAAAATCTAATAGAACCTAAACTGTAAATGAACCCCACTAAAAACCTGATAGATCTTAAACTTTACATAATCCCCACTAAAAACCTCATACACCTTAAACTTTACATGAACCCCACTAACAACCTGATAGAACCTAAACTTTACATGAACCCCACTAAAAACCTGATAGTACCTAAACTTTACATGAGCTCCACTAAAAACCTGATAGAATCTAAACTTTACATGAACCCCACTAAAAACCTGATAGAACCTAAATTTACATGAACCCAACCAAAAACTGATAGAACCTAAACTTTACATGAACCCCACTAAAGACATGATAGAACCTAAACTTTACAGGAACCCCACTAAAAACCTTTTAGAACCTAAAACTTACATGAATCCCACTAAAAACCTAATAGAACCTAAACCTTACATGAACCCCACTAAAACCCTGATAGAACCTAAACTTTACA
>NZ_CAHJWD020000130.1 GCF_903642095.1 Bathymodiolus brooksi thiotrophic gill symbiont | reverse complement strand
AGGTAGAAACAGGTATTGTAACACTTATTTCGTATCGCCATTACTTAAAAATTGTAGGGAATAATAAGTTATGACCAGATATGCAAAAAGAAAGTTGAAATATTCACTTAACGAAAATTTTAATTTGCTCCCATACGTTGAATGGGACCGATTCGTAACCCTAACTGGAGCACAAGCGGAATGAGGGTTACGTTATCGTATCTAGCCCAATATATCCAATGCAAAAAAAACAAAAAAATCCTGGTCACCTTTACCTAACCTTTTTCACATGGTTACCGGTAACCCTAAACACACAATTATTTTTTTAGGTCTCGTATGCATGTATCTTTTACCTCATGTATGTATAAAAAATATTTTTGATCTACCTGATGCTTGAAAAAAAAATTGGATTCTCTACTGACAGACATAAAAAATCCCATGCCCCCCTCCCTCTTTCACTAATAAAATTGTTGGTGTCTAATAAAGAAAACAAGTGAGTGGGAAGACATGTCACTCCACTCGGGCACATTAATTAATATTCCGATTCCTAGCCGGCCAGTCTTTGTTCTTACTTGCATGCTTTAATAGTAGAGAAGCAACAAATACCAATTTTATAGTCTTTGGTTTGACCAGACTGGGGCTCTATCCCATGGATCTAACACACTCAAGGCGAGAATGCTAACCATTACACCACCGATGAGATAGGAAACCATTTTGTCTACAGACCAATAACATAATACCACCACAACAAAATTTCTGTGGTCGTATAAAAATCACACTGAAAAAGGAGCAGTCCTTCAAAACTTTCATTAAGCAAGGGACTTGTGCCCAAGTTGCTTAGTTGAAGTTAGTTAATACAGTCAATATCATCAAACACACATTAAAAAGATCATAGATTAGCTTCCAGTCAGATTTGAACTGACATCTTTTCAACTTTATTGAAATGTACTACCTTGTACTATAGAAGCCATAATGATTGTAATGTTACACAAAGTACACATACAGATAAATAAACCACTCAAACAAGTACTTCAAAAGCATCTTGTACAAAGGACTGTATTTAAGACATATTATTAACTACAGATGTACATGTATTTTAATCTTCACCATAGGATAGTTAAATGTTTAAATTGTGTATTTATTGACACTGATTACATCAGGTAATAATATTCATTAAAAAGTTGTTAATGTTTTCGTGATTCATGAAACCTTTTTTTTCTCTAGCTACTGTTAGTAGCGACTAGCCCCTTCGCTTAAATAGTCTTAAACTTAAAGGGTCAATATATTACTTTAATAACAATATATGATATAAGTATACAAGTATAACATGACAAAAAGACAAATATTTAATGGCTGACAAAAAATTAGGAATACCCAGAAAACTGAAGACTGA
>NZ_CAHJWD020000129.1 GCF_903642095.1 Bathymodiolus brooksi thiotrophic gill symbiont | reverse complement strand
TGTCGTTGTCTTCCGTCAGTAAACACAATATGTGGTCGTATTATGATTGGGTTGTCGTTGTTGTCTTTCGTCAGTAAACACAATACAGTAGAGTTCGTTTATAACGAACAGGTTTATAACGAAATCAGGCTTATAGCGAAGTAAAGATAAATCCCCGGTCCCATCGCTATTTAAACAATGTATTTGTGAAGGCCTATTACGAATTTTTTATAACGAAATCAGGCTTATAACGAAGAGATTTTTCAACCCAAACAACGTTTTTATTACTCAAAATTGACATGATATAACAAAGAAAATTGCTGAACAAACAAATCGTTTACCTGTCTTCCGTTACGCACGGACGATCACATATTAGAATGGTCAAGTGCACTTGACACTTCCGTTATTGATAATTGAAAAATCAATAATCCCACCTTTGATGTTGTTAATGATGTCAATCAAGACTTTTCTTTAAAATATTCAAACAATAAAATGATGTGATTAACAATTTGTCAATTAATAACACACGCGCTAATTTATTGCATTAAAAATTAATAAAACGTAATCTAAATTTTAATGAATGGATGCACAAGCTAAAGAAATTAAAAACAAAGTCATGTGTGAGATTAATTCATTCGCTATTGTTTATTTTTTCTTTGATGAGAGACTCTTTACAAACTGCGTGGTCTCAAGGTTCATCTAAATACCAAAAACAAAAGAAATGTACTCGTTCTGAAATTTCGATTAACCTGAGTTTTTATGTGTATATAATACCAAAAAGAAACAATTATTCTTCAAATTCAAATAAAACAAAAGGAAAATGGCTACAATCTTAAAATTGGCCATTAAAAATATATCCGAATTATCAGCATTATACAGATATCGATCCAAGTGTTAATACCCGACCTCATATTTCCAGTTTATAAAATAGATCGTGAACAAAGTTGAAAACATGTTTCTAAGGAACATTTGAAGATACCAAAGAAGTATTCAGAAGCCGTAGTCTTTGAGAACTGTCTAAAGGATTAAATATTTTTTTACGATAAAGGCCCACTTTACTGTGCATCAGTTATCATAGCGTGATGAAACTGCCCGGGTCAGAACCAATTTTTTTTTCTCTTAAATTACGCGACCTCGGTGGCTCGAACTACCGATAGCTAGAACAGATTTTGACAGTCCCTTCGAGTTCGAGCCAGCGAAGTTCTACTGTACGATTTTCAAAAGGGGAGGTAATTCTACATTGTTTCTTTTATAACGAACGATGCCTATAACGAACTAAGATCGAGAGTCCCCTGGACTTCGTTATAAACGAACTCTACTGTATGTGGTCGTATTATGATTGGGTTGTCGTTGTTGTCGTCCGTCAGTAAACACAATATGTGGTCGTATTATGATTGGGTTGTCGTTGTCTTCCGTCAGTAAACACAATATGTGGTCGTATTATGATTGGGTTGTCGTTGTTGTCGTCCGTCAGTAAACACAATATGTGGTCGTATTATGATTGGGTTGTCGTTGTTGTCGTCCGTCAGTAAACACAATATGTGGTCGTATTATGATTGGGTTGTCGTTGTTGTCGTCCGTCAGTAAACACAATATGTGGTC
>NZ_CAHJWD020000128.1 GCF_903642095.1 Bathymodiolus brooksi thiotrophic gill symbiont | reverse complement strand
ATGAAACTAATAATTTTAAAATTTCATATTTTTTATACATATTTTACGATAAAAAAAATCCTAGAAGTCAATAAAAAACAAAACAAAAATCTTAAACAAATCCGAATCATTTATAACTTGACAGGGAAGCTTTGAAAACAAAACAAAAGCAACTAAAACTACAGGACAAAGGGAATAAACCAAAGAGGGCATGCCCTCCAACAGATGAGGAAATTAACATCCTTTATAACAGAAACGTTCTGGGCAGTCACACACCACAATCTTTACTAAACACACTTATATGGTTAAATAACTCAGTACAGTTTGAACATCAAACTCTAAGATTACTACATATATTTTATTATAAAATTTCTTCATATTAAATGTTCAATTAATTCACATCAATTACTTCAACATATCAGATAGTAGATTTCTTCAAGGTGAAAAGAACACATATTCCTGCTATTGCATCAAGTCACTTTAAAATTATAGATAATTTTTTATATTCTGAATTCTTTATGACACCACAAAATATCTATATAATTTGTTTTAACCATTTGGAATAATTGTATTCAGTCACTTCCTCCAATCATTTTGCATCTTTTTTTAAAACATTTTTTTCTTTTGCAAAATTCCAACAAAGTTGTATGATTTGTCAGTTGAAACTAGTGTTTTATCTGCTGGAATTCTACTCACTGTTGATCAGGATTACAGTACATTTTTTATTTTGTGCAATTCCATTTGAAACTGATTCACATACCCCTGGCCTGTATGCAACAACTGAGTGATAGTTCTTGAAAAATGTCCTTTGTTTAATCAGATCTTTATAAAACGTTCATAGGTTTTTATGCAATTATTTCTTTCATATATATAGTCTTTGCACTTATTTCAAACATCACATGTACATTGTACACTGTTAGACCATTAATCCAGCCATTCATCTGAAAGACATTAATATAGCATTGATTATAATTAAAATACATGTTATTATATATTTACTAATAAAATAACAAGAAAAAAGGAACAAAATGCAGACTAAATTAGCAATGTTTGAATATTTGAAACTTCAAGCTTTCATAATGCATTTTTGTATGATCCGACTCAGAAAATATATTCGCACATTAGTCATTACTCGCAACAACCAACATTATCATGTAAATATTGTTCATTCCAGAAAAATATATCCTTCACTCTAATATTTTTCTGGTCACAACACCTATGTCCATAATATTCTTGGTTCCTTAGTGACATCGCATTATGTAATTTACCAATCAATGGATTATGGTTTAATAATAGCAAATTTGATATGAAGAAAATAGTTGGTGGGGATTCTACATACATGTAGACTTCAATGCATATTAATTCATTTGATTATGATATACAAACAGAAGTTAAATATAGTAATTAAAATCATATCTGGTGCTTGTTGACACTAAATCAGATCTCTATTTTGATTTTCTTCAATTTACCGTGTATATATGAAAGTTTTATTTTATTCTATAAAAATAAATTCCAATTTTCCATTGAAACCTATGTAAAGTCCAGAAGATTGGTATTAGCTTCTCCTCCTTTATATACTTGCATTGTCGCAAAATACATAATTTATTTGTACGAGCTTTAGAAACAGGTAGAAAAGTGCATGAAAGAAAACTTTCCAGTCTCATGAAAAAAATGAAGGATAGTTGCAAATTAGACATTAATCAATCAGTGCCAGAAAATATCTTATCCCGTCCAGAAGTTAAGAGAAAACAATGTGGAGGGGATAGATATTATGCAAATATCAGGGCATAAAAATGTGGCATTTATTAATAATTACTCAACATTGAGTGAGGAAAGACACAAGAAAATATCAAACATCCTCAGCAACACTGAAAGTGAAACTAACAGAAATGCTTTTCAGCAAACTTACCTCGTAAAACCTCCACAAATTCTACAGCCAGTAGCACTTCTGATGTTTCGTGTCGAAGCAATCCCGATGTTCCTTCTTACAGTTCCAATACAAATATGTCAAGTCAAATTAGTTCTATGTTTTACGGCGTGGTCATCCATAACAAATGGTGAATGTGTACACAATTTTCACAAATGACTAAATATCCCAATAACTGAGCATTTGAGTGTTTGACATCGTTGTTAAATACATTTCCGTGAATCAGTTCAGTTTGTTGAGATAAATGATTAATCTTTCTGTTTTCTCTACTCTACCTAGTTTACTTAAAACATGCTCGAATCGTCGATACATGTATGTGTGTGTTGCTTTCACATGTTTACAAACTGTGTGGGTCATACTTAAATACGCCTGCAGTAGTAACCAGGTAAATATATACGCCTGTGTGTCATACAAAGGTGGACGCCTGCAACTATATGGTTCTTTTTTATTTATTTTTTTTTAATATAAACTAGTAAAAGGAATATATCGGATGTTTATTATTTGATATAAAAAAATAAAAATAAAAGTGAACCATATAGTTGCAGGCGTATACCTTTTCACACAGGCGTATATATTTACCAGGTTACTACTGCAGGCGTATTTAAGTATGACCGCATGTGACGTATGATCGATAAATTAATGTGTTTTCATATCTATGAAAAACATATTAAATATATATATTTCAGGTTCTAAACTATCAATTTTCTATATAGATTTTCATCTTAATCAATAAATCTTCATTTAAATAAAGTTATTTCACTTCCTTTTGAGAACTATTTGTTCGCGAATTTTTGTCGGCAAAAAAAATCTGGTATTTTATTACGCCAAATAGTGAGGATTCCGTTGCATTAAAAAATGCATTTTTACGAGTTAAGATTATTTTTTAGGACATCGTGGATTGCAGGATAAATACAATATTGGTCTGTTGACGGTAAATATAGAATTTATTTGACTCGGCGCGAAACGGGGAGAAAGACTCGCTAAAAGCTCGTCTTTCACCCCGTTTCTCAGCCTTGTCAAATAAATTCTATATTTACCGTCAACAGACCAATATTGTATATTTATCCTGCAATCAGTACATTTGCTGTACAAATATACCACACGAATAAATTTTTGCTTTATTCGTAGCCTACGAATAAACTTTTGAAGCCTACGAATAAACTTTTAAACCTACGAATAAACTTTTAAGCCCCGCCCATAGATTCCGGAACTACTTTTTTGTGTTTTTGCTCTCCTGTGAAGGAGTTAAAATATTAACCGTAACCAATGTCAATAATCGACGTCGTCTTTTTCTAATAAATGTTTTCGTTCTCACTATTTGTAAATTTACAAACCGACAAAATGAAACTAATAATTCTAAAATTTCATATTTTTTATACATATTTTACGATAAAAAAAATCCTAGAAGTCAATAAAAATCAAAACAAAGATCTTAAATTCTGTATTCTGGATTGTCTCTCTTGTAATTTTTGGTATCGTCTACGCGCATGTACAATTTACACTCGGTAACTTCAACACACTTGTACTTTTGATAGGTGGACGGACACTGACATATAAAATAAAATAAAAATAAAATAAATTAAACAATTACGGTAGAAATAATAAATAAATTATAAATCGAAGCGTTCGGTTTCCTGTATATAATCTGCAAGAAGTCGAATCCGTTCCGTTTCCGTTAGTGAAATTTCTTCATCGGCTCCTACTGTAAGGAGCACCTCCAGACTGAGGTGCATTGAGCCAGACAATAAAAACATGTCATGAATCAGTTTTTCTCTTGCTTCTTCATATTTGTCACAATGAAGAATATAATGTTCTACGGTTTCCCTTTCACCACATTGACAGTTTGCACTTTCTGTGATGTTTAATTTGTGGCAGTAATCATTAAGTTTGGCATATCCTGATCTGAGGTTGTAAATTATTGTTGAAATTTTTTTGTTTGGAAAATCATGAAGGTTTTTTGTTTTTACTTGAGGATGGAAATTGTGGTAGAATCTTCCTCTATTACTGAAATTCCATCTGTTTTGCCATTTTTCTGTAATGTGGTCCCTTGCTGCTTTTTTCACATCTTGTTTAGTTATAGTATTGTGAGAGTCTAATTGATTTTGTTCTGCTTCCTTTGCAGCTTCTTTAGCTAATCTGTCAGCTATTTCATTTCCATTAACATTCGCATGTCCTGGTGTCCAATGAATTTTTATTTCGATTCCATTTTTTTGTATTCTTTTCATTTTATCCAAAATTTCGAGTGTAATTCTTTTGTGGTTTTCAATTTTCCAATGTAGGGTAAGTATTCCAATTGCTGTTTGACTGTCCGAAAATATTGTAAGTTGTTCTATTTTTCTTCTTATTTCTGGTTGATCTATATATTCTAATACTATTTTGATTGCTATTAACTCTCCTAATAATATAGATCCTCTTTTACAAACCGGTTGTTTTAGTTCTGTTGTTTCTTCCTCAACAAATACTATTGCCCCTGCTCCACATGGTCCAGGATTATTAAGGCATGAACCATCGGTGAATGCTATTGCTGTATTATCGGTTGTTTCAGTGATCTTTTGAAGTATCAAATCTCTACCTTTGATTTCCTGTTCCTTTGTTCTAGTTTTTGATGATCCCAAATTTTTCCAATATTCTGGTGGTGATTTGCTTGCTTGTAAACCATGGAATTGAAATTCTTCTTCTATATTTTGAACATCTATTTTCGTTTCTT
>NZ_CAHJWD020000127.1 GCF_903642095.1 Bathymodiolus brooksi thiotrophic gill symbiont | reverse complement strand
TATTCATCATATTGTTTTCTAGCTTCTGAACTGTCGATCGAGAAAAAAATAAAATATTCTAGACAGGCAGCAAATAGCCAGTCAATGGGGTTTGCAATTAATATTTCGCATGCACAATAGCGACCCCACACCACAAGGTGTGGAAAATAGAAATATTCTTCTGTGGTTTAAATGCGTATTAACTGCATTACATGTAAACTGTATGATTCTGTTTGATAAAGTCCTTTAACTAGAACAGGAACAAAATGTACACTTGAGTGAAATAGTGTTGTAATAAAAGATCGTGAACGTGATGTACTAAAGTATTAAAGAATGTCAAGGTATATTTTAAATGAGGTTGAAACAAGTCACCATTTGATATTAATTCGGTTGTATTTCATTTTGACGATTCTAATTACGGAAGACGATCACAACCATATTGTTTTTGATTGGATTAAAATTATAGCTGTATAATAATGTATAATATCCTATTATTATTAGAATCCTAACATGACTGCGAATTTGACATAAATAAAATAACAAATGGCTTCCTCTAGGAAAACGCCGACTTTATGTGAAAGGGACACCAGACAGCTATGAGGAACGAATTTAATACATCCCTTAGCGCGGGATGTAAAGGACACACTCCTTACACGTAAAAGACAACTTTCAGCAGATTCTGATAGCAACAGTTTATTAGGAGTGTTGTTGTTGGTTTGTCACAAAGCAAAATAATATCTACCATCTCCTCTTTTTCTAGTGACAATCAAAACAATCATACATAGACTCATGGCAGCGACACACATTTTACCTACACGATTAATCATATGGTTGTAAACTTGTTCTCATCATAAATATATATGAAATACTTGATTGTAAAACAATTATCTATCGACAACCACTTTCTATGGGATATCTGATTCCAAGGCTTGTTATCAGTTTATCAAAAAAACAAAAATAATTCTCACAGGGTCCTTGCTAAAATCGTTACACATTAAACATTTTGCTTCACACCATTTCCCAAAATATTTCCATATTATAAAAAAAAGCGATCTTTAAATATTGGACTTCTCTCAACCCGCACCTTGGCATTTTTTTTTTATAGATTTGTGATGGTTGTCCGTAAAAATGTACTGGAATATATCATCGCATTGGTTGTCGTTAAGAATAAAGTACGGTTAAAAAAGTGTTTAAAAAAATTTCAAATATGACAAAGTTCTATTGTCCAAATAAATCTATCTATTACTTCTTTAAGATTAATACC
>NZ_CAHJWD020000126.1 GCF_903642095.1 Bathymodiolus brooksi thiotrophic gill symbiont | reverse complement strand
GTTTAGCAATTTTATTTTGATGAAGCCAATAGGCTTCTTTACTAAAGTTTGTGCGAGAATTTTTAAAATAGCCTTCATCAGAAAGGTATTTCCAGTTAATATTTTTTAATAACAATTTTATCGACTGTATTTTTTTATTTTTTCTAAACCCTAACAAAATACCGCCCCCTTAAAAGCAATCGTGGATTGTCTTTATCATCAACAAAGCCACTGCGTTTGTGAATGATATTGTTACATATAATACCTTGATTTTTTGCCATTAAATGCTGGAAATGATAAGCACTGCCCTTGGCTAAAATGTCATCTAATAAAGCCACTGCTGCGATTACTTCATCGGCAAATTGCACATATTTTTTGCGTTGTGTGTAGCGTAAATAGAGTTGGTTGTGGTCTGACATAAAAATTGCACCGACTGATTTTGGGCGTAAGATTTTGCCATTTTCGCTGTGTGCGGGGATGGTCATTGCATCGGTTCGGGTGAGCAGGTCGGCGGCTTCTGGGTTTTGTTGGCGGAGGAGGATGTAGAGCATATCGTTGTCTATCCAGTGGTTTTCTCCGCCGTTGCTGGCAGGGTTGACGCAAAATAAACTAAAACTGCGAATGCGTTGCTCAAGAGAGTTGTAATAGCCATCAGTGTGCCAGCCGATGGGTTTGGTGGTGTAGGGGATGAATTCGCCTTGTTGTTGGTTGTTGGTGGGGGTGATGTGTGCCAGTGTGTCGTTGTTGACAAATAGGTGGTGGTCGGGTGCATTTAACCCCAGTTGTTGGTTTAATTGTATGGTTGAATGACTGTAGTCTGTTTGGGTTGGGGTCTGAATGAGGGCAAAATTACTGCGTTGGCACAAGCGTTGGATTTGGTCTTTTTCTGCTGTTGTGAGGGCGAGCGGATTTTGTATATCGACAATACAATTATCAAGTTTGGTCGGTGCATTGGCAAGTTTTTCATCTCGCCAATATTGGTAGTTATCTGGGTTATTTAGGAACACAAGACCAAGACAAACTAGCCGTTGATACGCTTGTTAATTGTATATTGTTGGGCAATGGATAAAACATTGTTAAACACCCAATAAAGCACCAATCCAGAAGGAAACCATAAGAACATAACGGTAAATAGAAATGGCAATGTCATCATAATTTTAGCTTGCATTGGGTCGGGGGGCGGTGGGTTGAGTTTTTGTTGCACAAACATAGAGATGCCCATAATGACTGGCAAAATGTAGTAAGGATCCATGGCGGATAAATCGGACATCCACCAGAATGCGGTTTGGCGTAATTCAACGGTGTCTAATAACATCCAATAAAAGGCGATGAATACGGGGATTTGCACCATAATAGGCAAACAACCAGAGGCAGGGTTGATTTTTTCCTTCCGATACAATTCCATGGTTTTTTGACCCATTTTTTGCTTGTCATCGCCATAAACTTCTTTGAGTTTTGCCAATCTTGGGGCTAGTTTTCTCATGCCTGCCATTGAGCGGTATGATTTTTCACTCAGTGGATAAAAGGCCAACTTAATCAACAGTGTGATGATAATAATTGACCAGCCCCAACTGCCAACAAAATCGTTAATTTTATGAATACCCCAAGACAAA
Organism: Bathymodiolus brooksi thiotrophic gill symbiont; assembly: GCF_903642095.1. Taxonomy (GTDB): domain Bacteria; phylum Pseudomonadota; class Gammaproteobacteria; order PS1; family Pseudothioglobaceae; genus Thiodubiliella. The sequence goes on along the minus strand of NZ_CAHJWD020000126.1, from coordinate 6,362 downwards.
GGGTCTGCCAAAATATCTAACCAGCCGTAATCTAGCGTGTAGTTCAATCCTTTTGCTATTTTTTCAATCTTGTCATGCTCTTTGGGGCCAACATACAACTGATTGAGTTCAAGGGTTGCACTGCTGTTAGCCGCCACATTGGTTTGCTGGTTGGCGTTGGTTAATTTATAAATACTGTTGTTGTTGCTGGCAGAAAAGTTTTGCGATTGGCTTTGATTTGGAATCCATGCTGCCATAAAATATTGTTGCACCATTGCCATCCAGCCGCCTTGTGCTTGCTGTTTGCCAAACTCATCCCAATCTTCAAAATCATTTTTTTTCACACTGTGTGTTGCTTTGTCATACACAATACCGCCCGTAAAAGTCGGCATCATAATATTTGACTGGTCAATGGCATGGCGACTTAAACGCACATAAGGCTTAACGGGGATAGATTGATTGGAATTATTGGTAATTTGATAATCCACTCCGACCACATAACTGCCCCGTTTGAAATGGAAATTTTTAGTTACCTGTATGCCGTCTTTGCCTTGCCAAGTCAATGGCACAACCAATTTATCTGCGGACAATTGGTAATTTTTATTGATTGAACTAAAATCAGACAAATGCGTTGGCAACAAATTATCACGCGATGCTAAGCCACTTTGTGCTTGAAATAATGCGTTTGGATTGGCACTTAATAATTGAAACTTATCTTTACTGCCTATTTCTACAGGGAATGCATTTAAAAGAGTGTTCTGAATAGTGCCGCCTTTGTGGCTGATTTCAACGGTGAGTAAATCGGTTGTTACTGTGGTAAAGTCGTGCTTTTGAGTAAGATTTGGTGTGGGTAAATCAAGTTCTGGGCCTTGGGTGTTAAGTGTGGGCACATCAACATTTTGTGCTGGCGTGTCCAAAATAATTTCAGATTTTCGCACAACATTGCCATTGGCATCAACTGTGTTTGTAATTTTCCACTTATCCCAAAGCAAGAAAACGGTTAGAAAAATGGCAATGCTTAAAAATAATTTCTGATTATTCATGATTATAAAATACCTAGTTAATGTGTATGTTTTTTGGGTACTGGGTCAAAACCGCCCTCGTGCCAAGGGTGGCATTTGCCAATGCGTTTGATGCTCAAAATTAAGCCTTTGAAAAAGCCGTGTTCTTGCACAGCGTCATAGGAATATTGAGAGCAGGTTGGGTTAAAGCGACAATTAGCCCCTAGCAAAGGGCTGATAAACAACTGATAAAATTTAATGGGAATTAGGAGTAAATAGCGCATTATTTTTTGACCACTTTTTTGAATAAATCTAGTAATTCTGCTGATAAAACGGGATTTTTTACCGATTTTGATTTTCTTACCATTACCACAAACCCCCAATTGTCTAATTGTTGTTGCTCTAGTCTAAAGGTCTCTCTGGCAATGCGTTTGAATCGATTTCTATCCACCGCTAAACGGTGTATTTTTTTCGAAATGGCTAATCCCAATTTTGGTTTTGACGCTTCTAATGGTTTTGCAATGACTTGCCAATATTTTCCTCTTGCCATTTTCCCACCTTTAAAAACGGTGCTGTATTCACTGGGTTTAAGAAGTTTAGCGTTACGCATTAACCTAAAAGACATTAGGCGGCTAAGCGTTTGCGTCCTTTTCTTCTGCGAGCGTTGATAACTGCACGACCTGATTTGGTGCTCATTCTTGATCTAAAACCGTGGGTGCGTTTGCGCTTAATGACACTAGGCTGAAAGGTTCTTTTTTGGTGCATAATTCTAACTCACAAATAAATAAAGGGGACATTTTACCATAATATCCACTCAAACACCATATTGATGTTACAATGAAAAATAGCGGCTCCCTTGAAGGAATATGAAAGACAGAATGGATTTAGTTTATTGGTTAATGCTATTGAAAGCACCTCGTGTTGGCACACGAACTTTTTATAAAATACTTAAAATTTTTGAAACTCCTGAAGCGGTATTTTTGGCATCTGAATCTGAGCGTAAAAAAAGTGGTTTGTTCCGTCAAGAAACGCTAAAGTTTTTGACACAAAACGATACTTCACTGGTGCAAGCCGACCTTGATTGGATGCAAACTGATGGTTGCCACATTCTCACTTTGATTGACAAAGACTATCCCGAGCAACTCAAAACCATCATTGACCCGCCACCAGTCTTGTATGTTAGAGGTGATGTTGCTTGTTTATCAAAACCACAACTGGCGATTGTTGGCAGTCGCAATCCAAGTGCTGGTGGCACACAAAATGCCTATGATTTTGCTCAATCATTGGCACGCTTAGACATTGTTATTATCTCTGGTATGGCAAGTGGAATTGATGCCAGTGCACATATTGGTGCTTTGGAGGCAGATGCACAAACCATCGCCGTTTGTGGCACTGGATTGGACAGAATTTACCCAGCAAAACACAAATCTTTGGCACATCAAATCTCAACCAAAGGGGCGCTTATTTCTGAATTTTGTATTGGTACTTCGCCATTGGCAAATAATTTTCCAAGGCGTAATCGCATTATTAGTGCTCTAAGTTTAGGCACTTTAGTGGTTGAGGCTAGCATTAAAAGTGGCACAATGATTACCGCAAAACTTGCAGCTGATCAGGGGAAAGAGGTATTTGCCATTCCAAGTTCAATCCACAACCCCCTATCACAAGGATGCCATCAGCTCATTAAGCAAGGGGCAAAATTGGTAGAAAATACCGATGATATTCTTGATGAATTGCAACTTAATTTGCCGATACAAAAGAATAATTCAGTTATTTCTAAAAATTCTAAAAAAGAGTTTAACGACCACCCCTCTGTGCTATTAAAATACTTAAGTTATGATGCCATTAGCATTGATGAAATGGTTGAAAAAAGTAACTTGAGCCCACAAGTCATTACACAAGAGCTGCTTTTATTAGAGCTTAAACACAAGGCGGTAAAGATTAATGGCTCTGGCTATGTGCTAACTAAATGAGGTTTTTATGACAAATAATAATAATATTCTTGATGTGCTGACATATATGTTTGATTATCTATTTGAAGTAACAGAGGAAGAAGTTAACGAAATTGACGACATTACTCTTAAAGCGCGTCTTTCAGATGCTGGCTTTGAGGTTGCACGGATTGATAAAGCACTCAGTTGGCTAGAGAATATTGCCACTTTGCAGGATGGTAGTATTCAGTTGTCCGGTCATTCTAATGGCGGTATGCGTATTTATAGCAGTGATGAAAAATCAAAGCTTAATGCAAGGTCTCGTGGCTTCCTGTTATTTATGGAAAACATAGGGCAAGTAGACGCTAACCAGCGTGAAATGATTATTGACCAAGTTATGTCCCTCAATGACGCTACCCTGTCTTTAGATGACCTAAAATGGGTGGTTATGATGGTGCTTGGTAATAGCAGTGATCAAGAAATTTCCCCCCAATGGTTAGAGTCTATTATGTCTCCTGACGATAATTACACGGTTCAGTGATGGCAAAAAATCTTGTTATTGTTGAGTCCCCTGCCAAAGCCAAAACTATTGAGAAGTTTTTAGGAAAAGATTTTAGTGTTAAATCCAGTATTGGGCATATTCGTGATATGCCTAAGAAGAATATGGGCATTGATATTGAAAATAATTTTGAGCCGACCTATGAAGTTACCGCAGATAAAAAGAAAGTCGTTACAGAATTACGCAAAGCCGCAAAAGCCGCTGATACAATTTACCTCGCAACGGATGAGGATCGTGAGGGAGAAGCCATTGCTTGGCATTTGTTAAAAGCATTAGACCTGCCCAAAGACACCCCAAGAATTGTTTTTCATGAAATTACCAAAGGGGCTATTACTAACGCCATTGTCAAGCCTAGAACGGTTGATTATCAACTGGTAGATGCCCAGCAAGCACGCCGTATTATTGACAGATTAGTAGGTTTTGAAATTTCGCCCGTTTTATGGCGCAAAATTTCAGGTGCTCGTTCAGCAGGGCGTGTTCAATCCCCAGTAATGCGTTTAGTTGTTGAAAGAGAGCGAGAAATTAGCGACCATATTGCCGAAAGCACTTATAAAATTAAAGCAGAATTGTCCAATAATGCAGGCAAAATTGTTGAAGTAAAACTCAGCAAAGACTTTGTTAGCAAAGACGAAGCACTGGCATTTTCTACTGCCCTTTTAACAGCAACATTAAGCGTATCTTCAATTGAAGAAAAACCATCAAAACGCTCACCCAAGCCCCCTTTTATCACCTCCACACTACAACAAGAAGCCTCGCAAAAATTAGGTTTTTCTGTAAAACAAACAATGACACTGGCGCAAAATCTATACCGTGAAGGCGCTATTACTTACATGAGAACAGACTCATTTACCTTGTCAGAAACAGCCATTGAAGCGGCTGGCAAAGTTATTGAACAAAAATTTGGCAGTGATTATCACGAAGTAAGACGGTTTAAAACCAAAGATGCAGGTGCACAAGAGGCACACGAAGCCATTCGCCCAACCGACCTAAGCAAGCCAGAAATTCTTGGCTTGGAAGTCCAAGCAGCCAAACTTTATACACTCATTTACAAGCGCACCCTCGCTTCGCAAATGAGCGATGCTAAATTGCAAAAAACACAAATTAAAATCGGTATTTCCAGCCGTGCTGAAAACTTTATTGCCAACGGCGAAGTGCTGGTATTTCCGGGATTTTTAAGGGTTTACGATTACCTATCTGCAGAAGATAAATTATTACCAAATCTAAATCAAGGTGATATTTTAAATCTGTTTAGTTTTACCGCCAAACAAAGTTTTTCAAGAGCCAAACCTCGTTATACCGAAGCCTCACTAGTGAAAAAAATCGAAGAAATGGGCATCGGCAGACCCTCAACATTCGCCACCATGGTATCTACCGTGCAAGACAGAAACTATGTGACCAAGGAAACCAGAGAAGGCATCCAACGCGAATACCAGTTGATTGAAATCAAAGACAAAAAAATTATTCAATCACAGTCAAGCGAAACAACAGGCGCTGAAAAAAACAAACTGTTCCCAACCAATGTTGCCTACTTACTCACCGATTTTTTAGTCAAATATTTTGACAGCATTATTGATTATAAATTTACCGCCAAACTTGAAAGCGATTTTGACACCATTGCCACACAAAATGTCCCATGGCAAGGTGTCGTTAAAAACTTTTACGAACCCTTTCACCAAAAAATCGAAGATGCCGCCGACATCTCCAGAGAAGAAACCCACGGCATGCGCGAACTCGGCACCGACCCCAAAAGTGGCAAACCCGTCAGTGTACGCTTTGGCAGATACGGTGCCTTCGCCCAAATCGGTCATAAAGACGATGAAGAAAAACCAGTTTTCGCCTCACTTAGAGGCTCACTAGACATTGAAAGCATTACCCTTAACGAAGCCCTAGAATTGTTCAATATGCCCCGCACAGTCGGCGAAACCGACAACTTCGGCACCATCAAAGCCAACTACGGCCGCTTCGGCCCCTACATTCAATACGGCAAAAAATATGTCTCACTCAAAGAAGACACCCCCGAAGAAGTTACCCTAGAAAAAGCCCTAGAACTCATTGCCACCAAAGAAAAATTCGATGCCGAACGCATCATAAAAACCTTCGACGACAGCGAAATTCAAGTCCTCAACGGCCGCTTTGGCCCTTACATCTGGAACGGCAAAAAGAAAGGCAAAGGTCAAAAAAACATCACCATCAAAAAAGTCTTCGGCGACAAAGATCCCGCGGACTTAACCCTTGAAGAATGTAAAAAAGCTGTTTCTGGTAAAATTAAGCCAAAAACTAAGCCCAAAGCCAAAAAGAAAAAGAAAGTCGTTAAGAAATAGATTAAAATTTAAAACAATTATTTCACAATGCTGGTCTATGTCAAAGCCTGAAAATAATCTACCTTATGCCAAGCCATTTTTAAAGTGGGCAGGCGGAAAGCGTGGCTTGATAGAACAATTATTTTCTAAATTTCCAACAGAATTTAACAATTATCACGAGCCTTTTTTAGGCGGCGGTGCAGTATTTTTTGAACTTTATTCAAGAGGAATGTTAAAAGGTAAGAAGGCATATATTTCTGATATAAATTCAGAACTTATTAACACTTACCATATTGTTAAAGAAAAACCCAGCAAGTTAATTGCCAATCTACGGGTTTACAAAGAAAATCATAATAAAGAATTCTATTACCAAACTAGAGAATTAGATAGATCGGATAATTTTAAAACATTGTCAAAATTAAAGCGAGCAACACGATTTATTTATCTTAATAAAACCTGTTTTAACGGACTCTATAGGGTCAACTCAAAAGGCTATTTCAATACGCCAATCGGCAGTTACAAAAATCCAAATATTGCTGACAAGGAGGCAATTTTAAATGCCAGCAGAGCGTTACAGAGTGCAATTATATCTAAT
>NZ_CAHJWD020000125.1 GCF_903642095.1 Bathymodiolus brooksi thiotrophic gill symbiont | reverse complement strand
TTGAGAGTCAGTTGCGAGCTCTCGGACCGACTTTAGGAGGACATACAAATCAATATATTCCCCTGCCCAAATTTTTTCCTTAATTTTTAATGGAATGTGAGCGCTAATCGGGTCAGTGAAACTAGGTGTAAATGTTGGCATTTGGCTCTCATGTACAACACCCATTCCCATCAAACCCCGAGAATCCCCAGAAAACTCTAAATTTGTACCTTGTTGTAACGTACCATTGGACTGGCTGCGTGGATCTGCAGTATACTGTGCTCTGGTACTGATAGGCGCCATGGAGACATCATTTTGCATGCTCGGTTGTGAAACGGCTGCCCTTTGGTAAATCAATTCATGGTCTGTATTTTGTGCTGGGTTCACTGGACGAGTCTCGGTGCCACTAACTTGTGTGTGGCGAAGGGTTTCGCTTGAACTTTCCGCACTGATGTGGCCATGTGTCCGTGCATCATGCATGGTCTGAGTGTGTGAAGGGTTTCTTCCGGGCCATCCTGATGTAGACGGTGTCGGTGCGTTCATGCTCGTGTCATTCTGACGATTGTTACCATCATTGTGTGTTTGTATGTCGGTAAAAGTTCTGGTGTTACTACGTGATACCACTGGAGGCACGTTGTAGCTATCTGTTTCTTGTCTCTGCTGTCTGTTTGAAGTTTTTTGTCGTTTTGGTCCCGATCCTTGTGTCATCTGTGATTTTGCAGATTGTTTCCTCTGCCTTTTTGGAGGTTTCATTTCGTTGATGGTGGTGGATTCAAATCGATTTAAATTTGTTTTGTAAATTTTTTTGTTGACAATGTGCCTGTTGTCGAAAATTGGATGCTGGGAATGTGTGACGTCGCAGATTGTATAAATGACGTTCGCGATCCGGAGACAATCCGGTTTTCGGATTTCCAAAATTCTAAAACTTAAGTTAAGACTAAGTTCACTTTTATTAAATCCGTTTATCCTTTAACGATAAACTTAATTAATCAAAGATTCATTGTCTGGAAATTAAACAATACTAATGTTGATTGGAAAAATACGGCCACAGTATTAAATTGCGTGAGCGCGAGATGGCAAGATGAAGAAGACAGACCGCCGATTTCGATATTTTGGGCTAGCCCGTGCTTCGCAGGTGACAGCGAAAGCTACAATCCTCTATGGAACTTAGAGAGATCTACAGGACACGTTCCCCATACGATCGCAAATATTTACTATCCCGAACTCTCTGGTTATTTCAAAGAGTCCAAACCAAGTTCCGAATCGGTACCGATTCAGGAACCGACCCCTCTGGTATGCAAAGAAGGCCCCCGTTTACGAACATGAAAATACAAATCCCTGTGGTACCACAGGAGAAAATAATCAAAATATGAGCTCACGTAAAATGTGGGGACCGACGTGTCCCGTCTTCATCTTGCCATATCCCGCCAAATGAGTGGGGTAAGCCCTACTCACCGCCACGCAACCACCCTGTTTTAGTTTAACGTTAGTGAAGAGTCAACATCCTCCTCCTTGTGTTCGATTCGATTTAAGCTTGAATTGGAGGGAAAACAAGAGAACCTCCAGAGGAAATAAAATGTTCGAGGGCGCCCTGAATATTGTTTAGATAGATTTCTGTTCCTGAATTGGACAGATGTGTGCCGTCGTTACGATAAAGATTTACTTCTCTGGCACGAAGGTTACAGTGCCTTATGGCGCACCCTCCTATACTTATTACTTGGTTTCTTACCAAGAGGTTCACTCGTTTACGAGTTTTTTCAATAGATTTGCCATTGTTGGCATTGTGCCAGTATCGTCTTTGCAATATATCGGACCATACAATAAGCGTATTTGGCATTAAGGCGTGTATACGAAGAATGTCGCATATTATGTTTTCTGCTAGTTGCCAGCCTTTAACGGTGCCAAGATCGTTTGACCCAAGCTGTATAACAACAAATTTCGGAGGAGGATGTCTTCTCAAAAGAAACTCAATCTTTGGAATTAATTCCTTCCAAACCATACCCCTTTTCCCGAACCAAAACCCTTGAAAACCTACATTATGGAGACCAAGATGACGTCCCCCTTGTCTTGAAACCACTTCTTTACCAGCCCAATATACTATACTCGATCCCAATATCCAAATAGAGCGGGAACCTATAATATAAATGAAATCGTGCGAGATATTTAATAAATAATTCAGATATCTAATCGTATGTATTTCGTATAAGCATCGGACGTCCAACGCCCCCATTTTTTTATTACGTCGTCATGAATACCAAAACGTTTAGCCTCTGTTGCGGCCCCTATTCTGAAAGAATGTGGTCGAAAATGTCCTTTGACTTCACAAAATGACAAGGCCCTTTGTAAGACGATTGAAAATTGATATCGCGTTAGATCTGATCCGTCAAAGTGCAAATAAAGATTAGAGTCGAGTGCATGTTGTCGGACTTCCAAATAACCCTTAAGAAGGTGTACCGGACATATGGAGTTATCGGTTTGACTACAAATAATCAATGTGGTACTATGTGAGTGTTGATCTGTTTTGGAACTACGTATCATTAAATGTAAGTCAACGGAGTCTTGTTTGCGGACAAGTTTTATGTCGGATATGTGAATGACGTGCTTCCCGGCTCGACCTTTACTTTGACTAGTTATTTCACCAACGCGGAGAAGTCCGAAAAAACACAAACTGAACGCGCTTGCGAACATAGTGGATTCATATACTGACGTACAAACAAAGGGGAGCGATTGAATTAATCGTTTTAATAAATTCATTGAGACTGGTAGACGCAAGTCAGCTTTCGGGGAGTTTTTCCGTTTTGAACCCTCGAGTATTTTGGTAACCAAAAACGATTTCGTATTGTCCGTGTGACCATTTAATTTATGCATTGTACTTATACCGGAAATGTAAGTAGTAATAGTACTGGCTGACAAGCCTGTGTGAGACATGTATGCAATGTAGAATAACAAATCATATAGAGGGGCGGGCCAAGTATCTTGTAAATTATACAATTTGCGAAATGATTGAAAAGATTCGACTGCCGTTTTGTATGTTTTCCACGTAGAATCTGCCATTGAAGCGTTCACCAATGAATCAATTTCAGTTGTTAAAGTTTCCAGAGATGGTCTGGTATTTCGGTGCCTCGTTGGTCTGCCTCTGGACAAAGGTTCCGGAAACGCTGCCAATCACAACGAGATAAAGAATCAGCAATTTTATTTGAAATTCCAGAAATATGTAAAGCTTTGATCATAATATTATATTGTAAGGTTGACAAAACAAGATGCCTTACAAGGGACATAACTCTAACAGATTTTGAAGACTTTTTATTAATAATGTGAACCACAGATTGGTTGTCTATGTTAAAAATAATTTTCTTGTTTTTTAACTGTTCCCCCCAGATACACAGTGCAACAACAACCGGAAATAACTCGAGAAATGTAATGTCCTTAAGAATGCCCATTTCTTCCCATAATTTTGGCCAGCATTTTTGCGCCCATTTTCCTTGAAAATAAATACCAAACCCTCTGTTTTGACCACCAGCGCTGTCGGTGAACAATTCTAGGGTTTCATTTGAAGCCCATGCATTATCAGTGATAACGGTTACCCCATTATATTCTGACAAAAAGGTTAACCAGACTTTAATATCTTCTCGCATTGATTTTGACACGCGAATTCTGTGATGAGGTTTTCTTATATTACATGTCGCATCAATAAGCCTCCTGCAAAACGCCCTACCCGGTGACACGACTTGACACGCGAAATTAAGTAACCCTATTAAGGATTGTAATTGTCGTAATGTGACCTTTTTGGACTGGACGAATAATTCGAGAGTATGCTTCAATTCAACGAGTTTTTCGTTTGGCAGCCGCAGTTCCATCGCTAACGTGTCGAACTCAATGCCTAGGAATGTTAAGATTTCTGTCGGCTCTACAGTTTTATCTTCGGCTACAGGAACCCCCCATAATTTACATATATCCCGAAAAGTTTGTAATGTGAATTGACATTTCGGGCTATCAGCTTCTGCGCCAAAGAGAAAATCATCCAAATAGTGCAAAATATCTTTATTACCAGTCTTTTGCTCCGTAAACCAGTGTAATGCTGTTGAAAATTTTTCGAAGAGTGAGCAACTTATCGAAGCACCAAATGGGAGGCATTTATCAAAGTAGAATTTGTTATCGAAAGAAAAACCTAGTTGGTCGAAGTCAGATGGGGAGACTCTGAGTAATCGAAATGCACTCTTAATGTCAGTTTTTGCCAACTTCCCCCCTTTACCTATTCTGTTGATCATGTCTATGGCATCGTCAATGCCTGAATATCTTACGGTGCAAAACTCTGGATCAATGAAATCATTGACCGAATACTGGGTTGGGTATGAAAGATTATGGATCAGTCGAAAATCGCCGTTCTTCTTTCTTACGAGAAAAATTGGAGATACCCTAAAGGTAGGCATCGGAGGGTAATCGAATGGGCCAGCCACTCTGCCTAGATCAATTTCTTTAAATATCTTTTCCCGTACTAAATCTGGGTTTTCCGAAACACTTCTCGAATTTTTTGACTGAACTGGTAACCTAGGTCCATTGTATTGTAATTTAAATCCATGGTTTAGCCCCTGAATTAATTCTGTTTTTACATTCCCGAACGGGTAAAAAGACAAAGATTTCTCAACCTCGTGCACACAAATAGGGGAGCTACCAAGTGAATAAAGGTACGAGTTATTTGTTATTACAGAACTTGAAGGGATGGTCCCCTGCGCAATTTGAACATTTGTGTGCATATCTACACTTTTGTCCGTATGAACATTTACCTTTGTTGAAGTTCCAGCAGGATCGAAATCCACGCTGGGTGTTGCCTTTTTGGCTTTGAGGGGTTTTCCCCCTTTTGAAGTCTGCAAGAAAGGGCTCGTTTTTGCTCTCTAACTTCTGGCTCACATTTGTATTGTCAAAGTGTGCGTATTTAGCAGGGGTGGAGACGTGTAAAAGCCATAGCTCCATATCGATGTCACCCCATGGAGTGTGAGGATATCTAGCTTTGCGAAGACGATATTGTTCGTCATATGCGGCCCAACCCGTACCTGATCCCCGTGAGGCCGCAAGACGTACATTAAACATGTATTTCAGATATTCCTGGCCTTTGTTAGGCCATTTTTCGAGCATAACACCCATGAATATCATAAAGGCCGATGTCCATACATGTATGTTGGAAATTGCTGCGATTTTTGGCTGTGTGACTGTCAACTGACCACCCTTTATGGAAAGGTCGCCGCTAAGTTGAGAGTCAGTTGCGAGCTCTCGGACCGACTTTAGGAGGACATACAAATCAATATATTCCCCTGCCCAAATTTTTT
>NZ_CAHJWD020000124.1 GCF_903642095.1 Bathymodiolus brooksi thiotrophic gill symbiont | reverse complement strand
GTTTTACCGTGGTCAACATGACCGATGGTGCCTACATTAACATGGGGTTTGGTTCTTTCGAATTTTTCTTTTGACATAGTATTACTCCTCGCTGCTTTATATTATTTATTTAATTTTTCGATGACATCATCGGCAACATTTTTTGGTGCTGCGGTATATTTTGAAAACTCCATTGAATAACTGGCGCGACCTTGGGTTGCAGAACGAAGGTCATTTGCATAACCAAACATTTCAGCCAATGGAACATCTGCTTTTAATTGCTTGCCATTAGGAAGGTCTTCCATTGCACCTACTAAGCCACGGCGTCTATTTAGATCCCCCATGACATCACCCATATATTCTTCAGGTGTAACAATTTCAACAGCCATCATTGGCTCAAGTAATTGCGGATTTGCCAATCGAACGCCTTCTGCCAAACACTTACTAGCAGCAATCTTAAATGCCATTTCGTTTGAGTCTACATCATGATAAGAGCCATCATAAACAGTAACTTTCATATCAACTAACGGGAAACCTGCTAACACGCCATTTTCCATTTGCTCTTGAATACCTTTGTTAACCGCAGGAACATATTCTTTAGGAATAACGCCACCTTTAATTTCATCAACAAATTCATAACCAGTACCCGGCTCTTGTGGCTCAATGCGTAAATACACATGTCCGTATTGACCACGACCACCTGATTGTTTGGCAAATTTATGCTGATGCTCAACCAAAGTTGTAATCGCTTCACGATAAGCAACTTGCGGTGCACCAACATTACATTCAACATCAAATTCACGCTTCATACGATCAACAATAATATCCAAATGAAGTTCGCCCATACCTGCAATAATAGTTTGACCTGATTCTTCATCACTCGATACACGGAATGAAGGGTCTTCAGCGGCAAGCTTACTTAAAGCAATGCCCATTTTTTCTTGATCTACTTTGGTTTTTGGCTCAACTGCTAAGGCGATTACTGGCTCTGGAAATTCCATTCTTTCCAATACAATTTTCTCTTTCATATCGCAAAGAGTGTCTCCTGTGGTTACATCTTTAAGCCCAATTGCAGCAGCAATATCACCAGCACGCACTTCTTTAATTTCATCTCGTTCGTTTGAGTGCATTTGCACCATACGACCAATACGCTCTTTCTTGCCTTTAGATGAATTATAAACAAAATCACCTGCTTTTAACACGCCTGAATACACACGGAAAAATGTTAAATTTCCTACAAATGGATCAGTTGCAATTTTAAATGCTAATGCTGAAAATGGCTCATTATCATCGGCTTGGCGCGGTGCACGAGTTTCTTCTTTATCATCAAGAATACCTTCAATCGCATCTACATCTAGTGGCGATGGCATATACATAATTATTGCATCTAATACCGCCTGCACGCCTTTATTTTTAAAAGCTGAACCACAAAACATTGGAATAATATGATTACCAATACATTGGGAGCGAATACCTTCTTTGATTTCATCATTTGACAAATCACCTTCTTCCAAGTATTTTTCCATTAACTCGTCATTGGCTTCTGCTGCAGACTCAATCATAAACTCACGCTTTTCATTTGCTAAGTCTTGCAACTCTGCTGGAATGTCCTTAGTTTCGTAAGTGGCTCCCTGATCTTCTTCGTTCCAATAAATGGCCTTCATGGTAATTAAATCAACCACACCTTTAAAGTCTTCTTCTGCACCAATGGCGATTTGCATTGGCACTGGGCTTGCACCTAAGCGAGTTTTAATTTGCTCACAAACACGCAAAAAATTTGCACCAGCACGATCCATTTTGTTAACAAATCCAATTCTTGGCACATTGTATTTATTTGCTTGCCGCCACACAGTCTCAGATTGAGGCTCTACACCACCGACTGCACAGAATAAAGCTAATGCACCGTCTAATACTTTAAGTGAGCGTTCAACTTCAATAGTAAAGTCAACATGCCCTGGAGTGTCAATAATATTGATACGATGCTCTTCAAACTGCTCATCCATGCCTTTCCACATGCAAGTAGTTGCGGCAGAAGTAATGGTAATACCACGCTCTTGCTCTTGCTCCATCCAGTCCATGGTTGCACCACCATCATGCACTTCACCAATTTTGTGCGTGCGACCTGTGTATAAAAGTACACGCTCAGTAGTAGTAGTTTTACCAGCATCAATGTGTGCCATAACGCCAACATTACGGTAGCGACTCAGTGGGTGATTTCTTGCCATCTTGTTATCCTTTTATGTCTACCAGCGGAAGTGGGCAAACGCTTTGTTTGCCTCTGCCATTCTGTGTGTGTCTTCTTTCTTTTTAAATGCGGTGCCACGATTTTGAACAGCATCCAAAACTTCACCTGCTAACCTTAGTTTCATACCTTTCTCACCGCGTTTGCGTGATGCTTCAATAATCCAACGCATTGCTAATGCAATTTTACGCTCAGATCTCACTTCAACAGGAACTTGGTAAGTTGAACCACCAACACGACGAGATTTAATCTCAACTTGTGGTCCAATATTTTCTAATGCTTGCTTAAAAGTCTCAATTGGCTCGGCATTGCCTTTGGCTTCAATTGTATTTAACGCATCATAAACAATCTTCTCAGCTACAGATTTTTTGCCATCTAGCATTAAGATGTTAACAAACTTAGCCAATACTAAATCACCAAACTTTGGGTCTGGTAAGATTTCTCTTTTTGGTGCGGATCTTCTTCTCATAGTTTTTCTCTTGTTTTAAATTTAGTTTATTTCTTTGGTTTCTTTGTGCCATATTTAGAACGCCCTTGCATTCTACCGTCAACGCCAACCGTATCTAATGCGCCACGAACAGTGTGATAACGAACACCTGGTAAATCCTTTACACGACCACCACGAATTAAAATTACCGAGTGTTCTTGTAAGTTATGACCTTCACCGCCAATATAAGTAGTTACTTCAGCAGCATTGGTTAATCTAACACGGGCAACTTTACGCAGTGCTGAATTAGGTTTTTTAGGTGTTGTTGTATATACACGAGTACATACACCACGCTTTTGTGGGCAACTATCTAAGGCTGGAACACCACTCTTTGTCACCTTCTTTTTACGCGGCTTACGCACTAATTGATTCACTGTTGACATAAATACATTACTCCAATAAATTACTAAATATTTGTTTATAAAATTAATTGCTCATTTGTTTTCAAGGGCAATAAAGGCAGGCATTATACTGTGCTGGATTACCCCCGTCAATATGTTTTCTTGATTTTTTTATTAAGAAGCCTTTATGTAAAATATGAAGGGTTAATAAAATTCATTTTTTTTAATTTTTTAACTTTTTAAACCTTGTCTTATCAAGGTTTAGGCTAGATTTAAAAAATTCTCAAGTGAATAAAATAAACACTTAATAAGTGTTCATAATTTACACAGAAGCCTCAACTCAGTCTATCTAATAAAAAATTACTGGCACGATTTAACATCTCAAATACCTCATCAAAACGCCCTTCAAAATATGGATCAGGCACACCTTTCCCGTTATTTTTCGGAATATTGTCAAGCATTAAAGAAAGTTTGTGCCGATGCTCCGATGGGCAAATATCTTGCAAGTCTGTCAAATTGCTAACATCCATCGCAAAAATATAATCATAATAATAGAAATCTGACTCATGCACTTGCCTAGCACGCTGCACAGATAAATCCACATTGTGTTTATGTGCCGCAACTTGAGAGCGAGTATCAGGCTGCTCGCCAATATGATAAGCATGTGTTCCTGCAGAATCAATCTCAAATAAATATTGCACACCTCGCTTTTGCATTTGTGCGTGAAAAGTGCCTTCAGCGGTTGGTGAGCGACAGATATTACCCATACACACAAACAAAATTTTGATTTTTTCGTTACTCATCGCACTTATACTTAGATAAAATCCAACATTATATCTATAAAAAACTATTACCTATGTCAAACACATTGTTAAACTTTGCTAAAAAAGTCATTCTCACTGAAGCACAAGCAGTTAGTCAATTAGCCGATAAACTTGACCAAAGTTTTATAGATGCTTGCACACTCATTCAAAACTGCACAGGTAAAGTTGTTTTAATTGGCATGGGTAAGTCGGGGCATATTAGCAATAAGATTGCTGCCACTTTTGCCTCCACTGGCACCCCTGCTTTTGCCATTCACCCCGGTGAAGCAGGACATGGTGATTTAGGTATGATTGAACAAAATGACATTACTATTTGTATTTCTTACTCGGGCGAATCTGATGAAATTATGACGCTGATACCAGTGATTAAACGCCTTGGTGTTGCTATTATTGCCATGACAGGCAATAAAAACTCTGCCATTGGAAAAATCAGCGATGTGCATCTTGATGTAAGTGTTGAAAAAGAAGCTTGTCCACATAATTTAGCCCCAACTTCTTCCACCACAGTGGCACTTACTATGGGCGATGCTTTGGCAGTGAGTTTGCTTAATGAAAAGGGTTTTAGCCCCGATGATTTTGCCCGTTCACACCCCAGTGGTGCACTCGGCAGACGCTTACTAACTTTTGTCAATAATATTATGAAAACCAATGACGATATCCCTATCGCCAACGCCAACACCAAACTACTTGATGCTCTGCTAATAATGAGTCAAAAAGCCCTAGGCATGGTGCTAATTACCAATGAAAATACCTTACAAGGCATCTTCACCGATGGCGACCTACGCCGTGTATTAGAAACCCATTCCAATATTCAAGACTTGACCATTGGCGAAGTCATGACCTCAAATTGCAAATCTATTCTAGCCGACAAACCTGCCATGGAAGCAGTTGCAATAATGGATAAATTCAATCTAAACTCGTTGCCAGTCGTTGATAAAAATAATCAAGTTCTTGGTGCAATTAACACCCATACTTTAATGCAAGCAAAGATTATTTAACCTGAAACTTAACAAGTATCAAAAAAACACGACTAAAGCCATACCTTTCTTTAAAGGTGCAATTGTATTTTTTAATGTTTATCTTACCTTTAAAACTTACACCTTTACATCCCCACCAAGACTTGGAAACGGAAATATATTGCAGTTACTTTAGTTTATTAATCGTTCTATACCCCAGTAAATTCCGATAAATGCAATAATAAATGATGTTGGGATAACAGCAAGTTGCTGATAATTGAGTTTGGCTGTTTTTAGCAACAATAGAATAGCAACAACACTTAGAACAATAATAACTTGTGCCAATTCAACGCCAATGTTAAAACTGATTAAGGTAGTCACAAAATTATTATCAGTCATTTCAAAAGATTTAAGCATATTGGCAAAACCTAATCCGTGGACTAAGCCAAATAAAAATACTATTATGCTTTTACGCTTAATGGATTGATTAGGCAGTAAGTTTTCAAACGCTACGAAAGCAATAGAAAAGGCGATTAGTGGCTCAATAATTCGCCCTGATATTTCTATCATACCAAGCATTGCCAAACCTAGTGTTAGAGTGTGTGCTAGAGTGAAAGCACTGACCAACAATAATAATCTTTGCCACAGGAGTGAAGAAAGTGCCATGCCGATAATAAATAGAATATGGTCAAAACCTAAGGGAATAACATGGTCAAAGCCAATACTGATAAATTGCAATATTGTTTGCATAGTTGTCATTGGTTGTGGGTGGTTAATGTCAATCACACCGCTTGATACACCGTTACGCAACCAACGCCATTGGCTCCAATTATATTCATCTTTTTTATACACTTGATAGCGTAATGCACTGTCGCCATAAGACTTGTTGTATTGCCATAAGAGGGTTTTTGGCCATTCGCTTAGTTGAGTTGAATAGGTAAGTAGCGTTTTTCTAGGGCGTTTTTTATAGCCTACAATGTCAATCTCTGCTGAAATGAGTTTTAAGTGTTGAGGTTCTTTATTAATAGTTAATAAAATATGACTTAAAAATTTAGATTCAAAAGTTTTAAAACGCGCTTGTAATGCCTTAGGTGTTAGTGCACGAAGTATATCGTATTGCACTGAATTTGGCGCATCTATGGTGTTTTTGTATTGAGTGCCAATATCTGTCATTGCCGCCTCAAGGCTTAAATCAATCACAACGCTGACTTTTTTATCAGCATAGATTGAGATTTCTACTAAAGCAGGCTTGACTACATCAGCAATTGACACACCTGCCAATAAACACAGCAGGAAAAAATATCTCATTTATTTATTTATTTTGTCTATTCTTACTTGTTTTTTGCGATTGATTTTATCCCAGTCAAGATTTTCACAAGCATCACAATGTCGATTAACAATGCCTATTTTGACCAATAATGCATAAATTTTACAACCAACACAAAAACCCACAATGGCCTCTAACCACATAAATAACAAACACATCCACACCAAGTTCAACGCCAGCCAAGAAGGAATGTAATTTTCATCAACAGGGATACTGGTACCTAATAACCCATTAATCCAAAGGGCAACTGCGTCTGGATTAAAAAAGACGATACACACAGAAATAAAACCTGATCCCAACATCCAAGCACAACGCTTAGGGCCAATAGCCCCCCATTCGGCTTTTCTACCAATAGCCAAAAAACTGGCTAATAAAATCGTGGGAGAAAATCGTGAGCCAATAATGGACATACCTAGCAGCATTTCAATCAAAGCATAAATTAATAACTTAGTTTGAAAGCCATATTCATAGACACGCTTCACCGCCTCCACCTGATAAACAATACGGTCGTCCCAATTGGTCTCAAGCGTATCAACAGAGGTGGTGTTAAGCACCACATCCCATGACGAACCATACACCACATCAATCAAAGTAAAGACCATATAAATTGGGATAATCAACAAAATACCCGCACGAATACGCATGGCGGTATTATTAATATACATAGTTTCCTCGCCTATGTCGCGAAACCAAAGATTTTTTAAAGTATCCTTAATTAAAGCTATCATACAATTTTAAATAATTTTTCCTGCATAGTTTTCAATGCCTGGATTATTCTTTACGCCTTTAATGGTTGGATGATTGACTTTTGTAAGGTTAAGGTGTTTTTGTTTGCGTAGATAATCTGCTGCCACATCCCACATTAAACGACCATTACCCACTGAGCTAACTTGTGCCCAGCCTGATACTTTATAAGATTTATTTGGGTCAATAGCTGTGCCTTCGTCATCAACAATATTGCTAATACGATTACCCAAACCTTTAACAGGATCAATCGTGTAATCCAGTCCACCCATACGCACCATATCGCCACCCGACTGTAAATATGGGTCTTGCACAAATAAGTTTTCTGCAATACCCTCTAAAATGTCTTTAAGTTGTGCACCTTTTAGCTCATTAACATAAGTCTCACCGTAGGTCATTGAAGTGTTGGTCATTAAATCTTCCATAGTAACATCATGCCCTGCTGGCACACTTGTCCCCCAACGAACACCAGCTGACATAGCAAAATCTGCACTGTGCTCTTCACGCAATGAATTAACCAGCACTTGATCCCAAGTCCCCATAAAATTACCACGGCGATAAAGAGTTTGCTCGGTGGTGCAGAGTTTTTCGGTCAAAATTGCATCAAAAGTCTTGCCAACACGCTTTGGATTATTGCTCATTGCACTACTTCGTGCTTCAACTACCTTGCTATCGTATTTAGTCTGACGCATTTTATCAATATATGACACCATCGCCGCATCAGGCTTAATTAAATTGGTAATAATTGGCAACATTTTGTAATTATAACCAACCACTTTATGGTCTTTAATATCCAAATCCATTACCCCAATATATTTACCCGAACAACCTGCATTAGTTACCACAGTTGTTCCGCCTGCATTTTTTACTTCAATAGGCTTTGGCATACCATCATGCGTATGGCCACCAAAAATTGCATCAATACCACTAATGCGTGATGCCATTTTAATATCCACATCCATACCATTATGGGAAACCAAAATCACCGCATCGGGCTTTTCATTAGCACGAATATCAGCCACCAGTTCAATCATCTCATCTTCACGCAAACCAAATGACCAATCTGGAAAGAAGTATTTTTGTGGATTGGCGTTTGAAGTTCTAGGGAATGCTTGACCGATTACTGCAATACGATGTCCACCCACATTTTTAATCACATAAGGTTTAAATGGTAATGCATCATCTTCGTTATAAAGCCCTCTACCATCATATTTTTCAGTCATGGAAATATATTTATCGCCCAACAAAGCATCTTCTAATATACGCACATTCTGACCTAGGAAGTCCCCTTTAAAAAAGCCAATATTCTTAAGCGTCTCTTCTTCTTTATAGGTAAATTCCCAATGCCCGACCATCACATCAACCCCCAGCATATTACACGCCTCAACCATATCAGCACCACGCGTCCAAAGCGATGTGCCAGAGCCTTGCCAAGTGTCTCCCCCATCAACAGTAAGCGTATTCTTCACACCGCCTGCACTCTCACGCAACGAGTCTAAAACAGTTTTAATCTGACCAAAACCACCCGTTTTTCCGTATTTAGCTGATAATTCTTCAAAATTGTTGTAAGTAAATGCATAGGCCTCGGGTGAACCGGGTTTAACGCCAATTTGTTTGAGTAACTTATTACCAACCACATGAGGTAATTGTCCAAAAGTTGAACCAAAACCTAAATTAACATTTGGTTCACGAAAATAATTCGGTAATAAATTACCATGGGTATCAGTAATATGCAAAATACGCGCATTACCTGTTTTTGCCACCTCGTATTTGTTCTCCTGAGTGGCTAACTTATCTGCATCATTGCCACAACCACCAATCAAACCAGCCGTTGAGCCAGCACCTAAAACCTTTATAAAATCTCTACGCGTTAAAGCCATTCATCTTCCCCAGTTATTAAATAAAAATAAAATAATTTTACTGTGTCCAGACTCAGAGTGCAAAACTATCACTAAATTATAATATTCTGAAATAGACTTAATGTCTTTAGTAAATAGTATTCGTTATAATACGCACATGAATATCAAACAACTGCTCCATAATATTACTTCAACTGAGTTCAACTTTACCGTAAAAGGAGTGTGCCTTAATTCACAACACATACAAGATGGTGATGTATTTATCGCCTTACAAGGGCAATCAACTCATGGTATTAAGCACATTAATCAAGCCATTGAAAACGGTTGTGTTGCCGTCCTAATTGATTCAGAAGATATTGAGTGTCGTGTGCCTACCATTCGTATTGACGATTTAGAATCATACTTGCCTGTTTTGGCAAAACAAATGTATGCCGATGCACTAAATATAGAAATAATCGGCATTACTGGCACAAATGGCAAAACCTCAGTGGCTTGTTTTATCTCACAACTACTTACTTTATTAGGGGTTAAAAATGGATTGATTGGCACACTAGGTATTGGTCAATCTGAACAGCATTCTCAGCACACCACACCTGATATCCTTACACTCTATCGCACACTTGCTGGGTATGCTAAAGATGATATAAAAACCGCTGTATTAGAGGTATCATCACATGGCATTGACCAAAATAGAATTGCTGGGTTAAATATCACTCATGCAGTGTTTACCAACCTTACACAAGACCATTTAGATTATCACCAAGATCTGAACACTTATCAAAGCACCAAAGCACGATTATTTTCACTAGCCAGTGTTACCACTACTATCCTTAACCGAGACGATAAATATTACGCCAATTTTCTAAAGGCAGCAAAAGGCAAAAAAAATATCAACTTTGGCTTAGAGGATTTTGATGATATTAGACCCACTGAACAAGGTTTTTTAGTCACACTACAAAGTTATGTTTTTGAAGTGCCTTTCTTAGGTGAATTCAATTTATTGAATGTCATAGCCGCCTTTCACACACTTAAAGCCCTCGGGTTTGACAATGAAAAAATCATTCCTCTACTGCACAAACTCACGCCACCACTAGGTAGAATGCAAAAAATAGACAACCATTTGGTGTGGATAGATTACGCCCACACACCAGATGCCATCGAAAATACTATCACCTCATTACAACAACACTATCCAAACTTTAAAATTCGCCTAGTATTCGGTTGTGGTGGCAATCGAGATCAAGACAAACGCGCAAAAATGGGCAAAATTGTCTCAAAATTAGCAAACACCCTTATTTTGACCAACGATAACCCACGCAATGAAAACCCGCGCGCTATTATTGACGATATCTTAAATGGTATTGACGACAGTTATGAAGTGGATATTACCCTAGACAGGCAGCTTGCCATTGAAACTGCCATTACCACCTTAGGCGAAAATGAATGCTTACTCATCGCTGGCAAAGGGCATGAAACCACACAACAATTTAAAGATAATATCATTGATTTAAATGATATTCAAATCGCTCAAGACATTCTTAAATCCTCTTAAAAAGGCATAATAGCTAATTATTAAACCTAGTAAAGTTAAATGCCAAAAAAAATATAAGCACTATAATTTAGAGATTTTTGCATAAATATAAATCATCATTAATAGCCCAAGCCCTTAATTAACATAGCTATTAAAAAAATGGTATAATAATTTTTCTTTTAACAACAAAAAAAATTATGTTTAAAATCCTATCACTAGTTTTATTAAGTTTCGCTTTGTCAGGTTGTTTTCTTACTAAAGTTGTTACCGTGCCAATGCGAATTGTCGGTGCAGTTGTTTCAGTAGTGCCAGTAGCTGGCAATACTATGGATGCTGCGATTGATACAGCTGCCGATACGGTGGATGATATTCCTATTTAATCTATTAGAGACCTTTGCATATCTTAGACGAAAATTTTTGTCCACTTGATTACCAATAAAAGATATGCAAGCAGTTTAACAAATAAAAACATTAAAAAAATCCAGTGCATCTTAGTTACACTGGATTTTTTTTGACGAATTTTTAAAGGCAAAACCACCAGTTTAATGAGCATTAGCATTACTTGAAACACAAAAATAATTTACACTTTACACCACATAACCGTTAAAAATAACAAATAAAACTATTTTTTAACGGTTATAATAGTCAATTATGGCAAAAAAACCTGAAATCTTTGAAAACATTCAACGCTTACGAAAGCGTTACTATGCTTCATTCCAAAATAAGCAATCATTATTAGATTTACTCTCAGAAACCGAAGTTGGGGAGCAAGTTTATAATTCCAATGCAATTGAAAATTCCACGCTTACCCTAGGTGACACTGAAAAAGTTTTATTACAAATTGACCTTGATAAATACATTTCTGAGCGAGAGTTATTTGAAGCAAAAAACCTCGCTCGGGTGGTTGACTACATCAACAAAAAAGCCACGCAATCAGAACTCACTTTGGAGATTATTTTGCTATTACATAAAATGTTACTAGCCAATATTAACGATGCTTTTGCAGGAAGATGGCGGCAAAAAGACGAATGGGTGCGAGTCGGTAATCATATTGCCGTTGCTCCTGAAAAAATTATCGACAAACTACACAAAATACTAGCAGATTATTTTGCAACAAACAACGAACATATTATTAAGCGCATCGCCCTACTACATTTGCAATTTGAACAAATTCACCCCTTCATTGATGGCAATGGACGCATCGGGCGTGTGTTAAATAATTACTTATTGATTCGTGATGGTTTTGTGCCGATTAACATTAAATTCATTGATAAAGCAGATTATTACACTGCTTTCAGCGAATTCAATGAAACGGGCAAAACCAAAGTAATGGAACAAATTATCGGCACAGCATTATCAAATAGTTACCACAAACGCTTAGCATATTTAGAAGGTAAAGAAATTATCACCTTAGCAGATTACAGCAAACGACACAAAATATCACACGCCAATCTCATTAATAAAGCCAAACGCCAAACTATTGCTGCCTTTTCTGAAAAAGGCAAATGGAAAATTGGTGATTAACCGAAAGCCAATTAAGATGAACCTAAGGCAATAAATTTTTTGATTGATTGAATTCTCAATAAAACGGCACCAAAATTACTCTCAGACATGTAACGGAACTTATATATCGTTTATTGTTATCACCTTTGGCAAAACTAACAATTTGTAATTCAGCAACTACCTTGTCATTTAAACGCTTACCGACTAATGCTTTGTAACTATTTTCTTTGTATGTTACAGTATATTTTTCTTCATTAATAACGACATCCTCTGTTAATGTACTTAATGCACCTCCGATACCAAAATAGATGCCGTTAACATTACTATTTGCATGTGCCATTGAAATCAAAAAATTAGACAACACAATTATTTTTATTAAGTTTTTCATTTATTTAACCTTATAATAATTAAAATACCTGTAAAAAAATTATTACAGGATATAGTGATTATACCTAAAAGAATGCCATTATTTAATACACATACTATTGCCAAAATACTGAACACAAATTGCGTTGCTAATGTTAAATTTAGTGGCGTGTGTACTGACACTCGAAAACGCATGGATGGTGCTTTATTTGTAGCACTGATTGGGGATAATTTTGATGCACATAACTATATTGATCAAGCACAGAAAATGGGGGCGGTGGCTGTTATAGTTAGTAAGAAAATAGAATCAAATTTACCTTCATTGGTGGTTGAAAATACGCAAACAGCACTTGGTGAAATTGCCCGTTGGCATTTGCAAAATATTAAGCCTACTGTGATTGCTATTACAGGTAGCAACGGTAAAACGACCACCAAAAATATGTTAAAAAATATTCTGCAATTAAAGGCACCTACTTTAGCAACTAAAGGTAACCTTAACAATCATCTTGGCGTGCCGATGACTTTGCTTGAATTGAAGAAAAAACACCAATATGCAGTAATTGAAATGGGGGCAAATCATTTGGGTGAAATTCAACATTTATGCACTCTGGCACCGCCTGATATTGCACTCGTAACAAATACTTTAGATGCACATATTGGCGAATTTGGTGGCTTTGATAATTTAGTCAAAGCCAAAGGCGAAATTTACACCCACCGTTCAAAAAATATTGTCAATACACAAACTACTTTTACAGGTGATATAAGCTTTGGCGATGGAGGAAATGTGTTTGCCAGCGAGATTAACAACCATTGCTTCACTTTACACATTGTTAATAAAAAAACACCTATTATATTGCAACTACTTGGTAGGCATAATATTGACAACGCCTTAGCAGCAAGTGCTTGTGCTTATGCCTTAGGAATTGATATTGACCTAATCAAGCAGGGCTTGGAAAACACAACGCCTGAAAAAGGCAGACTGAATATTATTCAACAACCCAATCTTACCATTATTGACGATACTTATAACGCCAGCCCTCAATCTATGAAAGCGGCAATTGCCACCCTACTAAACTTTGAAGGTGAAAAAATTGCTGTGCTTGGCGATATGGCAGAACTTGGCAACAACACCAAAACCTTTCATCAAGAAATTGGGCAATTAGCTAAAAATACACTTGATAAAGTTTATACCTACGGAGAATTGGCAAAATATTATGAGGGCATTCACTTTGACGATTTAGATCGTTTGGCATCACATCTTTTAACTCATCACGCTAACACCACTTTGCTGATTAAAGGCTCTCGTATCGTTAAACTTGACCAATTAGTAAAACATCTGCAAAAATAACTCTATTCTTGCTTGACCTTTGGCGTAAATATAGCGATAATATTGCACTTGTTTATGTGTTTTTCATTTTTTTGTATTTTATATACGGCAAATGAAAAATAACGAAGTAGTTTATGTTTTGTATTTTTTTGCTTAAGGGCGTGAAATACAAGGCATTTTTTATCAGACAGTATTCTACATACGACAGATGAAAAATAACGCAGTAGTTTACGCTCTTAAGCAAAAAAAAGCGCTCGTAGCTCAACTGGATAGAGTACTCGGCTACGAACCGAGCGGTTGCAGGTTCGACTCCTGCCGAGCGCACCATATTTTTTTTAAACCCTTGTGTGAATATACAGGGGTTTTTTAGTTTATGCTGGTAGGATTTTTTTTTATGATGACAATACCGAATATTTTAACTCTATCAAGAATTGCGTTAATTCCGCTTTTTGTGGTGTTGTATTATTTACAACCTGCTTACACGGAAACGCCGATATTCACTTGGATTAATTTTTCGGTTACTGGGGTTTATGCCGCTATTAGTATGACGGATTATTTAGATGGATATTTGGCGAGAAAGTTAAAGATGACTTCAAAATTGGGGGCTTTTTTAGATCCTGTTGCGGATAAATTAATGGTTTCAACGGCGTTGGTTCTATTGGTTGATTATTATCCTAGTAGTACACATTGGTATATTGGCGTTTGTGCGTTGATTATTATTTCTAGGGAAATTTTGGTTTCGGCATTGAGGGAGTGGATGAGTGCAATTGGTCAGCGTTCTACTATTAATGTTTCATTCATTGGCAAGGTAAAAACCTTTGTGCAGATTTTTGCTATCTTGTTTTTACTTTATCAGCAGCCCTTCTTTGGCTTGCCAAGTTTTAACATTGGCGTGGTATTATTATTATCTGCAACTTTATTGACTTTATACTCTGGTTTAATTTATTTAAAAGAAGGCATAAAAACATTCAAACCTTAACGAAAAACACATTATAATATGCCACTTATGCGGGAATAGCTCAGCTGGTAGAGCATCACGTTGCCAACGTGAATGTCGCGAGTTCGAATCTCGTTTCCCGCTCCAATTTAAAAAAGCCTGTCCCGACAGGCTTTTTTTATTACCGCTTTTACACCTTTGGCCGGATAGCAAAGCGGTTATGCAGGGGCCTGCAAAGCCTTACAGACCAGTTCGACTCTGGTTCCGGCCTCCAAAATACAATAAAAAGCCCGACTATAGTCGGGCTTTTTATTGAAAGAACGGTTATTACAAAGACTTAAGGCGTAAACGCAATGCATTAAGCTTAATAAACCCCGCCGCATCTTTTTGATCATAAGCACCTTGGTCATCTTCAAAGGTAGCAATTTTCTCACTAAATAATGAATTATCAGATTGACGACCCACCACAATCACATTGCCTTTGTAAAATTTAAGACGCACAGCACCATTCACAACTGCTTGAGTTTGGTCAATTGCCGCCTGCAACATTTCACGCTCAGGTGCAAACCAAAAACCGTTGTAAACCATATTGGCATATTTAGGCATTAATTCATCTTTTAAATGTGCTGCTTCTCGGTCTAAAGTTAGGCTTTCCATGGCACGGTGCGCCTTTAACATCACTGTTCCCGCAGGTGTTTCGTAACAACCACGGGATTTCATACCGACAAAACGGTTTTCAACAATATCATCACGACCAATGCCATGTGCACCTGCACGCTGGTTTAAATCTTCCATTACTGATGCGGGACTCATTGCCTGTCCGTTAATGGCGACAATATCGCCTTTTAAATAAGTGAGTTCTACATATTCAGCTTTATCAGGTGCATCTTCAGGTGATACTGTCCAGCGCCACATATCGTCTTCTGGTTCTGCCCAAGGGTCTTCTAAAATATCACCTTCATAAGAAATATGTAACAAATTTGCATCCATTGAATACGGAGATTTTTTATTTTGTTTTTGATAATCAATTTCAATGCCGTGTTTTTGTGCATAGTCCATCAACGACTCTCGTGAGGATAAATCCCACTCACGCCAAGGGGCAATTACTTGAATGCCAGCATCTAATGCATAAGCATTCAGCTCAAAACGCACTTGGTCATTGCCCTTACCTGTGGCACCGTGACTAATGGCATCGGCACCCACTTTGTTGGCAATTTCTACCAATCGTTTAGAAATTAATGGACGCGCAATAGAAGTTCCAAGCAAATATTCGCCTTCATAAATAGCGTTAGCACGAAACATTGGAAAGACGAAATCACGGGCGAATTCTTCGCGTAAATCTTCAATGTAAATCTCTTCTACGCCTGCTGCCTTTGCTTTAGCGCGCGCTGGCTCTACTTCTTCACCTTGACCAATATCAGCAGTAAAAGTAACTACTTCGCACTGATAAGTGTCTTGCAACCATTTAACGATAATACTGGTATCCAATCCGCCAGAATAGGCAAGTACTACTTTATTTATTTTTGTTTTATTCATTTGTTTTTATACTCGAATGTTTTTGTTAATAAAATTTGGTCATGCTGATTTAGCACTTCAACCTTCCATCGCCCTGTCCATTTATGCCAAAGATTTTTACTGGAATAAACACGCCAACGATTACTTTTTGGATAAAATTTAACTTCTGCCATATTTTTACCCTTATAAACCCAACGATGTGTAATCATCTGCCCCTTAAGGTTTCTCAAATTGGTGTAAAAAAATATTTTTTTCGTGTTATTATCAATTTCACTAACCCTATTTTGTGGCATTCTATTAGCCACATTAAGTGCAAAGGTTGCCTGAGAAATATGCTCATGTGGCCATGCGGCGAATGCTGTGTTAATTAAAAACAAACATCCCAATAATAAACGCTTCATTGTTCCACCCAAGTGATTACATGTTGATAAATTTCTTCTTGTGCTATTTTATCATCTCTAAAGGTGCGTCCACGCACAGAAATTCCTGCCAAATGCACTGAATTTTTATCACCACTAATTAGCGGATGCCACTCAAACAAGGGTTTACCTTCGTGCAATAATCGATAGGCACAAGTTGATGGCAACCAATTAAATTTATCGCCCCAATCAGGATAGATTGTCAAACAATCTGGTACCCAAGATTGACGCATTTCATAATGCGGACACTGGCAAGTTTCTTCATCAAGATAACGACAAGCAACATCTGTAAAATAAATTTCATTCGTGTCTTCATCTTCGATTTTATGCAAACAACAACGCCCGCAACTATCACACAATGACTCCCATTGCGTTCGTGTCATTTCTTCAAGTGAATGCGTTTGCCAAAAGTTATCTGTCATTGTTTTAAAACTTTTTGTGTTGCTGGTTTGTCTTGTGTGGCATTGTGCATTAATGCTTTTGTAGTGTTTTTGAGAGCTTTAGAATTCTCTGACAAGGATCGTGCAATTTCTTGCATATTTGGCACTTTATCAACAATTGATTTTTTTGAATCATTCAGAATTGGGTGGGTACGCCTACGGGCTAAACGAGATTGTGCCTTACTAAATCCTTGTTCTGCTGACTTTTGATACATTAATAATGCCTGCATAGGTTTTGCTGTACGCTCAAAAAAATCAGCCAAATAATATTGTGCTTCAGCATTAGATTGTATGGCTGCTTTTTCATACCAATACTGTGCTAATTTTAAGTTCTTATCAAAGCCCACTTTTTTTTCATACAACCGAGCCAAATTAAACTGTGCTGGAGAGGATCCCAACTTTGCCGCTCTTTCATACCAATATTGAGCATTTTTTATATTTTTTTCAAAATGGTATATTCTGGCTAATTTATATTGCGCATTTATAAAATCTTGTTGTGCTGCCTTTTCATACCAAAATATTGCTTGATTCAAATTTTTTGGTATATTGATGCCGTTATAATAAAATTCAGCTAAATTAAACTGTGCAGTTGGATAACCAAGTTCGGCAACTTGTGAATACCAATAAAAGGCCAGTTTGACATCTTTCCTGATATTAATACCGTGATAATACATATTTGCTAAACTGAATTGCGACCTAACATTGCCACTTTTAGCGCCTTTTTTCAATTGTGTTAAAAGTTGCTTGGCCGATAGCACTTGTTCAGCACTTAATTTTTGCTTAACGGTATTATTCGCCTCTTTAGGCTGTAAAAGTTGTAATGCCTGTGCGTTTAAACTCAATAACAATAAAAAAATAAATCGAATCATAAAATTTAGGAAAGTGTCAAAATACCGCTTATTTTAAAGCGTTTTTAATTAATTTGCGACAATAATCGTGCCATACCGATAGCAACACCCGAACATTGTGGCAGTGAATTTTCAAGTTGTGATAAAAATGCTTGATTTATTTCAGGCACAAATTTTACCAATTGTTGGCGTTTGTTTAATTCCGCAGAAAACACATCTTTATAACCTGCATCCTCTTGCAATTCGTCATAGCCATTGGCAATTTCCACACCATTCATATACAGTTCAAACCGATGTGCCACTTGCCCTTCCACTTTAGCAAGTGCGGATTGACTGGCAGGATAATCATAAATAAAACACAATGGCAAAGTCTGTAACTGTGGCTCAATCAAATGCGTAAAAAGTAAAATTTGCAAATCTTCAATCCACTCAAAATCACTCGTCAATCCTTGTTTAATTGCAATTATTTTTAATGTTTTAAAATCCGTATTTAAAATATCAATGTTGCCATATTGTATAAACGCCTGAGCATAAGATAATTTACTCACAGGATAATGAACGCCTAGTGTTTTTAGCAGTTGAACAATATCATCCATCAATTGATGAATATCAAAACCAAGGCGATAATACTCCAACATGGTAAATTCGTTAAAATTTTGACTGCCTTGTTCGTTGTCGCGAAATACTTGGCAAATCTGATAAATATCCCCACTGCCCTGTGCCAGCAGTTTTTTCATTTCTAATTCAGGCGAAGTGTGTAAATACCTTGATTTTTGTTCAATGTCTTTATTAACTTGTGCTGTAATGCTGTCAATATAAACATCTGTAACAGGATGTTCTAAAAGTTGAAGCGTGCACACTTCAACAACCTCTTGTTCGCAGAAAAATTGCCGTATATTTGCTAAAAAACACGCATATTTTTTAAGTGCGTCCCGCATACTCGTTCGTGCGCGTATCCACTTTTACTTTTTCACCAATGCTAATAAATAATGGCACTTGCACCACCACACCCGTATTCATCGTTGCAGGTTTGCCGCCTGTGCCAGCCGTATCGCCCTTTAACCCTGGATCCGTATCCACTACCTCAAGCATCACATGATTCGGCGGTGTAACCGAAATTGGATTGTTATTCCAAAGTGTAACCACACACATATCTTGTTCTACCAAATACCCCTTAGCATCACCCATTCCCGTCTCGTCAACCACATATTGATCAAAAGATTCTGGGTCCATAAAATTATAAGTATCGCCATCACTATACAAATACTGCATATTCAATTCCATCACATCCGCACCCTCTACAGACTCGCCAGATTTAAAAGTTTTTTCCAAAGTTTTACCCGTAATTAAATCCTTTAACCTCACCTTATTAGACGCTTGCCCCTTACCGGGTTTACGAATTTCATTACTTATAATTGAACAAGGATTGCCATCTAACATTAGTTTTAAGCCATTTTTGAACTGACTGGTTGAATAATTTGCCATTTTTTAAAATCATGAAAATAAAACATCTTATTTTACTTAAACTACACTAGATTTTGTTTGTAAAATAACGCTATGCCAAAAGTAAAGGATATACCTAAAATTAACCCCTATAAAGAAAAACCATTTTATAACTCAGACTGCGTAGAAGAGACTTTTCAGATGGAATTATTAGACCAATTTAAAACCAAAAAACCCGATTACAAACACAAGCCTAATTTTACTTTTATTGATTTATTCGCAGGCATCGGTGGCTTTCATTTAGCCGCCTTAAATCTAGGTGGACAATGTGTTTTTGCCAGCGAATTTGACGACAATGCTCGCAAAACTTACGAAGCAAATTTTTTAAAACACAATACAGAACTGTTTCATTCAGGTAACTTTGCAGGTGATATTACTGAAGTTAATGAAAAAAATATACCTAATTTTGACTTTTTATTTGCAGGCTTTCCTTGCCAGCCTTTTTCTCAAGCTGGATTTAAAAAAGGCTTTAGCGAAACAAGGGGAACTTTGTTTTTCAATATTGTAAAAATCATTCAAGAAAAACAACCTAATGTCTTTTTTTTGGAAAATGTAAGAGGCTTGTTAAGACATGATGATGATAAAACCTTTGCAACTATAAAAAAAGTGATTACCAAAAAATTAGGCTATTCATTTTTTTATAAAATTATTAAAGCATCTGATTTTGGACTACCTCAGCACAGACCAAGATTATTTATGGTTGGCTTCAAAGATAAAAATATAAAATTTAAATTTCCAGAGGCTCAAGAATTAAAAATAACGATGTCTGATATTTGGAACGGATATTGTCCGAAAAAAATTGGCTATACACTTAGAGTAGGTGGCAGAGGGTCGAAAATTGACGATAGAAGAAATTGGGATTCCTATGTGGTTGATGGCAATATTAAAAAAATAAGTTCCAATGAAGGAAAAAAAATGCAGGGATTGCCCAATCACTTTATTTTCCCAGTTTCTGAAACACAAGCCATGAAGCAATTAGGTAATTCTGTTGCTGTGCCAGAAATTCAAGCGGTAATAAAGCAAATACTTAAAAAATTAAAAACACAATAAGTGTAACCTTTACCTTAACAAAAGTGCAAACTACAATAGAGATGAACTCTTAACTTATTTATATGAAAATACAAAATTTGAAAGTGCAAGCAGTTTAAAGCATAATTATGGGAAAATTTACCAAAGAGAGAGCGAAATGTATTTTAATTTAAACCTACAAATTAGATTTATAAAATAACAAACTAATATGCATATACACGAACACCAAGCAAAAACATTATTTAACCAATTTGGTATTAAAACGCCTGAAGGGGTTTTAATTTCAACTGTAGAACAATCAAGCAAGGCTTGTTCAGAATTAGGGGGTGGCACTTGGGTGGTGAAGGCTCAAGTTCATGCAGGTGGACGAGGCAAAGGGGGTGGGGTGATTTTATGTTGCTCAATGAGGGAGGTGGAGAGTGCGTCAAAAAAATTACTCGGCACACAATTGATTACACCACAGACTGATGCTAAGGGTTTGCCGATTAACCAGTTGCTGATTGAGGCAGGGCAGAATATTGAACAGGAATTGTATTTGGGGCTGTTGATTGATAGGCAGACGCAAAAAATTACCGTTTTAGCCTCCACTGAAGGGGGAATGGACATTGAAAAAGTTGCCAGTGAAACACCCGATAAAATCATTAAATTTGGTGTGGATCCATTGGGCAATTTGTCTGCACAAGATTGCACCTTAGTGGCGAAAAAATTAGGGCTTAACGCTGAACTAACTCAGCAATTTAATACAACACTTTTGGGTTTGTATGAAATTTTTACCCAAAAAGATGTGAGTTTGATTGAAATCAATCCACTTGTTGTTACGACAGAAAACCAATTATTAGCGTTGGATGGTAAAATTGATTTTGATGATAACGCCTTATATCGCCACGAAGATATTGCTAAATTGCGTGACATTTCTCAAGAAGATGAAAAAGAACAACTTGCTAGCGAACACCAACTTAACTATATTTCACTTAACGGCACCATCGGCTGTATGGTCAATGGTGCGGGGTTGGCGATGGCAACAATGGATTTAATTGAGCATTTTGGTGGCTCGCCTGCTAATTTCTTAGATGTGGGTGGTGGCACAACAGCCAATCGTGTGGCAAAGGCCTTTGAACTTATTCAAACTGAGGCGAATGTTAAGGGCATTTTAGTCAATATTTTTGGTGGCATCGTGCGGTGTGATTTAATCGCACAAGGGATATTACAAGCAATTAAAACAGTTGGCTTAACCTTGCCAATCGTGGTACGCTTAGAAGGCACTAATGCCCCAGAAGGCTTAAATTTACTCGATAAATCTAAGTTTAATATTCATGTAGAATCCGATTTAACCAAAGCCGCTATCAAAATTGTGGCGTTAACCAAGGAGGCCTCTGAATGAGCGTTCTAATTGACAAAAATACACGAGTAATCACGCAAGGATTCACTGGCAAACAAGGCACCTTCCACTCCGAACAATCCATTGCCTATGGCACGCAATTCGTCGGTGGCGTAACCCCAAACAAAGGCGGACAAACGCATTTAGACTTGCCTGTTTTTAACACAGTGGCAGAGGCGATGAGCAAAACGGATGCCAATGCCAGTATGATTTATGTGCCACCTCAATTTGCCTACGCTTCAATACTTGAGTCCATCGAAGCACAAATGCCCGTAATTACTTGCATCACCGAAGGCATTCCCGTGCAAGATATGCTGAAAATTAAAGCCATTCTAAAAACCTCAAATTCAATCTTAATCGGCCCTAATTGCCCAGGCGTAATTACACCCGATGAATGCAAATTAGGCATTATGCCTGGCAATATTCATCAAGCAGGCAGTGTTGGCATTATCTCTCGCTCAGGCACGCTAACTTATGAAGCAGTGCATCAAACCACCCTAGCTGGTTTAGGACAAAGCACCTGCATTGGTATTGGCGGCGACCCTATTCAGGGGATGAATTTTATTGATTGTTTGGCGTTATTTGAAGCAGACCCACAAACCCAATCCATCATCATGGTGGGTGAAATCGGTGGTTCAGCTGAAGAAGAAGCAGCTGAATATATTCAGTCCAATGTATCAAAACCTGTGGTGTCTTATATCGCAGGACTCGCCGCACCAAAAGGCAAACGCATGGGTCATGCAGGTGCAGTGATTAGTGGGGGTTCTGGCAAGGCAGAAGATAAAATAAAAGCCTTAAAAAATGTAGGTGTGGCTATTTCACTAACTCCTGCAACTATGGGAGAAACATTATTAGAGGTGCTTAAGTGAAAGAGTTGCTAATTGGATTTATTATATTATTCATAATCTTTGTGCTGTATTTGAATATAGCGGCTTCTATTATTGCAGTTCAAGAAAAAGATATTCGCCATACAGGAGTGAAAATAGCACGCATTGCTTTTATTTGGCTCATTCCTATCATTGGTTTTGCACTTATATTGCGATTTACTCAGCAAGCAGAAGAATGTCATCAACATTATTCTCTAATACCAAAATTTATTCAAAATTGGCTATATGACGAAAGTATTCATATATCTAATAAAAATAGAGATGATAACGACTTGAAAACATATTCTGGTCATTCTAATTAGTAACATAAAAGTATGAAGAAGCCCATTATTGTATTAGGTATCGGTGAATTAGGCAGTGTATTTGCTCGTGCTTTTTTGAAAAATAACCACCCTGTTTACCCCATCACAAGAGCCACCGATATTGACGAGTTGCGTGCCTCCATTGACCCTGAATTTATCTTAGTTTGCACTGGTGAAGCAGATTTACAACCTGCACTAAACTCTATCCCTAACGAATGGAAAGACCGTGTAGCAATGATGCAAAATGAACTCTTACCTCGCGATTGGACAGCACATAACTTCACAAACCCCACAATAATTTCAGTCTGGTTTGAGAAGAAAAAAGGCATAGATTCCAAAATATTAATCTCATCCCCCGCCCACGGCAAAAAAGCACAAATTCTAGTTGACTCCCTAGCCCTACTCGATATCCCCGCCCATATGCTCAGTTCTCAAGACGAATTACTATTCGAACTAGTCTTAAAAAATCTCTACATCCTAACCACCAACATCGCAGGCATATCCATCGAACCAAATGCAACCGTTGACACCCTTCGCAATCAACACTTAGATTTAATGCGCAATGTCTCAAACGACATCCTAACCCTCCAAACCCAACTCACCAAACAAACTTTTGATGCACAAAAATTAGAACAAGGCATGATAAAAGCCTTCCAAGGCGATTTAACACACAAATGCATGGGCAGATCCGCACCCGCAAGACTAAAACGCACACTTGAATTAGCAAAATCGTTTAATCTGTCCCTCCCCACCTTAGAGGATATCGCTAATCAAAACCTTTAGCCATTTTAAGCAAACCTTACTCACTTCTCACTTAAAGGCATAACACCCAAACTTACCTGATGCGTAAGCG
>NZ_CAHJWD020000123.1 GCF_903642095.1 Bathymodiolus brooksi thiotrophic gill symbiont | reverse complement strand
AGGTAATAAAACCTCGGTCAAAGTAGGTGGATGATCCGCTTTCGCTGGTGAGGAGTGCGGATAAATTACCGCCTGTGCAGGATTCTGCTACGGCGATGGTAAGGGATTTTTGTTTTAGGATTTTTGTTAATTGGTGCATTTATTCTGTGGTTAATTTATAGTCTTCTGCCATTTCAATAAGTTTGTGCTGTTTATTTCATTGTTGTGGGAATTTTACCTTCCTTTATTAATTTTACTTCTTGCAGTGTTTCGTGCAAATGCTCGTGAACATCTTGCTCTTTAATCAATATTTTAGAGCGATTAACTTTATATTCTGTGATGATTCCATCGATATTATTCAATAAATAAGTTGGCATTTTTAACCCAACTTGTTGTTTTTCTAACTCCTTTATTCAGTGCTGTTAATTTACTAATGAAATATTATAGGTTATTGCTTGGCTATTAAAAAAACAAATATTATTTTTATTTAAGTGCGGCTTGGACGATTTCAAAAATATCTTTGGAAAGGTTTTTGGTGGCTAAAATTGTTTTTAATTGTTGTTTTTGCAAGGCTTTTAACTCAGGGGTGAAGCGACGCCAGTGATTATAGGTTGCGACTAATCTGGCACCAATTTGTGGGTTGATTGTGTTAAGTTTGATGATGACATTGGTTAAAAATGCATAGCCTGCTTGGTGGTGAAAATTTACCGTATTGTGGGTGAAACTGCCGACTACACTGCGTAGGCGATTGGGGGTATTAAAGCAAAATAATTCGTGTTGCATTAGGGTTGTAACTTTGTCAATATCGCATATATTACTGAGGGCTTGGGCGGAGAAATATTTGTCCATTACTTGGGTGTCGTCTTTAAACTCTTGGTAAAAATCGGTCAATGCTTGTGTGCGGTAAGGGGTGTCGCCGTTTATTAAAACTTTGAATGCGACGAGTTT
The DNA here is from genome assembly GCF_903642095.1 of Bathymodiolus brooksi thiotrophic gill symbiont. Classification (GTDB taxonomy): domain Bacteria; phylum Pseudomonadota; class Gammaproteobacteria; order PS1; family Pseudothioglobaceae; genus Thiodubiliella. Next base: position 8,905 of record NZ_CAHJWD020000123.1, on the reverse strand, counting down.
GTCGCTCATGCAATCGGCTGAATTAAATTGCTTTTGTGCTAATGATAATTCGCCGTCTTTAGCCAAATAAAATAGGCAGAGGTTTTTTAAGGCTCTGCGTCCTACTGATTCTGGTGTTATGTCATAGGTTTGAGGGATGTTTAGAGATTGATAGAGTTTAAGTAATAATGGTTTGAAGCGTTGAATGATTTTTTGAATCACTTGTTCACGCTTGTGATGAATGGCAAATACATCGATAATGGCTTGGTGATTGTGTAATGCGCGTTCGGATGGCAGGGTTAATAATGCACAAATTAACGATTTGTCTTGGATGTTTGTCATCATAAATTCAAGTGCGTCAAAAAAGGCGACTTCATCAATTGCATCTGCATCCATTATTAAGGATAACCATAGGCTTTGTGCGTTGTCCCAGCGGCTAAAACTGTCTGTGTCGTGCTTGACTAGGAATATTTTTTGTTCAAAACTTAAATGATGGGTAAGTTTAACGGGTGCGGAAAAACCACGCAACCAAGAGGGGATTGGCTCTGATTTTATGTTTTCAAAGGTGAAACTTTGGGTTTTGTCTTTTAGGGTTAAAACGCCACTTTGCAATTCATCGCCTGAGGTATTGAACAAGGCGAATGCGAGTGGCAAGAAATACGCAAACCCCTGTTTAACTGTTGCGGTGTAAGTCTTTTTATCTTTGTCATAATGTGTGGAAATACTTATTTCAGGGGTGCCTGATTGTGAATACCAATGTTTAAATTGCGTAAAATCAAAGTCGTTTGCATCGCTCATTGCACCGACAAAATCATCAATTGTCACTGCTTGCCCATCAAAACGCTCAAAATATAGTGCCATACCTTTTTGAAACCCTACTTCGCCTAAAAAGGTGTGAATCATACGGATTACTTCTGCACCTTTTTCATACACGGTTAGCGTATAAAAATTGTTCATCTCAATATAATGCTCAGGACGCACGGGGTGTGCCATCGGCCCTGCATCTTCGGCAAATTGTAGGGTGCGTAGTGCATTAACATCTTCAATGCGTTTGCTTGATCGGGCGTGTAAATCGGCAGTAAATTCTTGGTCACGAAATACTGTTAACCCCTCTTTTAAGCTCAACTGAAACCAGTCTCTGCAAGTGATGCGGTTGCCCGTCCAATTGTGGAAATATTCATGACCGATAATGGCTTCAATATCAATAAAATCTTCATCTGTTGCAGTTTTTCTATCTGCCAGCACGCAATCAGAATTAAAAATATTCAATCCTTTGTTTTCCATTGCCCCCATATTGAAATCATCCACTGCCACAATCATATAAATATCTAAATCATAAGCCAAGCCAAAACGCACTTCGTCCCATTTAAACGCCCGTTTAAGTGCCTCCATAGCAAACTGAGTTTTGTTAATATTGTGTGCTTCTACATAAATTTTAAGTGCCACTTCCTTGCCTGAAGGCGTTGTCCAAGTGTCTGCCAAAACAGCAAAATCCCCTGCTACTAATGCAAATAAATAACAAGGTTTGGGCGCTGGGTCGTGCCAAGTTGCCACGCCATTTGACTGCGTGACCAAATTGCCATTGCTTAACAATATTGGATATTGCTGGTGATTTGCTTCAATGTGCGTGGTAAATACACTTAGCACATCGGGGCGATCTAAATAATAAGTAATTTGACGAAATCCGTGTGCCTCACATTGGGTGCAGAAATTACCGCTAGAGCGATACAATCCATTTAAACTGGTGTTGGTTTCTGGGTGGATGCGTGTTTTGATCTCCAAGATAAAGTGTGCTGGTGTGTTGCTTAATAATAAACCCTCTTGTGTAATTTCATACTCAGGGGTTACACCATTTAGCAAAACTGAAATTAATTCTAAATCAACGCCATTTAGCAATAATTGACAGGGAAAAGGGGAAGTGTTCCAATTTGGATTTTTATAAAAATCGATTTTTGAGGAAACAATGGTTTCGTTTTCACCCAATTGAAAATGTAATTCGGTAGTGTGAATTAAATAGGCACTTGGCTCATAGTCCTTGCGATAAATTGGTTGTGGTTGTGTTGTTTTATTTTCTAGCATATTAAACTCCTTGCGTTTTTTCTATGGCGAACCAGTCTTGACTAATTTAATGGGTCGCTTAGTAATAATTATTTTAATATTTTTGCATTCCTTGTAATACAGGCACATAAAAAAGTGGTTTTTGGATGATTCATATTTGCCTAGGTCTTATAATTTATGCAATAAATTTTGTTCTTTAAAGCCTTGTAACTCTACTTGAGTATCTTTTACCAATGCCAAAACTTTAAAACTCTCGCCCATTGCACTCGGTAACACCAGTTGCTTAACTTGTTGCGCCAAACTGGCACGCTTATCTGTTTCTTGCTCTGCTAACAGATATTCATCAATGCCCAAAGAAATTAAAAACAGTGCTTGCGTTGCATAACCCTGAACCTCAAAACCACCCCGCTCTGCCGCCTCAGCAATATCAGAAAAATTAACGGAGGTGGTAATATCCTGTTTGCCAATATGCACAAATGGATTTTCACTCGCCTTGTGCTGGTAATAACATCTAAGTGTGCCAGCACCTCGTTGTGGATGAAAATATTCCTCTCTGCCTATGCCGTAATCAATTAACAGCACTAAGCCTTTATCCATAGTTTCGCTCAAACTTTCAACCCAAGCTATCGCCCTTTCATTTACTTCGGTGATATAACCCTGTGTAACTTCAGTAGGTAGGCGCATCTTATCGTTGTTATAAATGCTTTTTGTCTGCCATACTAAGGCATCATTTTGACAATCTACCCCCAATTCTTTGAATTTCCCTGCTTGATAAATCAAGCGTTTTGCTGGCATTGCATCTAGCACTTCATTCGCAATCACCACGCCTGAAAAATTTTCTGGCAAACCATTCAACCAAACCACTCTATCCATTAATTCTGGCAAAATTTTAGCAATTGTGTCTTGTTGTCTTTGTTGTAATTCAGCACTAAGTTCTAATATGTAATAGTTTTTTGGCAACTGCCCCAAACGCCCCAATTCAAACAAAACCTGTGCTGCCAACACCCCGCTACCTGCACCAAATTCCAATATATCGTTGGTGCCATCTAATATTTGTGTGCATTGGCGTGCCAAACAAAAACCAAACAAATCCGAAGTTTCAGGTGCGGTAATAAAATCCCCTTGCTCACCAAATTTTTGCATACCGCCACTGTAATACCCCTTGGCTGGATAATATAATGCCAAATCCATAAATTCATCAAACCCAATTGGCTTAGATTTTTGTATAATGGTGTTTTTAATAATTTCTTTAAGAGACCTTTGCATAAATATGGATGATTAACAAAATTCAATTTTTGCCCAATTGGCGATTTCTTTAAATTTTGTCGTAGCAAGACTAAGGCTGGATTTAAAGAAATCGCCAAGTGGGTGGAAAGTGGATTTTTGATGATTGTTCATATTTATGCAAGCCTCTTTAAGATTCATTGGAACGCTATTTTATATGAAAACAGCCTTAATTACAGGTGGCGCACAACGCATCGGCGCACAAATTACAAAAACACTACATGCACACGGTTACAATGTCATTATCCACTATCGACATTCTGGCACAGAAGCACAAACCTTGGCGGATGAACTTAACCAAATACGCATCAACTCTGCCACGCTTGCACAAGCAGAACTGACAGACACCCAAGCGTTAAAAACACTAACAACTGCCATTAAGCAATTAGATATTTTGGTAAACAACGCCTCAGTTTTTTACCCAACACCCTTACAAAATACCAGTGAAAACGATTGGCATAAAATCATTGATAGTAACTTAATGGCACCATTTTTTCTGTCTCAATCTCTAGCAGCAACATTATCAAAAAAACATGGGTGTATTATCAATATTGTTGATATTCACGCACAACGGCCACTAAAAAATCATGCGATTTATAACATCTCAAAAGCAGGCATTGAAATGATGACAAAAACACTAGCAAAAGAATTGGCGCCTGATATTCGTGTTTGTGGCGTTGCCCCCGGCTCTATTCTTTGGCCAGAAAATGCAGCTGAACTCAACATTGAGCAAAAAAATAAAATGCTTGATAAAATACCTTTAAACAAGCAAGGTAACCCAGAGGATATCGCCAATACCGTTTTATTTTTAGCAAATTCACCTTATATTACTGGTCAAATTATTAGTGTAGATGGTGGACGCACTTTAAATCAGTAATTTTTTATATGGAGCCTTTGCGTAAATGTGGACAATGAATAGAATTTAATTTTTGCCCGCTTATCAATCCTTACTCTAGCAATCAAGGCTGGATTTAAAAAAATTCCAAGTAAATTAAAAGCGAATTATCAATAATTATTTATTTTTATACAAAGACCTCTATGTTATAATTGCGTCCGTTAAATGTAAACAGAATTAAAAATTATATTGATAAAATTATATCAATTAAAAAAATTAAATGTTTTTGGGTGCAAGCCAATACATAACTATCATCTGGCTTTTTTGCTATATAGAAAAAATAATAACTGTTCATTGTTTTATTAAATAATTAATTACATGAGTGAATAACCTTGTAAAAAACGAAAAAGGAAGCAGATTTTTGAAATACCATGCAACTCAAAATAAAACAAATTTTAAACCCAACTCGGCATAGCCTCGTTGGTTTTCTATGTATGAAAAAAAGTCTCATTACAGGACTTAATCATGAATCATATACTAATCAATGCGACGCACTCTGAAGAAATTAGAGTTGCAATTGTAAAAAATAAAAAACTGACTTCTCTCAATATAGAGACCAGTCTTAATCAAAAAAATAAAGGCAATATTTACAAAGGGAGAATTTCTAGAGTTGAGCAATCCCTAGAAGCTGCCTTTGTTGATTACGGTAAAGAGAAACAAGGCTTCTTACCGTTTAAAGAAGTAGCCGAAACATTAAAAGAAAATGCTGAAGCCTCGGGGGATAAACTAACCATTTCCGATGTTTTAAAAGAAGGGCAAGAAATTATTGTCCAAGTTGAAAAAGAAGAGCGGGGTAACAAAGGTGCTGCATTAAGCACTTATACCAACTTGGCTGGTGCTTATATGATTTTGACGCCAAACAACTCAAAGAGTAACGGCATTTCTAGACAAATTACCTCAACAGATAGGCAATCATTGAAAGAGATTATTGGCAAAATTGTTATGCCTAAAGACTCAGGTTTGATTATCCGAACAGCGGGTGCAGGGAAAAATTTAGAAGAATTACAATGGGAGGTTGACTACTTATCAGAATTGTGGAATTCCATTAACACTGCCGCAGAAAATCGTAAAGCACCTTTCTTAATTTATCAAGAAAGTGATATTATGATTCGCACACTGCGTGATTATCTGAGAGAAGATACAGATAGTGTCATTATTGATGATTTGGCAACTTTTCAAAGTGCCAAAGAATTTGTTAGTTTCGTCCTGCCACACTACATAGATCGTATTAAGCAATTTGATGCTTCTGGGCAGTCTTTATTTAGCCATATGGATGTTGAATCACAAGTAAAAAGTGTGTTTGAGCGTGAAGTGTCTCTGCGTACAGGTGCAACCATTGTCTTTGACCCTACTGAAGCACTAACGGCTATTGACATCAACTCTGCACGCGCTACCAAAGGTGCTGACATTGAGGAAACTGCTTATAGCACGAATTTAGAAGCTGCCAAAGAAATCGCTGTGCAGTTACAACTGCGTGATATCGGTGGCTTGGTGGTAATTGACTTTATCGATATGATTTCTGAGGAGCATCGAAAAGCCATTGAAAAAGCAATGGAAAAAGCCACGAGCTCAGACCGTGCTCGCATCCAAATTGGTACGATTTCACGCTTCGGTTTGCTAGAAATGTCAAGGCAGCGCTTAATGAGTTCGGTAGCGGAATCAGTAGAAAAAACTTGCCCTTCCTGCGATGGTCGTGGCACGGTGCCAACCGTTCCAAATCTAGCGTTAAGCATTTTAAGGCAACTTGGAGATGGCTGTAACACTTCCAATCAAACGCAAAAAATAACCATTCAATCCAGTGTTGATGTTATCACCTATTTACTCAACGAAAAACGCAATGATATTGGTCAATTAGAAGACAAATATCAGGTGAAAATCACTTTATTGCCCAATCCCTACATGCAATTTCCAAACTTCAGCATTAACAAACAAACGAAGTCTAAAAAATCAAGCCACAAAAGTTATCAAGGTATTTCTAAACCACAATACAATCTTGCTGAAAATGGACTTGAAAATAACACAGAAGTTGCCGCTATTAACAGCAATCACCCGACCACACGCAAGCCTAACCAAAAGAAAGTTGAGGCTAAGCCTTCATTTTCTTTAGTGGGTATGATTAAATCAATATTTGGATTAGGTGAAAAGGGAAAGAAAAAGAAATCAGGTAAAAAACAACCTAATAAAAACCAAAATCGCAATAGAAATCGCAATCAAAATCGCAATAGAAATCGCAATCAAAATAAAGTGCAAAATAAGCAACAACAAAACAAACCGAAAAATAACAAGACACAAAATAATAAAGTGCCAAATAAAACGCCAAGCAATCCACAAAATAAACCACAAAAACCAAAGGAAATCCCTCAGGAAAAATCAAAAAATATAGCCCCTAAAGATACAAATTTAAAATCGCAGACGCAAGCAACACCAACAAAAATAAATCCTGTTAAAACAACAAGCGAAGAAAAACCAAAGGTTCAGGCAGGCAATACCAGCAAACCAGAGTCCAAGCCTAATAATGGAAACAAAAGCCAAGACAGCGATGTATAAATTTGCTGTTTTTGGCAACCCTATTGAACACAGTTTATCGCCTAAAATTCATGCTTTATTTGCACAACAAACTGGTGTGCAGATTGAATACAGCAAAATACTAGCGCCAATTGATGGGTTTTCGCAAGTGGCACAAAACTTTATCAACCTAGGTGCCAATGGTTTCAATATTACCGTCCCCTTTAAAATGAACGCCTTTGATTTGGCTACTAAACGCTCAATCAATGCTCAAACTGCAGGGGCAGTTAATACCATTAAAGTTGATGGCAATGAGTTAATAGGTGAAAATACCGATGGCATTGGCTTGGTAAACGACTTAACTCAAAACCTAAACATTGATTTACACAATAAGGTTGTGTTAATCCTAGGTGCAGGTGGTGCAACTCGTGGCATTTTACTGCCCTTATTGCAACAACAGCCTGCACAAATAATAATCGCCAATCGCACCGCCTCTAAAGCAAAGCAACTCGCTAAAGATTTTGCCAAATTTGGTAAAACCTGTGGCTTTGGTTTGGAGAAAATTAACGGCGACGACCCTGTTGATATTATCATTAACGCTACCAGTGCTTCACTTGATGGACAAATGCCAAACATTGCTGCTGGTGTTGCAAATAATGCGATTTGCTACGATTTAATGTATGGGCGGCAAACCCCTTTTATGGACTGGGCAAAAGCCAATCAGGCATCCATGGTATTTGACGGATTAGGTATGTTGGTTGAACAGGCCGCTGCTGCTTTTAAATTTTGGACCGATAAACAACCTGAAACTCAGGTAGTCATTAAAACAATCAGGGCGCTAAACGACTAATTTCCCATATATTGCCACTTTTGGTATAAACAAAACGGTCGTGTAAGCGATTTTCCCTACCTTGCCAAAATTCAATTGTGGTTGGCACTATGCGATAACCACCCCAAAAATCAGGTAAAGGCACTTCGCCTTTGTTGAATTTGCGTTTCATTGCCCTGAACTCGGACAATAGCACTTGCCTTGAACTCAATCTTGATGATTGTGCTGATGCCCAAGCACCCAGTTGAGACTCTTTAGGTCTGGAGGAAAAATATTTAATGGATTCCATAGTAGAGACCCTTTCCACTGTGCCAGAGATTTTAACTTGACGCTCCAAATCCAACCATGGAAATAACAAAGCAGCACTTGGATTGTTGTCTAATTGCTTAGCTTTTTTAGAATTATAATTCGTAAAAAATACAAACCCATTCTCATCAAATGTTTTCAATAAAACCGTTCTAATACCCACCCCATCCTTATCACTGGTCGCCAAACTCATAGCATTTGGCAAAGTCAATTCAGCATCAATGGCTTGCGTCATCCACATTTTAAATTGCACAAAAGGGTTACTGTCCAACTCAATACGAGAAATACCATTACTGGTAAATTCACGCCTTAACTTAATCAAGTCAACACCCATAAAAAGCCTTTGTATAAATAAAAATGATGAGAAAACCAGTATTTTAACGGTTATTTATATTTACACAGAGGTTTAGTGGCACAATATGTTTTTTTTACCATCTTGTTACACTCAACAATATTTGAATGGGAAGCAAAATAATCTGTTTAGCGTTTATCATTAGCGATAGTTTTATTAGAAGCAATACGCTTCATAATATTAATAAATGATTGTGGGCTAATGCTAGATATTAACATCTTTTCAAAAGCAAATAAATCCGCTTCACTTTCATATTTCCGTACATAACTCATCTCAGTCAATGCCAAGTCAATATCTTATATCGGCATCTTTTAGTGAGATTTTATGCGTTATATCGGAAAATTTAATAATACATTTACCTCCTGTAACATACAATTTTTTCTGTAAATAAAGATGACAATAAAAAAAATTTCTAGTGGAGTCGTTTGTTAACCCTTTAAGTCGTTACGAGCATACTCAATTATTGCATCCAATCTTGGTTTTACAATAAAACCTATGTTTTGTGCATATTCAGCTCTAGCCTCTTCCCCTTCGTGAGTATGTGGAGTATATTGCTGATCCTCAGCTCTAAAATCCTCGTCCCACAATTCACTTTCTAATTTTTCAAGCTCATTAATTACAAATTTTGGCAACAACAACTACCCCATACATACTGATTTTGCGATAGCACGACGAGCCTCAGAAAATTCCAGCCGAG
>NZ_CAHJWD020000122.1 GCF_903642095.1 Bathymodiolus brooksi thiotrophic gill symbiont | reverse complement strand
TTTTAGCTCGACTAAAGGACATAAAGCAGACTAATTGGTTTCAATTCTACCGTTTTAGCTCGACTAAAGGACATAAAGCAGACTAATTGGTTTCAATTCTACCAATTTATCTCGACTAAAGGACATAAAGCAGACTAATTGGTTTCAATTGTACCGCTTTAGCTCGACTAAAGGACATAAAGCAGACTAATTGGTTTCAATTCTAACATTTTATCTCGACTAAAGGACATAAAGCAGACTAATTGGTTTCAATTGTACCGCTTTAGCTCGACTAAAGGACATAAATCAGACTAATTGGTTTAAATTGTACCGTTTTAGCTCGACTTAAGGACATACATCAGACTAATTGGTTTCAATTATATTATTTTAGCTCTACTAAAGGACATACAGCATACTAATTGGTTTCAATTCTACCGTTTTAGCTCGACTAAAGGACATAAAGCATACTAATTGGTTTCAATTCTACGGTTTTAGCTCGACTAAAGGACATAAATCAGACTAATTGGTTTCAATTCTACCATTTTAGATCCACTAACGGACATAAAGTAGACTAATTGGTTTCAATTCTACCGTTTTAGCTCGACTAAAGGACATAAAGCAGACAAATTGGTTTCAATTGAACTGTTTTAGCTCGACTAAAGAACATACAACAGACTAATAAGTTTCAATTCTACCGCTTTAGCTCCACTAACGGACATAAAGTAGACTAATTGGTTTCAATTCTACCGTTTTAGCTCGACTAAAGGACATACAGCAGCCTAATTGGTTTCAACTCTACCGTTTTAGCTCGACTAAAAGACATAAAGCAGACAAATTGGTTTCAACTGAACAGTTTTAGCTCGACTAAAAGACATAAAGCTGACTAATTGGTTTCAATTCTACAGTTTTAGCTCTATAAAATGACATACATCAGACTAATTGGTTTCAATTCTACCGTTTGTGCTCGACTAAAGAACATATATCAGACTAATTAGTTTCAATTCTACCGTTTTAGCTCGACTAAAAGACATAAAGCAGAGTAATTGGTTTCAATTCTACCGTTTTTGCTCGACTAAAGAACATTAGGCAGACTAATTGGTTTCAATTCTACCGTTTTCGCTCGATTAAAGCATATAAAGCAGACTAATTGGTTTCAATTCTACCGTTTTAGCTCGACTAAAGGACATAAAGCAGACTAATTGGTTTCAATTCTACCGCTTTTAGCTCCACTAACGGACATAAAGTAGACTAATTGGTTTCAAATCTACCGTTTTAGCTCGACTAAAGGACATAAAGCAG
>NZ_CAHJWD020000121.1 GCF_903642095.1 Bathymodiolus brooksi thiotrophic gill symbiont | reverse complement strand
GATATCAGAGGACATGCAGTGTATTACAGACAGTGACATTTTTATTTCCAACTGCCTTAACCAACTTGTTTGATTTGGTCATTAAATAAACTATAAACATTGTCTTAATTGAAAATAACCCCCTAGGACGCCCATTTTATTGATTATTACCTTTTGAAATCGCCCCGATCTCTGACCTATACATTTTAATGAGCTAAGTGGTCACGTGATTACGTGACGTCACATGCGCCAAAGGATGGCTTCCATGATAAACGATCATGAGCGATCGAAGTGAGACAGTAAACAGCCGATAAATATCATGGACAGTGATGACAGCAATATCTCCGATCATGTTGGTGATTTAGACATCCAGCCGTATCAGTTCGAGCCATTATGTAATGATGAAAGTCAACAGGAAAGAGAACATTCAACATCAGAAGACTCCGATATCCACGAAAGTTCCCAAGCTCAGGACAGACTAGTCAACACCGACTGGTGAGGTTTTGTTTATTTGTTAACAATATTAAAAAAAAACACGATTGAACGAAAAACTGAAATAACAGGTTGTACTGACGATGATATCTTAACCCCCCCCCCCCAATTTACGAAAGTTTTAACGAATAAAGACGACTGTCGTAGTGCCTCATATGTCCCCCTTTTTTTAGGATTCTACTTCGCACATGTATAAAATGAACCCTGACACATTTCGAACAGGAGAGATTAAAAACGAAAGACTTTTAAGCCCATCTGACTTTTGTTAGTGCTACAGCCATATTGATACTGATAGTGTGAGTCTTGCCATGTAAAGAGTACCCCCAGGTAAAGAGAAAATTGAGTAATTTTAACATTATTTTCACTCAAATGAAGCAGCAAACAAATAATCCACAACAGCTCAAGCATTGACCTCTTTTCCAGAAAACCCACAACTTTATATATTTGCTTATACAATTACTGATATTATGCATATCTTGAACAAGTCTGCAAGTTGGTACATTTCTTTCGAGTTGTCAGGTCTACTGGCTGAGTACCCAATCTCAACACTAACCATTGTATTTATGCATGTTACGTACATTTCTACAAAAAGTTTTCAGAAATTTTAAAGAAAGTTCTGGTAAAGTGGCTCCCTGTTGATTTCAAACAATGAAATGTTTTAACTGGCACTTTCAAGTTGACAGAAACATCTTGCATGGGTACCTGGCGGGATAGGGTACACAGCCAGTAATTGTATTCATCAGGGGTAAATTTGCATAGTAATTACTGTTGAAGATCCAGAAAACTTTTTCGAGTTACCTGAAATGTTGACTTAAATGTATTCGAGACAACAAGAATCAATTACTTCTCAATTCCATTCTAGATTAGAGGCAGTTTTCAATCATATTTGAAAAATTGTTCTAGTATTTTGGCCACTGATCCACTTTGTTTTTTGTTGGGGGTCATTTAGGGCTTGCTGTATTTTGTGGGGTGTCCCGCTTGTTGAAGATGGTGTGGCCACCTATATGTCTATTTTTGATCAGCCAGTCAATTCGGAGATGGGATGTTCTCTCATTGACATTTGCTCCATATCTGTTCCTTTTCTTCCCAACTGTATAGTAAAACCCTTCATAAGCTTTACACCATCTGTTTCTGGAACCACTCTGTCAGTCCCATCAGTCTACTTTATATCCATATGTATTTACTTTATAGATGTACCCCATGTGTATATTTTTTCATGTTATGCTTGCTTTATATGTAAGTAATGTATCTTATTTTTTAGGTGTGAATGTGGCAATTGCTCCTCAATGACAACACCAGAAGAATGTATTTGTTGTGTTGAAGTGCCCGCAGTTCACTCCCAGATGCTATCAGAGGACATGCAGTGTATTACAGACAGTGACATTTTTATTTCCAACTGCCTTAACCGACATGTTCTTCACGTCAGCATGTACGAGTTCTTGGAAAATGTTGGTCCCTTTGACGACAACGAGCCAATAAATGAGTATGTAATCATATTTCAACATTTTATTCAGTATGTGCATTTTTCAGTAAAATGTGCATAACTATAAACAGGTATATTTACAATGAATAATTTGTATCTTTATACAAATTATATTTATTAACATACAGAACTTACAACACAAGACTTTGTCATGTAAACTCATAAATTTGTTTTTATATAAATTATTATTGGATATACAGAAGAATTATTTACAGGACAAATTAACAATTATATTTTTAATATACAAATAATTGTGAATATAGGAAGATATAAAATGTTTAGAATCATACTCTGTAAAATCTTCTAATTAATCATTTTATAAACTGTTATAATAAGTGAAACTGAATCTAAAAGTTGGTATTTTTATTTCAGACAATACAGATTTATGGCTTACAGACGCTTCGTACAGTGGATTTGGCACAGACTTGGACGTCATAACAGGAAAATTTTTACCAACTTGTGTTGTTCAGAAAATAAGAGAGACTTTTCCATCAGAAGAATATTGTGGGTTTAAATACGCTACTGTTTGAGTAACATTTGTTTGAAATATGTACTATTTCTATGAACTGTGAATTATATACACTGCAGATTATTATATACAATTTACATAAAGAATTAAATTTTAATGTTCACACAGTCTTTTCATTGTCTGCTAAATCTTGATCGATGTCTCTGAATGAGGTCTGCTTTCTCAAATATAGTGAATGATGTCAGAGACGGTGGATTGGTAGTGTTGAGCACTTTTACATCATCGTCTTCTTTCCACTACTGCCTGCTTGATCAGGGCCACATACTCTACAATAAAAAAGAAAGTTATAAAATCTGGTAAATGACATATACATGTATCACAATTGCAACTTTATATTAGTAGAGTTGATATTTTTAATTTGTTTCTCAACACTGTGTACCTATATGACTATATTTCCTTGAATTACCGGTATTAATCTTTAGTTAAAAGCATGAAAAATTATCAGTATAAATGTATAGCTCATTGACGCAACACATCAAATAAACCGTTAAGCTGCTTTAGCAAATTTTAACTGAAAACAGGATGGATAGGGCATAATGCATGCGAGAAAAAAAGAAAATCAGTGCAAAAGAACAAGGTTTTTATATTTATTGCTGTTCTTCATCTTGGTGAAACTGGAAGTTTGACAAAATTAAACTTGTCAAAAGGTATGACTTTTACATTACAGTGTGAAGTATACATGTACAGTAAAACATCACAGAGACTGCACAATTTTTTTCAAGAAATGCATATTGTTTAGTTACTAATAAAAGAATATGCAGGATTGAAAAAGTGGATTGAGAAATGAGTGGTTCTCAAGCTACTGATGTTTGACAATACTAACCAAATGATGGTGGTGGTGTCCTAGGTTTTGCAATAGCGTGTGTTCCCTTCTTTGGGTAGCAGGTGTTGAAGCATTGCTGTCCATCTTTAGTTGTTGCTTGGTCTCTGTTGCAGTTCTCGTTGTAATGAAGTGCAGCTATTCCTAACCTGCAAAAATCAAATCAGTTTGAAAAAAAATATACAAATATTTACATTTGATTTGTTACAAAATAAAACCACCACATTTTACTTTTTGGATGCAAACACTTTTTCTTATGAATAAACAATATTATAAGCTACATGTTCAAAAGGTTACATCAGTATACATTGCACTTTTCTGTTTGGTAAACAATTTCACACTTGTATTTTTTTCTTCGAGTTTGCTTGTTCATTTTTCCTCTTCATCATGTTTATATGAATGGTTTTTTTTATATTTGCACTGTAACATACAGTGGTGTATTTTCAGTTGTCAAATCTGAGTTAAAAATAGTATTGTTATTTGTTTACATTTGGTAAAGGTCAGAATCTGGACCGTACGTACATTTGTACGTGTGTGGAGAACGTATATACTAGTAATTTATGAAACTGGAAAGAAATTATAACACTTGTATACTATGCATGAAATTTAAACGAGATTACAACATGCAAAACTTGATGTATACGCCCCGTGATCGTCTGTTCGTGGTAAACTGGGAAAAAGGGGGGAGCATGATGACCTACATGTACTTCTAAACCACGACTTGCACTCTAATATCATTAATTATTATCGATATTCTCGACTAGCCTTTGCACATGTGTAATGTTAAAAATCACATACCTCGGCCTTTTGACGCTTCTGTAGTGCTCCCCTGCGAATGTGTAGGTGTTGAACAACTGGAGTTTCGCCATTTTTTTTCTCCGGGTCAGGTGATGCTAGGGGCACATTTGGGGCTGCATCTGGCTTCAGTCGTCGCTTGAAGGTTCCATCAACACCAAGTTCCATCATTCTCAAAGGATCCCTTTCAAAGCAGTCACGGGTGAAGTGGGTGGAGCACAATCTGTGACCTGATGTTGGATCGAAATTCCATCGTCCACAGTAATGGATCCAGGCTTTTCTCAGCTGGCCGTCCTTTGGGAACGAGAAAAAACTCAGTCCATTGCCTTTGGTTCCTCTGTTGTTGCACCCAAACGCTGCACAGGACACCATTTGGAACTTCTAGCTATTTCACCCACGTGGATGTTTGTTTTGGTTTGCTAATCACGGCTTTGTTATGCAAATTTCGTATCGATATCAATCAACTGATTTAGAAATGGATGACTGGCGCATGTGACGTCACGAGTGGTTCAGCCTCGTTATCGCACTCAAAATATGCATAATTTCTAGGTCAGCAAAAAGGGCGATAAAAGGGGTGTTTATCCCTTTGTACGTATCGTTAATCACATGAAAGTGAAAAAGTAATTATTTTTACAGCATTTTGGAAGTATTTCACAAAGTTTTGTGAAAAATAAAAAATCGTGTCATTTGTCCTTTAACAGATTCAGCCGATATTTCCACGATAACCATTGAAAACATGCCAGGAGGCA
>NZ_CAHJWD020000120.1 GCF_903642095.1 Bathymodiolus brooksi thiotrophic gill symbiont | reverse complement strand
TACCAACGACAGAGCAGGCGACCAATATGGTTACTTCAGGTTGGCAGGCGAATAAGGTGTTTGACGCTGTAGATACTGTAGATACTAAGGGTAAGGCTGATACTAAGGATAAGGCTGATACTGAGGATAAGGCTGATACTGATGCAAGCAAGAAAAGTAGTAGTGGGGGTGGTTGTGTTTACAATCCTAATGCCCCTGGTAGAGCTGATGTGGGCTTTATCTTGTTGATGGTGTTGAGTGTTTACTATCTCGTTAGAAGGAAACGATTAACGATTTAGTTTTAAGTTATTAGTTTGACCATAAAGCCCCTTAATTGGGGTTTTATGGTACTAATTTTGGTATTAATAATGGAGTTATAAAAATGAAAAAATATACAGTTAAAGGGATTTTACTGGCAATGGGGCTGGTATTAGTAACGCTGAGTATGCAAGCGAAGGCGGACTATATAAAATATTGCTGTGAAATTGTTGATATTAACAAAGTTGTGGCAAGTTATACGAGTGACACCACTTTTGAGATTTACATTAAAGCGATGGAAAACTTGCATTTTTGGGATACACCTGCCGACTCCTCAGTTTTTTATAAAGAACTAATTAAGAACAATGGGCACTATGTCAACGCAGAAATAACTTTGTATGATGATGACGGTACAGGGACTGACGAATTTAAGATAGTCGTTAGTGGCTTAGACTTTGGTAGTCGAATATTTTTTACCTGGGTTGATTTGGTGGAAATGGGCAAGGTGGTTTTTAAAAACTACGACTATGGTAGGAGACGATATGAGCGTATTGAGTTTGAAGGGACGAGCGATTTTAGTAATGGTACGAGCGGCGGAGATAATACCGGTTGGAGTAATTTAGATGCTGGCATTGATGTTGAAGAGTCGGGTTATCGTTGGAATAAACAAAAAATATTGGTTGATGCGGCTAAAAGTGAAGTTTTAACCGCTCTCAGTGTTATTACAAACACTATAGACACTGATGTTTCAATACTTACCAAGTGGACTAACTATGCAGTATTCACATCTAAAGTTAAAGTTCACAGGACAGAATTTGAAAAATTAGCCCGTCCTCACATAACTGCAGTGATCCCAGTCGCGCACGAAACTGTTATCAATAACGCTATTATTGATCATCAAGAATATGCTTATAAGTCCGCTGAATTTATGATTAAGCTAGAGGGCTTTTGGCATAGTCAATGGTGGGCAACTGACGGTGCCTTAACGACAGCAACAAAAGCTCGGGCAAACGCTACGCTTGTGATGGGAAGCACCGTTGATTTAGAAACGAAATCAACGGCAGTTAGACAATCAAATCAATATAATGCAGCTTTTCTTGTGGAAATACACGCACTTAGAATCTTAAGAATGACAGATTCCAACGACACAATTATTGCTGTATTTAATGTTGAGCATGAAGCACTAGTTGCAGAGACTACTGCATTAGAAGTAACGCTTGCACAGGCTATTGAGGCTAAACGGGTGGCAGATCTTGAGGTTCCTTGGCAGAATCAACTAGCAATAACTAATACTGCTTCAAACACGGCAGGGAATGCGTTAACGAATGTAATCACTGTTTTTGCTAGCGCTCTTAATTTTCCTGCTAAAACGGCGGCAATAGAAGCGTCTAAGCAGGCTAATACGGCGTTTAAGGTAGAGATACAAGCGCTTGATGCTATTAAAAGGAATCAGGATGATGGTGTGATTGTGGCTACATTTAACGATCAGTATCAGGCACTGAAGACGCGGATTACTGAACTAGAAGTGGCACTTGCGGCGGCTATTGAGGCGAAGCGAGTGGCAGATCTTGAGGCACCATGGCAGGCACAGTTGGCATTAACTGATTCTGCTTTAGCGACAGCGACCAGTGCAGAGGTAGATGCTAACAATGCGGTTAATAGCAAGGGTAGTTTTGCCTCTAAAGAGGCGGCAATAACTGTGCTGAAGGAGGCTAATGCAGCGTTTAATGTGGCAATACAAGCTCTTGATAGCGTTAAGAGAAACCAAGCGGATGATACTGTTGTTACTGGGTTTAACGATCAACTTCAAAGCTTGAGAGAAAAAGCTAGTGCTTTAGAAGCACTTGTAGCTATTGAAGCTAAGCGAGTGGCAGACCTTACTAATTGGGATGCTCAGTTAACATTAACTAACACTGCTTTAGCGACTGCCACAACGGCAGTAACAAATGCGATCAGTGCAATGAATGATGATAACATTGACTTGACCTCTAAGTCGACGGCAATAGAAGCATCAAAGCAGGCTAATGTGGCATTTATGTCGGAAATTCAAGTGCTCAAGTTGGTTAAACGGGATGAGGCTGATGCTACCGTGATAACTGCATTTAATGATCAACATCAAATGCTGAATACGCAGATTGCCGCTTTAGAAGTGGCACTTGCAGCGGCTATTGAGGCTAAACGAGCGGCAGATCTTGCGGCACCTTGGCTGACACAGTTGGCATTAACTAATACTGCTTTAACCACCGCGAGTAATGCAGTAATAGAGGCTAGTAGTGTTTTAGTTAGCACTGTTGATTTTCCTGTTAAAACGGCGGCAATAGAAGCGTCTAAGCAGGCTAATGAGGCGT
>NZ_CAHJWD020000119.1 GCF_903642095.1 Bathymodiolus brooksi thiotrophic gill symbiont | reverse complement strand
GGAGTCTGAAATTCCAGTCACTCAAAATTTTGTCGTAGCACCTCTTGTTATCTTGTAAAACATAATCTTGTGATGGCACCAAAGGCAAGTTTAACTTACCTGCCGACAACACAAGCCTGAAGGCCGTTGGCGTCGTTTCGCCCCGTGAGTCGTTATTTCCCTATTCCCGTTCGCCCCGGGTCGTTTTTCCCTCATTGATTAATAGTGCTTTAAAAAATGAAATATGGAAAATACCATTGTAATAGTGCTTTAAAAAATGAAATATGGAAAATACCATTGCAAATATTCGTATTTTGGATGTTGTAAGGCTTGTTCATGGGTACTTTATTTTTGTCTTCCTCATAATTAACATGCTTTCTTGACGTGTTTAATATTATGCATAGCTTCACTTTCATTGTTTGACAATTCAGGCTGTCCAAATTCTGGTGGCTTCATTTTACAATATTGGCAATAGGAAAACTAACATAATACATACTAAGCTAAGACATAGATGTAGTGGCCTTAATGCCGATTTATATAGAGTAAATTTGAAGAATGATCCACGTTGTGTATGTGGTCATTTATTTGAGGATTCTATTCATTTTTTTCTTGATTGTCCACTTTATCAACACGATAGAACTTCTCTGTTTAACTATTTTAATAACATTGTTCCCATCTCTATAGAATATATACTCTTTGGATGTAATGAAATTAGTGAAGAATTGAATACTTTATTGTTCAAATCAGTGCAAAAATTTATTCGACAAACTTGTAGATTTAATAATTAATTACCACAGGCACTTGTTTCATTCAAAAAATATATGCCCCCTCCTCTTCCTTACTTCAAGGTAAACATCTGCCCTTTACCCCTTCCCCACTTCGCCTCAATATTTTTCGCTTATTTGTGATCCTTTCGCTGACCCAATTATATCGTTACACTCCCGAGATATTTCTCTTTTCGACTGCCACATTTAAATATACCTACCGGGCCCCCCTCAGACGAATTGGACAAGAATATTCAGCGAAAGTCGCATTTTCTATTTTTCAGTCATTGAAACGGATACA
>NZ_CAHJWD020000118.1 GCF_903642095.1 Bathymodiolus brooksi thiotrophic gill symbiont | reverse complement strand
GCGAAAACGAGTAAAAACGCATGTATTATCAGATCAGAGTGTACATTTACGCATACATATTGCTGTGTAAGCAAACTTTCCAAATTCGGAGCGTACTTGTACGCTGTTGACGATAATACATCGTGTACATAAACAATACATTTTTGACTTTGAGAAATTCCCCGTAATTACTTCTCTTTATACTTTTCGAAAGAGAAAGTGTATACATCCGAGGGGTACCGAATGTTTGCCTTTCTAAGCATCGATGTCAAAAGAGATCTGATTGGATGTTTAGGATAAATCATCCAATCGCGGTCAATATTACAAATAAATGCGGTTTAGTTAAGAACTAAAACGAAAGTGAATTTGGGAACACGTTGTTCGTTGAAAATGAGCAAGAACATGAATAAGCGCGCTACGGAAAATTATATACTTTTTTAAAAGTTCCTGACAGTTTCATCTGTGTCTAGTGACAGTATAGTTAAAGGAATCATTGATGACATTATCAACACGGCTGTGAAAACTGCCGAAGTCGACGAGCAAAAAACAAAATATTTACAACATTTTATTAATAAACATGACACAATCGTGTCAAATTAAACAGAGATATACATTTCACTTGCATCCTGCGTTTATTGAATAACACTTGTGTCAAACATAATTTTAAAAGTGTACATGTAAGCAATCTTTTCTGAAGTAGAGAGTACAACAGTGCAAAGGAAATATGCAAATACGCATCATTTTCAAAAGTAGGGGGTAATTACCCTTTGGACTTGAAAATTATCTGGAGCTCTGTCCCTAGTATAAATACTCTAAAGAATGTGGTAACCCAAGATCTACCTCACTCAAGGCGAGGTCACAATCCATCATAT